>CAUJDU010000086.1 GCA_963169585.1 Actinomycetota bacterium | reverse complement strand
TACAACATTTTTTACTCTTTCGCTAAACGTTGGAAGGATTGGTTCTGCAAAACGAACAGTTAGATTATGTACCCCTGGGAACTCCTTAAGCAGCTGAATGACGCCAGTAGAAACACTTTGACATTCTCGATAATTAATCGGACTAGGAAACCAAGTTAAAGTTGTCCCTGCGTCTCTTTTTGAATCAGAAACAATACCGTCACGCACACAAAGCGGAGATTCCCTTCTAGCCGATTTCACACTATCTAACGATGCTGGTGAAACGAAGCCAATGCGGTCAACTGATATATCTAACAGTCGATCGAAACGTTGCGAATAAAATTTAGCTAAGACCTCACTTATCCCTGGCACTAAACCAGCTCCAATAACTCCATAAGTATTCGACGCGCTGAACTCATCTTCATAATCTTCATAGGCATCAAAAATAGAAGAATCATCAGACATCGTAATGAATGGTTTTTTCGCTAGCGCTAATCGATCAATAATCTTTTCTTCCGAAGTTCTATCAACTGCAACAATTATTACATCTACATCGTCTGGAGTATCGTGCGCAGAACGCCACCGTATAGGAGTGATTGAACTCAGCCGATATTCACTTAATTTACGGGCTCGTTCTTTATCGCTATCAGTGACATACATTTTTGTGTCTTCATGAGGTGCATTATTTACAAATGTCTTCACAACACTTTCACCCACAGATCCACATCCGACCAACAAAATAGTAGGTAAGGCAATTTGCGGATCTAAGGTTGCAAAAAACTTGGAAAGCATACCTAATCCTCAAAATCTGGAGGACTAAGAACGACCCATCCACCCTGTTTAGTCTTCGGTGAATCTTTTCCTATAACTTTTACAAACGTAGTAGCTAAAAGCCCTAAAAATGTAACTATAATTCCTCGCTGATATCTTCTCATTAGAAATTGATTCTAATCCACGTCAGCCAAAAGTAAATCATGCTTTCATCACTCGCGTTTCGAGCCCTACGGGACATTCGAAGCCTAAGGTCTTCTCATTCTCTGCAAATGTTCGTTAGATGAAGGCATGATTTACTTTTGAAGCCTTCGTGATAACAATAAATTCAGCATCACAGGAAGCGACCGGAGGAGCGACCGCGAGGAATATCCGGCTCTGCCGGTGTTCCGACAATAGGTTCTGTGGGGCTAACAAGAATCGAACTTGTGACCTCATCCTTATCAGAGATGCGCTCTAACCGACTGAGCTATAGCCCCTAAGCCAACTGAGATTAACTTAAGAGAGAAAAGCGTAGCACGAGAGCATCAACAGGCCGATATTGAGCCTAATACAAGTAAAATTTTATAGGAATTTAGACTTTTGCACCTGCTGTTTCTTCTACAACATAGACTTCTATACCACCGACAGCTTCCGCAAATACATTATAAAAAGCAGCGGTCATAACACTAAGAATGGTCATTATTGCAACGAAGACGAATCCAATCATTAATACACCTTGAAGTACCCCAAAGTCGAAGAAAGAAAATTTATCAATCTCAAAAACTGTACCTAAAAATTTCTCAAAATTTTTCACTAACCCAACTGCACTCGCTACCCACCAGCAAACGATCATAGCCACGACTGTAACGAGCATAGCTGCTGTATGGAAACATAAAGATACTTTCAGCACCGAGAAAATATCGATCCGCCCGATCATTTGTCGATAACTTCGCTCTTTACGTACCCGCGTTGAAAGCTGTTTCGATGCAGCACTTGGCTTTTTTCGGACTGGCCGTTTTACGGTAGTTGTTTTTGCTGGCAATGTTTTTCCTATTTAATTTTCGATACGAAATTAATTATAGTTAGTTTTCGTTTCCTGACTCGTTGTCTTGGGCTACTCCTGTTTCACTGGCTTCCTTGTCGTCTCGTTCTAACACTCTAGCAACTGCAACAATCTGTTCATCTTGACCTGGTCGGGCGACCCTAACGCCGCTAGCTGCTCTTCCTTGTAGAGAAATATCAGACACATTTGTTCGAATAATATTTCCTGCACTAGAGAACACAAGTACTTCATCAGATTCATCGACGCTAAAAGCCGCCACAACATTTCCGCGTTCAAGAGATACTTTTACTCCTCTAACTCCCTGGCCGCCGCGGCCTTGAGTATTGAAAGCATCTTGTTCTGTTCGTTTTCCGTATCCTTGTGAAGAAACGTAAAGCATCACTGCACCTGGACGCGCAACATCACACCCTACGACATAGTCTTCTTCGCTTTTGAGTTTCATACCCCTAACCCCAGAAGCATTTCTACCCATTGAACGTACATCATTTTCGCTAAATCGAATAGTCATACCATTATGTGAAGTTAAGAAAATATCATTTTCTCCGTTTGTCTGCACAACAGCCACTAGTTCATCTCCATCACGCAAACTAACAGCAATTAAACCTCCAGAAATTCTGGTGTCGTAATCATTCATCCGTGTCTTTTTAACGATACCGTGCTTTGTGGCAAACAATAAATACGAACCATCTTCGTAAGTTCTCGTATCAATGATTGCTTGAACAAATTCGTCTGCATCTAATGAAAGTAGATTAACCAGTGCAACACCACGAGAAGTTCTTTCTTTCATCGGAATTTCATGGGCACGTAATCGATATACTTTTCCTCTGTTTGTAAAAAATAAAAGATAAGAGTGTGCAGTAGCAGTAAGTAGATGGGTTACATAATCTTCATCTTTCAACTTACCACCAGAAACGCCTCGACCTCCACGGCCTTGAGTTTTAAATGCATCCATGGCAACAGTTTTTATGTAACCACCTTTACTTAGCATTACAACTAGTTCTTCGTCTTCAATCAGATCAAGAACATTTATCTCTGAAGCATCTGCAGTGATTTCACTTCTTCTAGGAGTAGCAAATTGTTCTTTAATAGCTGTTATTTCTTCTTTAATTACAACTTTAAGTTTTCCTTCGTCTTCTAAAATAGCTCTCAGTGAAGAAATAGTATTTTGAAGCTCATCATATTCATCGTTAAGTTTTTGTAATTCAAGACCAGTAAGTCTTCGAAGCGGCATATCTAAGATATGGTTTGCTTGAATTTCTGAAAAATCAAAAGGAGCTGCGATAAGGGCATTTCTAGCTTGCTCAACCGTTTGGCTTCCTCGAATTGTTGCAATTACTGCATCTAGCATGTCAAGTGCGCGTAATAACCCTTCAACAATATGGGAACGATCTAGAGCTTTTTGAAGTCTAAATTGACTTCTTCTTGTGATTACCTCTTTTTGGTGCTCAACATATGCGCTAATGGCTTGAGCTAAGTTCAACATACGTGGAATACCGTCAACTAAAGCCAACATATTTGCTCCAAAGCTTGTTTGCATTGGAGTTTGTTTGTATAAGTTATTCAAAACAACATTTGCGTTAGCATCACGTTTAAGTTCGATAACTAACCGTGTTTTACCTTTCGCTGATTCGTTCCGTAGACCACGGATTCCTTCTAAATCATGATTGTTAACCAATTCAGCAATTTTCTTTTCAATTGTTTCAACTGCGGTTTGATATGGCAGTTCACTAACGACAATCGATGAGTTATTTTTTCCTTCAACAATTTCAGCAACAGCACGCATTTTTATAGATCCGCGCCCTGTTCTATATGCGTCGAGTATTCCTTGGCGTCCGAGAATAATTGCACCAGTTGGAAAGTCTGGCCCTTTAACAAATTCCATTAAATCATCAGGTGTTGCATCTGGATTATCTATAGTGTGTAAAACAGCGTCGATTACTTCACCGAGATTATGTGGAGGAATATTAGTTGCCATTCCAACTGCAATACCCTGGCTACCATTAACTAAAAGGTTTGGAAAACGGGAAGGTAGGACAACTGGTTCTCGTTCTTTTCCATCATATGTGTCAACAAAATCAACTGTGTCTTCATCTAGTCCTGTCAACATCTGCATGGCTAGCGGAGCCATTCGACATTCTGTGTAACGCATAGCTGCAGGTTGCGAATCAGGGTCTGGAGAACCAAAAGCTCCGTGACCATCAATCAGTGGATGGCGTAGAGAAAAGTCTTGCACCATTCTAGCTAACGCATCATAAATAGCACTGTCTCCATGGGGGTGGTATTTACCCATAACCGCACCGACAACTTGAGCACATTTTGTATATGGACGATCTGGACGCAATCCAGCATCGTGCATTCCATAAAGAATTCTTCTATGCACAGGTTTTAGGCCATCACGTGCATCTGGCAAAGCACGAGAAACAATAACCGACATCGCGTAGTCAAGAAATGAACGTTCCATCTCTTCTTGGATTGCAATAGGTTCAATTGAAACCAACACGTTGGAGTCTGTGATATCTACTTCTTCGTTGGTAGAAGAATTGTCGTTATTATTTTCGTCAGCCATTATTATTCCTTGTTATTAAATATCTAAGAAGCGAACATCTTTAGCATTGTTTTGTATAAATGCTTTTCTAAGTTCAACGTTTTCACCCATAAGTACTGAACATGCTTCGTCTGCAAGTGCTGCTTGTTCAACAGTGATTTGGAGCAATGTTCTCTGGTTTGGATCCATAGTTGTTGTCCATAACTCATGGAAGTCCATTTCACCAAGACCTTTTAGTCTTTGTATTTCTGGTTTCTTACCTTCATTATTTGCCAAAAAATCTGCAAGTGCAGCTTCATCTTTAATGTATGTTTTTGTCTTTCCTATAACGGCAGAAAAAAGTGGAGGTTGTGCTGCATAAACATATCCAGCTTCAACCAATGGACGCATTTGTCTAAACAAAAAGGTAAGTATCAATGTTCTAATGTGTGAACCATCAACATCAGCATCTGCAAGAATTATTATCTTATGATAACGAGCTTTTTCGATATCAAAATCGTCTGCAAAACCTGCACCAATGGCTTGTATTAAAGCCTGAATTTCTTGGTTTTTAAGCATTTTATCGAGACGTGCTCGTTCAACGTTTAGGATTTTTCCTCTGATTGGCAAGATTGCTTGTGTTCGAGGATCACGTGCATCTTTTGCTGAAGAGCCTGCAGAGTTTCCCTCTACAATAAAAATTTCTGATTCTGCTGCATCTTTAGATGAACAGTCTGCAAGTTTTCCTGGTAATCCTGCACCTTCTAGTGCAGACTTTCTACGAGTCAGATCTCTTGCTTTATGTGCAGCTTGGCGAGCTTCTGCTGCCTTTAAGATTTTTGTAACGACAACTTTAGATTCGTTTGGGTGTTCTTCTAGCCAGTCCCGTAATCTTTCATTAGTTGATTTTTCTACCAATGAACGCATCTCAGTATTACCAAGTTTTGTTTTTGTTTGGCCTTCAAATTGAGGTGTAGAAAGTTTTACCGAAATAATTGCTGTTAAACCTTCTCTAATATCTTCACCTGTAAGGTTTTCATCTTTCTCTTTTAAGAACCCTTTACCTCTGGCATATTTATTTAAAGCGTTAGTTAAAGCCTTTCTAAAACCTTCTTCATGCATTCCGCCTTCAGTAGTGGCGATATTATTCGCAAAACTGTGTAGACCTTCGTTGTAGCCATTATTCCACTGCATTGCTATATCTACTTCTGAACTTTCTCCCGATTCTGTAAAGTGGATCACATCATCAAAAAGTGCTTCTTTTGACGAGTTAAGGTGAATAACAAAATCTTTAATTCCACCTTCATACAAGAATTCATGCTCGATTTTTTCTTCTGGTCTTTCATCGGTAAAAGTAATTTTTAATCCACGATTCAAGAAAGCCATTTCTCGTAAACGCTCTATAAGGGTTCGTGCATTGAAATCAATCGATTCAAAAATTGTTTCATCTGGCCAAAATCGAATTAATGTTCCTGTTTTATCGCTAGTTCCTTCTTGTTGCAAAGAACCTTGTGGCTTACCTCCATCTTTAAACGTGAGTGTGTGGATTGCTCCATCTCGATCAATTCGTAAATCCATTTGTGATGAAAGTGCATTAACCACAGAACTTCCCACACCATGAAGTCCACCAGAAATCTTGTATCCTTCACCACCAAATTTTCCACCAGCATGGAGAACAGTTAAAACAACTTCAGCAGCTGACATTCCTTCATATTCTGGGTGAGGATCAACTGGAATACCCCGACCGTTATCTTGAACGGAACAACTACCATCACTATGGATAACAACATTAATTTCACTACAATGCCCTGCCATTGCTTCGTCAACGGAGTTATCTACGATCTCGTATACCAAGTGGTGCAACCCTGTTGGGCCTGTAGAACCTATATACATTCCAGGGCGCTCTCGCACTGGTTCTAGGCCTTTTAGAACGGTTATATCTTTTGCTGCGTATGCCATGTTTTCATTTCCGTTTTTTGGTGTTTTTTAGAACAACTAATACTATCAGAAAATGAAAGGAAAAATGCTGGCGAACCCATATTTTTCAACCAAAAATAACCAAAAAAATAATGATTTTTTATGGAATTTTCTACAAAGTTTTATGATCTTTTCACTGACATATGAATAGAAGTAATTTCCTCGTCTGGTAATGCTTTAGAAATCTCTGAAATAATCCTTGATTGCATATATTTTAATTGCGTAGACCAAGCAGGATGATCAACTGAAATATATAAGACACCATTGCGTACATGTCGTACTTTTGCATGTTGAGATGTATCAGTGCCAACAATTTTATCCCAAATACTATGGATATTTGAAACGACAACAACGCTATTTCCAACAGAAGTTTCTGAAAAAGTAGTTACACAATCTTTCATACTAAGAGTTGTTTTTGGACTTTCATTTTCATACTTTTCTAAAAAAACTAATTCAGATGCTTTTATAGTTCTTCTCATTCCCACATCTAAATCCTAACTAATCTTTGACTTAGTTACCACGCCTGCTGATACATTGAAAGTTTCTCTTACTTTAAGACTTACAGGTATATCTGTAGCAGTAGTGACAAAAGTTTGAGCTGCAGGTAAGCATTCGACCAAACGATGGGTCCTTCCAAGGTCTAACTCTGAAAATACATCATCGAGCAATAAAATTGGGTTATCTCCTGTTTTTTGAGTTACAAGCCTGTGAAAAGCCATTTTTAAGGCCAAAGCCATTGATCTTTGTTCCCCTTGACTAGCTTGTGTTCTTGAATCACGTCCATGAATAAATATCGCTAAATCGTCTCGATGTGGACCAATTATACTGTGACCACGTCGATATTCAATTGAAGAATACTCTTCAATTTTAGATAAAAAAACAGCTTGTAGTTCTTCATTAGAAATATCTTCATTTGGATCTTTGTCTTCACCATGATCGTTTGAAAATATCTTCGAAATGTAACGAATAAGTATTTGTGAATTTTCTCCAGAAATATGGTCATAAGCATCTTGTAATACTTTTCTAAAATTATTCAATGCTGCTAACCGAGATTTAATAATCACAGAACCAGAAACAACCAAAGAATTGTTTAAAACTTCTATAACAACTTTATCGAAATCATCAGATTTCAAATATGCATTTTTTTGTTTTAGAGAACGTGAATAGTCTTTACTTGCAGCAATATATTTTTTTGAAATCTGAAATAAGTTGTCATCTAATACTTCTCTTCTAAGTGCAGATGATCCTTTAATAATATCCAAGTCATCAGGAGTAAAAATGCTTACTCGTAGTGTATCTAAAAGATCACTATTCTTTCGTAATTTTTGCCCATTTACCAGGACATTGTCTCTTCCGATCCTGTTAAGAGTTATATCTATATCTTGAGGCCGTAGATCATCAGTAATTTCAATGTTAATTTTAGCACTATCACAGTTTTTTCTTATTATGTCTTCAACATTTACATGACGAAAACTTTTAGCATGGCTTGTCCAATATATAGATTCAAGGATAGATGTTTTTCCTTGGCCATTATCACCAACAAAAACAGTTACACCTTTATCAAATTCAATATCGCAACTTTGTATTATTCGAATATCTCTCAAACGAAGAGACGTTACGTACATTAGTTATCTTCTAACTGACGCGTACAGGCATTAGAAGGTACGTAAATGTTTCTTGATCTGTTCCTCTAAGTGTTGCTGGTTTAAGTGGATCAATAGTTTCAATCATTACTTCTTCACTACCAGAAGCAGCCAACCCATCTAATAGATATTCTGAATTAAAAGCAACCTCTATCTGTGTACCTTCAACCTTTGCATCTACATATTCGTTTGCTTCACCAATTTCTTGAGCAACTTGGCGAAGCTCAATACCATCAGATTTCATTAATAGACGAATTGGTTGTGAATTCCTATCTTGCGCAACAAGGCGAACACGTTTTACTGCCTCTGCCAATGCATCTCTCGAAATAGTTACAACATTTGGATATCCATTTGGAATAAGTTGTTCATAGTTAGGGTAATCTCCTTCGATAAGTCGCATTGTTATAACTGCATTGTCAACAGAAAAACTGACTTCTCTTTCACCTAATACAACCTCAACTTCACCGGTATTTAATAATCTCTGAACCTCACTTAAGCCTTTTGCAGGTACTAAAACTGAGGAGCCAGTTTTAAGAATCGAGATACCTTCAACATCTCTAAGAGCTAAACGGTATGAATCAGTAGCTACAAAACGTAATCCTTTTTCAGTTGAGCTCAAAAGAACACCACAAAGAATTGGTCTAGCTTCATCTTTGCTAGCTGCAACAATAACTTGTTTTAATCCCTCATTGAAGGCTTGCGCTTCAACTCGAACGCCTTGACCTTCTATTGCATTAAGACGAGGGTATTCATCAGCATTAAGTGTCCTTAATGTAAAGCTTGAACGTCCAGATGTAAGAGTAGCTGAAGAATCTTTAACTTCTAAAGTCACAGTTCCTTCTTCTAATGAACGAACAATGTCAGATACAAGACGAGCACTTAAAACTACTGCTCCATCACCTTGAGTGTGGGCCATTACATTTACTTTTATTGTTAAATCTAAATCCGATCCTGTAATTGTTACGTCATTCCCACGAGCGACAATTTGTACGCCTGAAAGTACTGGTAGCGCACCTGCACGGGTTGATACAGCGCGAGACGCACTTTGTAGAGCTTCTAAAAAAGTGTCTTTCTCTATTTGAATTTTCATATTGTTCCTCCAAAGTTATTAAATGTAAAAAGAAAGTTATTAATAGTTATAGGCCTGTGGAAAGTGGATAAAGTATAGTTTTTCCTGGTGAGACCACATAAATTTCTCCACATATTATCCACAGTTATCCACAGGTTGTTGTTACTAGTTAGGTAACTAAACCAGGTTATACCCTTATTTAGGGTAAATAATCCACAGTTATCCACAAGGTTATCCACTAGATTGCTCCTGGATAGCTAGCAGAGCCTGGAAATTGTGAAGGGTTAGAAAAAGAACTTGATGTATCAGGACCCATTTTAATTCGACCAATCAATTCATTTACTTGCTCAAAAACTGTAGCTTTCTCAGTCATTTGGTGCTTCACTTTTTCAACTGCATGCATCACAGTTGTGTGATCTCTACCCCCAAAAACCTCCGCTATTCTAGGAAAAGAATAATCGGTAAGTTCACGAAATACATACATACCTATCTGTCTCGCAGTAACTAATGGTCTCCTTCGTGAAGATCCACAAAGATCTTCGACACTCCAACCAAACATATTTGCTGTTTCTTCCAAGATGATTTGAGGTGTAATAACCCTAGTTTTATTGGCTGGAAGTAAATCGGAGAGAACTTGTTTAGCAACTTCTTCATCTAAAACCGCTCTATGTAATGAAGAATATGCTGCAACACGAATTAATGCACCTTCAAGTTCTCGAACATTGTCTGAAATGTTGCTTGCAATAAAAGTCATCACTTCATCTGGGACGTTATACAAACCTTCCGAATAAGCCTTTTTACGTAAAATTGCTAAACGAGTTTCAAATTCAGGAGGTTGGACATCAGTAATCAAACCCCATTCAAAGCGGCTACGTAGCCTATCTTCTAAAGTCTGTATTGATTTTGGCGGCCTGTCCGAGCTTAAAACTATTTGACTAGCAGTACCATGTAAAGAATTAAATGTATGGAAAAATTCTTCTTGTAGTTGTTGTGATCTCTCTAAAAATTGAATGTCATCAATTAAAAGTACATCTACTTCGCGATATCTTTTCTTAAAAGATGTAGTTGAATTAGTTCTAATAGATTCGACAAATTCATTCATAAATGTTTCTGTAGAAACATATTTAATTCTTTTGTTGGGAAACATCTTTTTTACATAGTGACCTATTGCATGTAAAAGGTGGGTCTTACCTAGACCTGCTGAACCATAAATAAATAGAGGATTATACGCACGTGCTGGCGATTCAGCTACAGATAAAGCAGCAGCGTGAGCAAAGCGGTTTGATGCTCCAATAACAAAATGATCAAATGTGTATCTCGGATTTAATCCAGACTCGTCGTGTTCATAAACATTTGGTGTTTGAACTGGGGTTTGTTCTTCACTATTTGATGTTTGTTGTTCTTCTCGAATGTCTAAAACATTTTCTTCTTCTCGATTTTTTGTTTCGACCACAAAATCAATTTTTATAGGATTTTCTGAAATATTTTCAATCGCATCATCAATAATAGATTTAAATGTTGATGTTATTTTTTCTTGGGCTACGGTTGATGGAACAAGAATAATTATTTCATCAGTTACAGATTTTATGTCTACGCGACAACCAGCAAACCAAGCATTCCAAGCTGCAGGTGCAAGTTGTTCTTTTATTTGGTTTGCAACCAAGTCCCAAACTTGTTGCGCTGATGTCAGAATCGTCGGGCTTTCCATACTTAATCCACAATCTTATCCACACTTGTGGATATACTCTTATCGAGCTTTAAGGGACTCATTTTTTCCTTAGAAATAAGTCCTATCTATTATTGAGATGAGAAACTAACACTAAATAGAGCTCAAACACAAAAAGAGATATCCACCTTTCAAAATTATTATTTTCCACAGACCTAAATGGAAGTAAAAAATACCATAATTGGTGAAAAATAACAGCTGTTGCTAGGATATTAGGTCTCAATAAAATGAAATATCGAAAAATTTAAGAGGTCGACATGTCAACAAAGCGAACATTCCAGCCAAGTAATCGAAAACGTTCTCGTAAACATGGATTCAAATTACGCATGTCAACTAAAGCAGGACGAGAAGTACTTAAAAGACGACGACTTAAAGGCCGTAAACGCCTAAGTGCATAAAAGATCTTCATAAATTTATTTTATGTATCGATGAAGTCCTCTAAACTCTGGAAAATAAGAGGTAAATCAAGTTGGGATAATATTTCTAGAGGTAAATATTTCAACGAAAATCCTATTTGGATTAGATATTACATAGAGCAAAATAATACTCAAATTCCTGTTCGTTTAGCTTTTGCCGTTTCTAAGAAATATGGAAATGCAGTTAAACGAAATAGATTTAAACGTAGATTAAGAGAAATTGTCCGTAGCGAATCTAATAATTTAAGTTTTCCTAATGGAGTAATTCTGCTAGTTGGAACATCAAAAAATATATCAGGTGAAGTGTCTTTCGAAGACGCTAAGAATGCAATTAGAGCCTTTGTTTCCTCGTTGAAATGACATCATATGTTTAACCCATTTACTTCACCAGGACCGAAAATTAGGCTTTTAAATCCTATTTGGTGGGTTTTATTTATTGCACTTGGAGTTTATAGATATGCAACAAAAATTATTCCAAATACTTGCAGATTCATCCCAACATGTTCGACATATGCCAGAGATGCTTTAGCAAATTATGGCGTTTTGAAATCCATTCGTTTGATAGTCGTTCGACTTTTGAAATGTCATCCATTTAATCCAGGTGGATTTGATTATGTACCAATAAAAAATAACCCTGAACAGGACTTAAAGGATTCTTCTAGAGAAAAAAATACTGATAGTTCCAAGTGAATTTTTTCTAGCTATCAGGTATAGAATGTTCAGCTAAATGTTGAGTTTTGATGTTCTAAAGCTTCAATACATAACTAAATGACTGATGTAATTTATTAAGAAGTAGAGAGTATACATACATGGATAAACTTTTATTGCCGTTTGAAACCCTGATTGCTTGGTTTATCTCTGAGATCTATGAATTTATACCTAATGTTGGTATAGCAATTATTTTAGTGACGATTATGGTTATGTTGTTGATCTTCCCTCTAACTCATAAGCAGACAAAATCTATGTTGGCTATGCAAGCATTACAACCAAGAATAAAGGAATTGCAGGCAAAATATAAAGACGATAGGCAAAAATTAAGTGAAGAAACCATGGCTCTTTACAAAGAAACTGGAGTTAATCCTTTAGGTAGCTGTTTACCAATGCTTGTACAAATGCCTTTTTTGTTTTCAATATTTAGAGTTGTCTCTAAACCAGAGCTCTTTGCCAGCACTGGTTCTAGGCTATTTAAGGACCTTTGCGCTCCTGTAAAAACAGCTGAATTATGTAGAGCTAATGCTGCGGAGCTAGTTAAAGCAGGATATAGCACTGTAAGGGCTGAAGAACTAGCAGCCAAGTTACCAGCTAGTAAATACTTCTTAGGGTTGGATCTACAGACAAGTCTTAAAAACTATACAAACCCTTCTATTACTGTGATAATCGCTTATTTAGTATTAATTATATTTTTAGCTGCAACATCTTATATATCGATGTCTCGACAGCAAAAGATCAACCCGAATACACCTGATCAAATGAAGATTTTAAAATATATTTTCCCTATAGGTATTTCAATTTCTGGTGCCATTCTTCCTGCAGGACCAAACCTGTATATTTTAACATCATCGACATGGAGAGCATGTCAGCAAGAATTGTTATACAGAAAGCTTATAATTCCACATCGAGAAAAAGAAGGTAATCAAGATAGTGAATCAAATAAAGATCCTAATAACAATTATCAACCAGGATTAGCGCGACAAAAGCGAAAGAAAAAGTAACACCAATTTAGAAAGGAAACTGTAGAAATATGGAATGGATCGAAGCAACTGGAAAGACCTTAGAGTCGGCTATTGAGAGTGCTTTAGACACATTGGGTGTTAAGAAAAATGAACTTGAATATGAGTTAATTACTGAGGCTAAAAAAGGCGTTTTTGGTTTAGGCTCCAATGAGGCTAGGATACGTGCACGAGTAAAACCAATATCGAGAGAGAAGCCACGAGAAAAAAAGCGTAGAGGAAATGATCGTAAAACCTCTTCAAGTAGACAAAATTCTAAACCTAAGTCTTCGGCGAAAGATTCACGAAGCAATAAGAAAGAAGATAAAACAATGGAAGAAACTGAAACTACCTCAGAGTCCCAAGAAACTCAGAAAAGAGAATACGCTGCTCCTTTGGAAACTCAGGCTCAATATGCTAAAGATTTTCTTTCAGGTTTGGTTAAATACTTTGATGATTCATGCAAGATCGATTCCGTAACCGAAGAAGAGACAATTCATGTTTCTATAGATGGTAAGCAAGTAGGACTATTGATCGGATCAAGAGGGTCAACGTTGTTTGCTGTTGAAGAGTTAATGCGTGCAGTTGTACAAGCTAAGGCGGGCGGATTCACTGCAAGAATGTATTTAGATGTTGGTGGCTACCGCGCTAAGAGAAAAGAAGCATTGGCAGATTTCGCAAAAAATTTGGCAGCAAAGGTTAAAGAAACTGGAAGGACACAAGTTCTAGAACCCATGATTGCAGCCGATAGAAAAATTGTACATGATACGATTGCTCAAATCGAAGGGATAACAACAACATCGGAAGGGTATGATCCTAAACGGAGGGTAGTTGTTATGATTGGTGAAAGCGAAGCGTCGGACGACTGAGTTTCCTAATGATATAAAAAGCCGGCCATAGGCCGGCTTTTTTTTGTTATAAATCAACTAAGATCATTAAATGATAATATCTTCAAAGCTCTTCACCAGAGAAGATCTAACTACATGTTTAAACCAATCACAAGAGTATGGTTTTCTCTCCCCACAGTCAATAGAAAACCAAATCCAACATTCGACCGATTTCATCTCATTATTACCAACAGGAATTGACCAGGTACTCGACCTAGGGGCTGGGGGAGGATTACCAAGTTTAGTGTGGCTGCATCTTAACCAGGAGATCAAAATTGTAGCCTTAGATTCAATGCGTAAGCGGATAAACTTTCTAACCCAGATTTCGACAGAATATGAAAGTTTAAATAACCGTCTAACACCACTAAATGGTAGGGCTGAAGAACTAGCTCAATTAGAGAAATATCGTGAAACTTTCGAAGTTGTTGTTGCTCGTGGATTTGGACAACCATCAATAACAGCAGAATGTGGATCTGGATTTTTGAAAATTGGTGGATATCTTTACGTGAGCGGTAGACCTGTAGATGAATCACAAAGGTGGGACAAAGACCTATTGGCTGAACTTGGATTGGTGCTACAAGATGTATTGGAGAAGGGTGGCGCTCATGTCGCAAAGCTTAAAAAAATAAATAGCTTAAAACTAGAGTATCCACGTTCATCTAAGGTGATAAAGAAACGACCGCTCTGGTAATGTTTCACGTGAAACATTTTTTAATCCGCATTTGGAAAATTTTGTAAATAGAACTAGAGTATTGGACTTCCAAGGAGGTTTATGTGAATGATGATTTAAGAAGGCGAAGCCTGAGGATATTTTCTCATGTTCGCAGGGATCAAGAGGCCCACGAAGCACAGGAAGCCCAAGAAAAATTAGAATCTAAAACTAATGAGGTTCAGGCTCAAAGCGTTAAGCCTGAGAATGTTTCAGAGAACACAAATGAAACAAAGCATAAAACAACTGAGAGTGAATCTCACAGTGAAGAATCATTCCCGCTACCAAGAGTTATTTCGATAGCAAATCAAAAAGGTGGCGTAGGGAAAACTACCACTTCTGTTAACCTAGGAGCATCTCTTGCAGCTTCAGGAGGACGCGTATTAGTCATCGATCTAGATCCTCAAGGTAATGCGACGACGGGATTGGGTATTCAACATCGCGATCTGGAAGGTTCTGTCTACGATGTGATCATTAATGACAAATCCTTAGATGACTGCACTGAACCTACATCCGTGAGAAATTTGTTCGTAGTTCCTGCAACCATTGATTTAGCAGGAGCTGAGATCGAGCTTGTTCCGGCATTTTCTAGAGAAATGAAGCTGAAGCGGGCTATCTCTGAAATCAAAGATGATTACGATTACGTCTTAATAGACTGTCCACCATCGCTGGGATTGTTGACAGTAAATGCTTTGGCCGCCTCTGATGATGTTATAGTTCCTATTCAATGTGAATACTATGCGCTCGAGGGACTTGGCCAGCTTCTTCGGAATGTGGGACTTGTTAAATCAAATTTGAATCAAGATTTAGAGATGCGTGGAATTGTCCTCACTATGTATGATGCGCGTACTAAACTCGCAGAACAAGTCGAAGCTGAAGTGAGAGATCACTTCGGCGCAAAAGTATATAAGACGGTGATACCTAGAACTGTAAGGCTTTCAGAAGCCCCATCTTTTGGGCAACCAATAACTACATTCGATCCAACCTCTCGAGGAGCGATTGCTTATCGAGAACTAGCAAAGGAAGTCAGAAATGGCGAGAGTCAGCGGATTGGGTAAGGGACTAGGCTCACTTATCCCAAGTGAAAATCAAGCAATAGCAACTGCAGGAATTGATACAATTCCTGTTGCAGAGGTTTCCCCAAATCCGATGCAACCAAGGAAGTACTTTGATGAGGAAGCACTTTCAACCCTTGCTGATTCGATCAGAGAGTTAGGTGTCCTTCAACCGATTCTAGTGCGGCCAACAGGTGCAGGATATGAGATTATTGCAGGGGAGAGACGCTGGCGTGCTGCTAAGCGTGTGGGCTTGACTGCAATCCCAGCATTAGTTAGAGATGTGGATGATACCATTTCGTTAGAGCAGGCTATTGTTGAAAATGTACAGAGAAGTGACTTGAACCCTCTTGAGGAAGCATCTGCTTATCAACAACTAATCGAAGACTTTAACCTAACTCATGACCAAGTTGCTAAGAGGCTCGGTAAGAGCAGAACAACCATAACCAATACTCTAAGGTTGTTAGTCTTACCTCCTTCAATTCAGAAAATGGTCCGTGACTCAAGACTTACTATGGGACATGCGCGAGCGCTACTTGGATCTCCTGATAGGGTATTCCAGGAGAAAATTGCTAAGCAAGCTGCCAGTGAAGGCTGGTCTGTACGTGCGGTTGAAGAAGCCATTCGGACTGTGTCAGAGGATGAGATTGATCTAACAACAAGTGCTAAAAAGGCTCCTTTGAGAGCACCAGGGCTTATAGAACTAGAATCTCTTCTAGGAGATTATTTGAATACTCGTGTAAGTATTTCAATGGGGTCTGACAAAGGAAAAATCGCAATTGATTTCTCTACACTTGAAGATCTTGAGAGGATCTATTTGCTAATGGCAGAAAACCAAGCTGAAATTAATGCCTAAATTTTAATGTATTAGGGATTTCAGTCAGTTGTTTGTGAAACAACGTTATATATTCCCTTAGCTATAGCAGCGGCGATTTGTGTACTTTGTTCACGAATTTTTTTGATCATTGAAATGTCACTCGTATCACAAAGTTCAATAATAACTGACGGCATTTGAGATGATCGAAGTAAAGGATACATCCTGCCAGCAATGTCATCAGGGTCAGATTTTAATATTTTTGATAGTTCGTGCTGAATAGAACCAGCAAGGCTGGCCCCAACTAAAGATCGGTAACGTGAATTAGAAAAGAAGATACATCTTCCTGTTGCGCTAAAAGAGGGTGCAATTGAAAATAAGAAATCAATATTATTTTCATTCGCTTGAGAAGCTATATCTGTCTGGTCACCTTCCTCACAGTACAAAGGAACTTTCATGCCTAACTCAAATAATTCTTTGATCAGCCGGTCTCCAACAACAGTAAACGAAGGGTCGATAGATATACCAACTCGATAGTTCTCTGAGCTTTTTCGAAGCTGCCATCTCAATTTTTCACGAATATTTGTAGCGGAACCAAATGCAAATGTCGACACACGAGCTAGTGCAATAACTGTATTGGGCCCACAGATTCCATCAGAAGATATTGCCATATTACGTTGAAAATCACGTAGGGCTTGTGCTGTTTGGGTACGGAAAATTCCATCTTCACGACCTGAATCAAATCCGAGAGAGTTCAGCCGATGTTGTAGTTCAGAGACGTCGTCACCTCGAAACATTGGTTGGCGTTCATAAAGTAAACGATCACCTAAACGATAAGAAGAGGTAATTAACTCATTCCACGTATGAGTATCTACTTCGCAAGTTACAGCTAACCCATGTATTTCTTGGTAGGCCCCTAAGGCTCGTTTTGTTTCTGGTCCTAATTCAGATAGCTCAATTTCAGGAATGTCATATCCTAACCTGATTAAACGAGACTGGACAGCAGAAATAGAAGATTCTATTAAGCTGTCATCGGGAGCATCAACCACGGATAAATCCCCCCTTAAGGTGAAATCGGAATTAAATGAAGATTTATATTATATCAGACAAATCTTCAAGTAAGCCAGCCTTATTTTTTGCTCCAACTAGACGCTTGACGGCTTCACCATTTTTAAAAAGGATAAGAGTAGGAATGCTCATAACCTCAAATCGACGTGCTAAATCTGGATTCTCGTCTACATTAACTTTCCCGACGGTAAGTTTTTCCGAGTTCTCTGAAGCGATTTCATCAAGAACAGGAGCAATCATCTTGCATGGCCCACACCATTCTGCCCAAAAATCAACAAGAATTGGCTTATCAGTTGTTGAGATTGCTTCATCAAAAGAATCAATATTTAACGTTGTTGCTGAGCTCATGGTTTTCCTTCCTTATTGAGCTTTCACTCAAATCTTTCATTGTATTCTAGCTTGAACATTTAAAAGCCCAAGAATCTTCCCATTTAATACTTCTATTAGTTAGCCTCTATGTAACGTTCTGCTTCAATCGCTGCCATTGCTCCTGTACCAGCAGCTGTTATGGCTTGACGGTACACATGGTCGGCAACGTCGCCTGCCGCAAAGACACCTTCTATGTTGGTTTGAGTCGACTTCCCTATCGTTTGTATATAATCCATTTCATCGGTATCAATCACACCCTTGAAAAGGGACGTATTAGGGGTATGTCCAATCGCTACAAATAAACCGGTGACATCTAGGTTAGATTCTTCTCCTGTGACAGTGTCCTTAAGCTTTAGGCTAGAAACTTTTGTATCCCCAATAACTTCTGTGACTTCTTTGTTAAATGCAAACGATATTTTGTCATTAGCCATAGCTCGATCTTGCATGATTTTTGATGCACGTAGGGTATCTCTACGGTGAATAACAGTTACGTGCTCGCCGAATCTTGTAAGGAAAAGTGCCTCTTCTAGTGCAGAATCTCCTCCGCCAACAACAGCGATTTGATGGCCGGAATAGAAGAAACCATCACACGTTGCGCAGGTAGACACACCATAACCAAGTAGACGCTGTTCGGATTCTAAACCAATCATCTTCGCTTTCGCACCAGTTGAAATAATTACAGTTTTAGCTTGGTATTGTTCATCTCCAACGAAGACTTTTTTGATATTACCTTCGAGCTCAACCTTAGTTACGTCTTTTGTTATGAACTCCGCATTAAAACGAGCAGCTTGTTTTTTAAACTGCTCCATTAGGTCTGGACCAAGGATTCCATCAGCAAAACCAGGGTAATTTTCAACCTCAGTAGTTGTCATCAGTTGGCCTCCAGCAGCGGCCCCTTCGATTACTAAAGGGTTTAGATTGGCTCTAGCGGCATATATTGCTGCTGTATATCCAGAAGGTCCCGAACCTATAATGATCACATCTCGAACTGTCATGATTTCCTTAATATAATTCTTATTTCTTAACCCATAAAAGCGCACCTAAAGCAAAAAATATTCCGCCCCAAATAAGGTAAGCACCCCAAACTCCAACCCCGACTACTGTCGCTTTAAAAGCAGCAATAACCAGGAAAAACGATATTAAAACTAACAATGTTAAAACTACAATTCCATACACAGAAAATTTTGCAACTTTATGTGCTGGCCTAACAACTTTCTCTGTCGAAAGTTCGACAACATTGTCAATTGTGTCTAAAACTGTTTTAGTCCATTGGGACATCTGGGCTCCTTTTATCGTGTATCTATTTTAGTCCCATTGCCTGCAGACACTGTCATCCTCAAGGATTTGTATTAGGAGTTGTGAGAATAAGGATAACAACGCTGGTTTAGATGTTATATATTGTGAACATTTGCAGCGAGCGAGGAGACTACCGGATCCGAGTGTACCGAGCGAGAGCGAAGGCGCGAAACGTGAATAATATATAACATCTAAACCAGGAAAATACTTAGTTAGAGCGTTTTTTGTAGATGAAAGCTACAGCGGCCAACATGAAAACCGGAACGGCAATAATCGATATTGCAACTGCTGAATTACGGCTATTTTTAGAATCTGAGCTAGTACTATCCGTAAGTGTTGTGGGTTTTGTTGAATTGGTCACTAACGGTTTTGGTAAGGAGCCTGAATCAATTGCCCCGTTATTAGGCGAGCTAGTTTCAATGTTAGTTGTATTAGTTGTTATTTGGTCTCCTTGATTGGTATAGGACTCTAAAATTTTTTGTCTTTCTGCACTAGTGCGGGTTGAACTGGACTTTGTTCCTGAGCTCTGGTTAGAAATCATAGAACTTACACCAATAAATACGAACGCAATCGTGCAAGCAACAGCCAATCCAGATAGCACGGTTACTCTAGATCGATTTCTTCCAGGATTTTCCTTAGGTGATTTAATTTTTGTCATTGTGTGGACAGCTAATTTGTCAGCTACTTCAAGGGAATCTTCATTGATTAAGTTTAAATTATCGCCAGAAATAGCTCCTGCAAGTGGCCTATTAAGAAGGGCCTTTTGCGAAGAGATTAACTTAGAATATTCGCCAAACCCGGACCAAGATTGGACCTTAGCTTTAATTTGTTCCCGTTGCGTTTCGTCGCTAATTTCAAGTTCAGAAAAGGTATTAGAAATAATGGCTTCAATACAGATCAAAGTTGCTATTTCGTCGTCTGTGGCTAAGCCTTCTATCAAATCTGTTGTTGTTATTGGATAATTCATTTTATTTCCTCACCATTTAAGACGTCATCAATTTGTGAATTAGTTCCCAAATTATTGATCTCATTTTTTAGAGCAAGCCGAGCCCGAGCTAGTCGAGATCGTACTGTTCCAATAGGAAGTCCCAGGTCAGAAGCAGTTTTTGCATATGGCTCTTGCTTGACGTCAATCAGTATCAAAATTTGGACATGATCATCGTGCATATTTGCTAAAGCTTTGGTTAATATTTCACTCATCTGAGAATTATCGTTTTGATTTTCAGTTGAAACATCGAAAGCTATATTGTTGTCATTTACTTGGTCCAAGTTTTCTATTTTGGCAATCTTATTTCTGCGAGATTGTTTTCGTAAGGCGTCTAAAAAAGTTCGATAAGTCACACTATAAACCCAAGTGAAATAGGCAGATTGTGATTTATAAGAATTGAGCTTTTTAGCTATTGTTATAAGGGTTTCTTGAGCGACGTCTTCACCTTCTAAAGGTGGTCTACACCAGCAATTACATAGATTTAATACGTAAGGGGAAGTTTTTTCAATTACTATTCTAAGTGATTTTGAATCATTCTTCTGGGCACGTATAATTTCTATATCGTTAGGTGGCTCAACCTTGATCACATTGATTAGCTTAAACCAATTGGGTTAGCCAAGTTTAAGTATTATGAAAAGTATTGTAATTCCCAATAGCAGTATTGCAAAAAACTTTATTGCAAAAGTTGTATAGAACTTAGTTTTTTCACTTATCGGTTTGCGTAAATTAGTTTTATTTGTACGTAGTCTTTTAGCTATTTTGCGTAACTCTCTTTTGGATAGGTCTAGACGCACATTCCCTTGTACCGGGGTGCGCATTGAGCCAAGAAAGTCAGGGTCAATCAATAGTTGGGCTGCACTAAAACGGTGTTGACGTTGTGTCGAGCAAAGTAAGCTAATTATTTCTTTTGCTCTGGTCATCTCTATATATTGGCTCGCATGTATTTGTGGTTGGTTATGCTTTGTGGTTTCAAACATGAATTCTGCAATTTTCCCTATCGCATAGAAATCGCAAGATTCATCGATTGGTTCACCTTGAAAAAGTTCAGGAGCAGCACAAGCATATTGGCTTATTCCATTTATTATTCCAGGGCCTGTAATTGGTTCGACCCATTGTGCATTAAACCCAATAATAATTGGCTCATTTGCAGGTGTGATCAATATAGAATCAGAACTTAGTGCACCATGGATTATGCCTTTGGAATGCGCAAAAGCAACTGCTCGTATAACTTTAGAAATGAAGCTACATATATCACGCGTAGATAAAATCTTAAGTGAATCTGCGCTAGTGAGCGGCTGTCCATCAGCAAAATTAAAGACATAATATTGTTTATTTTGTTTTTCAAAAGTACCAATATAATCAACAAAATAAGGGCTTTTTAGTAGAGTTAAGGCAGAGATTTCAGCAGTAATTGCAGCTCTTGATTGAGGATCTTCTAATAAGGAATCGTGAAGTTTCTCGATGACTACAGGAAGGTTTGTTTTATTATCAAAACCTAGAAACTGCTCTCGAATCCCTTTTGACAGCATCTTTTCAGTGAAACTAAACCGTTCAGCTGATAGGTTTTTGTCTCCCATGGTTAGATCATACTTTCCTGGTTTTAGAATCTTTCTTTTCTCGCATATAGACCAGATCTATTAAATCAATAAGTGATCTACGGACAAATAACGCCCCAAAACCCAATAAACCAAGGCAAATAACGCTCCCATAGAGTAATCCTAAAAACCTGTTATCTGTAGAAATAGAAGCGAAATAACCTGCAGCACCAGATCCAAGACTAGTTAAAAACATAAAAAGTGACACTTTAATATCAATCATCGGGCCTTCAAGGCATTTTGATGTTACATAGATAGTTATAGGTAACACTAGAAAATATGATGCAGAAAAGGCAAAGGCTAATCCTACCGTCGAAAAACTATCTTTTAGGAAGTATGCAAGAATAATATTTAATAGATTTTGGGCCACATTAATAAAAAATGCTGTTCTTGTTATGTTAAACGAGTTAGCAAGTCTCACTCCGAACAAATATAGTGAAAAAGCAGGCAATAGAGAGACGAAGCCGATAAGCACTCTGGCGGTGTGTTCTCCCTGCTCAATCGATATTTCTCCATGAGATATTAATATGACTATTGCAGGTGAGGCTACAGCAATAGTCAGGGCAGTAAAACCAGACATCAAGACTATTAGACCCGTCCCAACTTGTTTAGTTAACAAGGCCGTTTCTATTCCCATGCGGATGTGGTTCATATTATCCTTGCCAACATTGAGCGTGTGAGTGATTCTCGGGACCATTGTCGTCATTATCGAATTAGCGATAAGACCATGGGGTAATTGGAAGAATGACCAAGCAACCAAATACATTGCAACTCCACCGGGAATAGAGTTTGCAAATGCGATAATAATAAAAAGTGTCAATTGATTTACAACAGCACTAGCAACCATCCATTTCGATCTAGTTATAAGAGACCGTACATTTGAATGTCGTATAGAAGTTAATTTAAAGCTCCCACCAGCGCTTATGTATGCAAAAGATAAGAAAATAGTTATGAGCGCAACACCTAAAGTTGTACCTATGCCGAGGATAAAAGTTAAGTCGAGAGATTTTACTTGATCGAGATTTACATTTAATTCATCTATTCGAGTTTTGATGTAAAGCACTACTGCTATTACAACAATATTGTTGACGATTGGAACAAAAGCTGCTGCTATAAATTTTGATCGTGCATTTAAATAAGCTTGCATTGCTGCGGTCATCGCATAGAAAAATATCTGTGGTAAAAAGAACATCAGGAAGAAGACGACAAGGTTTCTCTGAGCTTCTCCTGTGCTTGAAGTGTTTAGAGCTGTCATTAAATCAGCTAAAAATGGGGCTAATACCATTGTGAACACAGTCAGCAGAAGTGCTGATATGAACACAAAGGACATTAATGCTTGGTCGGCTTTTTTATCTTTACGCTTATATTGTTCAACAAAAAATGGAATCATTGTTGATGCGATAAGGCTTCCCAACATCAACTCATACATCATGTTGGGTGTTTCGTTAGCAAGTGAATATGAATCAGCTAAACGTGTATATCCAAGAGTTGTACTAATTAGAACAAGGCGGATAAAACCTAGAACTCTTGAAGTTAATGTTCCGCTAAAAACAAAGATTGATTGTTTTGCGCTATATGAAAAGGCCATTGCTAGATCGCCTTGTCTTTACGGATTTCAACTACTGGGGCAATAGTTTTTTTACGCGATTTTCTGTAGTGCGAAGCCCACCAAACGCTTAGAAAAAGAGTTGACGCAAGTGCAATAAAAACGCCTGTCCCCGATAGCGATGTTGAACGAACAGTTGCTGTTTGCTCAACAATTACTATGGATTGAGCAGGGGAAACAACTTCAATTGAGATTGGAAACGAACCAGAAGTCCTAGCTTTCACAGGAATGGTCACTGTTGTGTTTTCTTCTTTCAATTCCACCTCAAAACTCGAACCTTTTGGAAAAGTCAGCCTGTTTGAAGAAATACGGACTTCAACTTTCATGATTTGTGATGTTTTCTTTTTTATAGTTACAGGAACACTATTCTCTCGAGATGTGATTGTAAGTGTTCGCTTATTAGGGAGCTCTATTTTTGATCCTGCGCTTCTTAGGAGTTCTTCTGACTTTTGTGGAGTGATTATTTTTGAGATACCAAAATCGCTAGGCGAAAATACTGCAAGTTTCATCCAGTTTGCTTGAGCGAATTGGATAGATTCGGGCTCATAAATAGAGGATGTTGCATTGGCGAAACGGACCACTTTTTCAAGCTTAGATTTATTCATTGGGTCTGCTATTTTTCCTGGATATTGGCCCTGTTCGAGTTTTTTAGATAACGATTTATCTAGTAAGTCTTCTTTAAAAAACTGACTGGAAGTTTGAGGTTGGACTAGAGGGCTATCTTTAATAAAGCTTAGATATTGCGATAGTGTTTGTCCATCAAGTGCAGCTAAATCTAGCGGCAAAATGAATCCACGTAAATTACTCGGGGCTTCAAGTGCGATAACGCTTGTCCCAGCAATTAAATAGTTTGCTTTCCCAGAAGCAGAAAGAGATCTAGGGAGGTTATCTCCAATTGTTGTGTTGTACGTGGCAACATCTAGTGAAGCTGAATTGGTTTTTAATCGTGTAAATTTTGTTACAGGGCGTTGAGCTTCCTTGAACGTTCGATCTTCGACAATCACTTGATCAATCCCGCTACTACTGATTTGGGCTAAAGAATCTTGAGTTATCGATTGGGATACTAAAGTCCTTATCGGAGCATTAATTTGGGCATTTTTTAGTACGTCTCGACCACGATTTAATAGATTAGAAAATTGGTTAGTGGTCCCCTGTTTTTCTAATTCTCCCAAATTAACAGGGACGTAAGTATCAGCAATATATTCGGTGCTAGCCAGAGGCTGAGTTACATAAAAAGATTCAGCCTTTTTATCTCTGAGTTGATTAAGGAAATTATAACCTTCAATTACATCAGGATTTAACAGAACAGAATGGGGAGTAGAAATATTTGAAATGCCGTAAAGGCTTCGCCTTTTCTCATCCAATAAATTCTCGATTTTATGGCCTTTATTGCTTATTTTTCCTTCTGGATTGACCATAGAAAGCCGGTCGATAACAGGTTGAAATTTAACAAAATTTAGCAGTTTTAAACGTTGAGAAAATGCTGCTCCATCAGCTCCGATGCTTGGAATTGATGTTACAAAACTATATTGTGTTCGAGTTTTATCTTTATCGCTGCCTTGACTTATTGCTATTGGGTAAACGTTCGAACCTGCCATTGAAAGAGTAGTTAGGCTATCTCCGTTGACTGGAATTTGAAAGTTATAGGCATTAAGGGTATTTGTATCTGGGATGAGCTGAGAAAAATCTATTTCAAGGGTATCTCGCACTCTACGTTTACCTAAGTTGTTTGCAAAATGGAAAAGATCGCTTTGTGTGCTTGTCGCAGACATCACCTCTATTTTTATCGGAGTTGAAGTATCGCTAGTTATGATCTGTGCATTCAAAGCAGAATTAGCAACACTATATGGGCTCAACAGAGACAATGAAAATTTAACAGGGGTTTTTTGCTTCGATCTTGATTGGGAGTTATTTTTGTCGGTCCCAAATGCGATGTTTGGAAAAATCAAAATTCCTATAATCATCGCAACCAAGGCAATCATGCCAGGGTTACTTCGGCGAAACCGAATATATGAGATGAACTTCGAGTTAAACATGTAGCTTCTAAGGTTAGGCGTTTTTCTAAGGCTTCGCTTTATTCGCCATATCTAGTTTGATTGAAGAAATAATATTGAAATAAGCATATATACGCATTAAGTACACGGATATTTTGGACGATAGATAGTTATGGTTGATTTAGATGAATTATTGCGTTTTGCTATCCACGTGGGTGCATCGGATCTACATGTGAAAGTTGGATCACGCCCTCGAGTTCGAATCGATGGGCGGTTAGAGGAGACTGAATTTACACCAGTTAATCCTAGTGACACTGAAAGAATTGCATTTACAATTATGCCTAAACATAAGGCAGATGAGTTTATTAATAATTCAGAATCTGATTTTGCATATGCCGTCCCTGGTTTAGGTCGTTTTAGAGTTAATGTTTTCAGACAACGCGGAACTGTGGGAATGGTATTTCGAAGGGTTATACCAGGTATTGCTAACTTCGAGGATCTTGGATTACCACCAGTTGTACGCAAGTTAAGCGACGAGCATCATGGGCTAATTTTGGTCTGCGGACCAGCAGGAAGTGGAACTACGACAACCTTGGCTTCAATGATTGACCATATAAATCAAACTCAAGCTCGTCATATCGTAACTATTGAAGATCCGATTGAGGTTTTACACAAAGATCAACTTTCTATTATAAATCAACGAGAAATTGGTGCTGATACAGATAATTATTTGACTGCAATGAAAAGAATTATCCGTCAAGACCCTGATGTTATTTTGATAGGAGAGCTAACAGATTTAGAAACTACCAAAGCTGCCATTGCCGCGGCTGAGACTGGCCACTTGGTTTTTTCTACTTTGCATACAACCAACGCAACTGAAACGATACAAAGGATTATCGATTTATATCCACCTCATCAACAAAAATCTGCTCGAACTGAGCTTGCTTCATGTTTGAAAGGGATCATTTGCCAAAAACTTGTAACAAAAGTCGATGGTATTGGGCGTATCCCAGCTTGTGAAGTAATGACAATGACATCGAGGATATTTGATCGTATAGTTGATCCAACAGATAGACAGCTCGAGCTAGATGACATTATTGCTGAAGGTGAATATTACGGAATGCATACGCTTGATCAATCTTTGCTTCAACTTTTTGGCGATGGTCTAGTAGCACGACGTGAAGCAATTGGTAATGCAACTAATCCAACCGAGCTTCGTGCAATGATGGAAACTATCCGCTCCGAATAATCTCAGGAGGCCTGGCCCGGCAAAAGGTACGAATAGGCACGTTTATTGCAACAAGGTTCATCTCGCATGGAACGTTTTCGCGCTAAGGAAGAGATATTAAAAATTATGCGGGCCTTGGAACCAAAGTAACTGAAAGTGTTGAAGTTAATGTTCCGCCCAAAGTCATTGGCGATCCAGCAAGCATTATCGAAGGATCTTCAGCCACATTTGCACTATAAGGTATTGTGACATTGGTACTTGTTGCTCCTCCGCCGATATGAACGCTCACCTGGAAACGCCTTTTCTTTCCTGGAGACAATATTCCTTCTGACGTGTAAGTGTCATCTGCTGGTAGATTAACTACAGTTCCGTTGGACACTAAAACATCATCCAAAGTAGCAGAGCCAGTATTAGTTACATCAACAAGGTAAGTTGCCTGGCTATCCTCAATAATGTTGGCCGGACTTTGAACAATTTCTGCGTGCATTTCGCCAGATAATGTCGCTGCAGGAGGGCATGTTTGGCTAACAATGTTTAGAAGTTGCGCACCTAACGTCGAATCAAAATTGTTTGATGCAAACCAATTACCAACACCATATGTATTGTTCATCCTTGTCTTACCGGAATTATTGCCACCGATTAACACTCCGTAAACTTGTACGGGCGTAAATTTCTGTGAAGAATTTTTCACGTTCTGCCCATTCCTAAGTGCTTCAACAACTTCTTTGGTGCGGGTTGCATGAGATGAGGTACTGACCGAACCGTCGTGGACTTCATCAATCTTTTTATTTTTAGCAAATGTATCCCAAGTATGATTTGGGCCGTCATTAACGGTTGGTTCTCCATCGGTTACGATTATTACCATTGAATAATCCCGTAGATTCGAACTTGGAGCATTAGCTTCCTGGACAGTTTCTTGTGCCATCAAGAATGCTTCGTGCCAGTTAGTATATGTGGATCTTTTGAAATATTTGGTATCTTCATTTTTTGGGTTAAACCCATAACTTGCCATTTGGTTAGCAGGAAACATCGGTTGGTTATCGTTCCTGAAATATACATCTTGTGTCATCGCATGGTACTTAGCAAGCACATCATTGTTTACTAAATTTCGGTCTTCTTCGTTGACAACGCCATTTTTGTCATTGTCGCCTTGCAATAACATTGGCATTTGGTCTGCTGTGCGTCCAGCAAATGCCCATAGGTAACCAGAAGTGAAACCTCCATAGGTTTTAGAAATGTTTGAAAGAGTTGTCCAAACTTTCTTTACTTGGTCTTTGTACTTTTGGACGGTTGCTGGACCTTCATTTGTGACAGAACCTGATCGGTCTAATAGAACGAGAACCTGCATTGATTCGCAAGCATTCGATGGGGGAGCTGGATTTGGTGAACTTGGGAGGAGCAGTTCAGGGCGTACTGAACTTGCAAGTGCGCTTGTTTGGTTTAAATTCCCTGTAGGCGAAATTGCTAATGAGCTCAGGCCAACAACTAGCAGGATCCCTAAAACCGCAGAGAATCCTATTTTTTTGGCCTTTGAACTTTTTAATGTCTCGTTCATATGTCCCCCAAATATCTTCTATAGGTACTACGACCTATATGTCCGATTTCATAAGCTAATATTTACTATTTGGTAATATATTATCTATAACGGATATTGGTGCATTCGCAAAAATAACGTAAGAGACATACTTTTCGTAATAAGAAAATTTAGAAAACTTCGATATAACAGAAAAAATGTTGCTTTACTAATGTAGTTAGTTCACTTGAATCAAGAAAAGAATATTATGGAAATCCAAAAGCGACTCTCGCTGTTAGCTAAAAATGATTCTCCGGCATATAAATTATCAGAGATTTTTAATGCAGCCGGATTTGAGTTTTATGTGGTTGGTGGAAGTGTTCGAGATGTGATACTTGGGCAGAATGCTTACGATATCGATATTTGTACAAATGCCAGACCAGATGAAATCAAAAAGATCCTATCTAACTGCGCAAAAGATGTATGGAACCAGGGTGAAGCTTTTGGAACTATTGGTGCAATGTTTGAAGGCCAGGAATTTGAGATTACGACATATAGAAAAGAAATATATGTAAACGATTCACGTAAACCTGAAGTTGAGTTCGGAGATTCGCTCGAAATCGATTTATCTCGGCGTGATTTCACTATAAATGCAATGGCGTTTTCTCTTCCTAATGCCAAACTCGTAGATCCTTATAATGGGCTTGATGACCTTATAAATAAGCGCTTGCGGACTCCCTTAGCTCCAGAAATATCATTTTCTGATGACCCACTTAGAATGATGAGGGCTGCAAGATTCATCGCAAGATTTAGTTGTGTTCCTGATCAAGATTTGATAAATGCTGTAATCCAAATGCGTTCTCGAATGGAAATTGTATCTGCAGAAAGAATCCGTGACGAACTATGCAAGCTGCTAATCGTTGATGATCCAAGCAGTGGTTTGTATTTCTTAAGCGAAACAAAATTATCAGACGAATTTTTACCTGAGTTAAACGCTATGAGTCTTGAACAAGACCCTATTCATACTCACAAAGATGTTCTTGTTCATACTATTGCAGTTGTTTCGAACACTCGCCCAGAATTACGAGTCCGTTTAGCAGCACTATTGCACGATATTGCAAAACCTGCAACGCGGGCAATTGGGGAACATGGTGTTTCTTTCCATCATCATGAAGTTGTTGGTGCAAAAATGGCCCGTAAACGCATGCGGGAATTGGCCTTTTCAAAAGAGATGATTCGTGATGTTTCGCAATTAGTGTTCTTACATCTAAGGATTCATACATATGCTATGGGCTGGACAGACTCAGCTGTTCGTCGCTACGTCCGTGATGCGGGGGAGCTAATTGATGATTTAAATCATCTTCAGCGGTGTGATTGCACAACAAGAAATCCAAAGCGTGCAAAACAATTACAAGATCGTATGGATTCGCTCGAAGCTCGTATTGCTGAACTCGCTCAAAAAGAAGAGCTGCAAAAAATTCGTCCACATTTAGATGGGGCTCAGGTAATGAAACATTTATCTCTTAAACCAGGACCACAAGTTGGGAAGGCTTTAGATTTTCTGCTCGAACATCGACTAGAAAATGGTCCTATCGAAGAACAGATGGCATATGAGCTTTTAGATATATGGAGTCAGGAGAATTTATAGTCCTTCTTTACGGGCACGGAATATAGCAACCGGTGGCACCATAACTATTGGTTCATTTGAAAATTCTGGTGCTGGTTCACAGATGGCATCAATCCTGAAACCGTGTCGCATAAATAGTTCATGGATGTGTGAGATAGATCGCGGGTATACGGTTACTCTTTGTCCGTTGCGCATAGATTCGTATTCAGTATTGTCAAAAAAGCTTCTTGTAATACGAGGGGTTCCAAGTGGTAGAACTCCTGGTGAGCTTGGAAGATCTTCACGTTCAACGATACGTGCAAGTGGATGTTCGAGAGAAATGATCATTGAACCATTAGTGCGAAGTACCCGTTGACTTTGGCGAATAACACGGTCTAAGTCCTTAATTTCATCTAAAACAAGCGGAGAAAAGACCTTATCTATCGAGTCAGCACGTAAAAATGCTAAATCGGCGAATTCACCTTCGTGAAACTCAACTCGAGTTTCATTTTGGGTAGCCATTTTTTCTGTCATTGATACTCGTTCGGCAGAAGGATCAACAACGATTACGTGAGCGCCAGCTTGGGCGAGAGTAACAGGAGAAGAGAGTTCACCGGCACCTAAAACTAATATCCTTTTTGATGTAACATCACCAATAAGTCGGATATCTGAGTCAGTTACTCCATAGCCGTATTCAATTGCTCTTGCCAAAGTTGTTGTCATATAACAATGTAAGCCGATACAGACCTACCTGCGCAAATGCACCACAAGGCAATATTCTGGTAGAATCTTATGAAAGTATCACAGATTGAATGGAGTCTTCTTGTGAGCCATATACCAGACGTTTTCAAAAGAGCGTATTCAACTTTTTCTGCTCCTGAGTACTTGGCAAGATTTGAAGCTCAATGTCGATTTTCAGGTATAGCAAATGGTAATTGTGGACCTACAGTTTATACTCCAGATAGCGTGTACCCCGATAGCACAATTTCTGCAGGCCAACCGGTAGAGGTACGACATATGCTTAGACCGTTGATTATTTCTAGTGGAGCTTTTAAAGCTGAACCATACTCGCAGGAAGAAACTGGAGCGATTGTAGCTGCTTTAGAGATAAGGTTTGGATATTATGAGAATCTCTATAACCAACTACAAAATTACTCATTCGAAGATGGTCAAGCCTTGAAATGGAAAGAGCAATTCTTAGATGGGTTAGAAAACGTACTGTGTGGGTATGTTAATTTAATATGCCAAGTTAATTTTGAGCCATTGGCAGAAAAAAACTCTTCAAATGAAATGCGTGTAAATGATTTCTTAACAAAAAATGAAGATACTGTAACTAGTATCTTTTCTAGTCAAGGTGGTGCACCCGCATTCCTTGCAAGAACAAAAGGCTTGCCAGAAACAAGCGTTGCAGCAATACGAATCTTCAATACATTAACTAGTCTTGATCTTGATCAAGGCCCATCTTTCCAACGATAGAACATATATGTTTTTCTAGCCTTATTTAGCGAATAGAATCAGGTGATGGAATACGGGATTATTAAAGCGCTTTGTTGGTACCGTATTATTGCAGCAATTTTTGCAGCAGTAGTTATTGGTTTTACCTACGATAAGTTAAATTATCCGACATATGCGATCATGGCTTCTGGCGCATTGATTGTGATAGCTATAACGATTCAGCAGATTTCACGTCGTGATCCAGCGCTTTTGATGAGCTCTAGCTTCGTTATTTGTGAACTTATTTTTGCGAGTGTTATTACAATACTTGGAGGTATCCTCTATTCTCAAGGTACGTCATCATCGACTTTAGCTTTCGGTTCACAGTATGTTCTAGCGAGCGTATTGATGGCAGGTGTTGCTTTCGGATTAAGTGGAGGGATTGCTGCAGGAATTATTATTGGATTGGCTAGGACAGTCACAATGTTTGTTAATGCTACTGAATTAACAGCTTCACGATCGCTGTCTTTGTTGTCAACCACTGTTACTTTTTGTCTGGCAGGTGCATTAGTGGGTGGAGTCGTAACAATTCTTCGAAAGGCTGGAGGCGAACTGTCTCAAGCCCATGCACGAGATAATATTGCCAGGACGCTTCATGATGGGGTTCTTCAAACTTTGGTGATAATCCAGAAACGCTCAAAAGAGTCTGAAATTATTGACTTAGCAGCAAATCAAGAGAAACAATTACGATCATTTTTATTTACTAATCAATCGCAGCATTCAGATTCGGTTGTAGAGGTCCATGAAGTTTTTGAAGAAGTAATATCGAAGTTTTCTAAATTTAGCTCAATTCCAGTAGCTCTAATTATTGCTCCTGATGTTCATTCTCTTTCAAGAAATTCGATCAAAGCCTTGAATGGCGCATGTTTAGAATGCTTGTCAAATGTCGAAAAACATTCAAATGCAAAATCAGTAAATATTTATGTTGAACCTATCGAGGACAATGTTGTGGTAACAATTCGCGATGATGGTAGCGGATTCAACAAAGAAGAAGTGTTAGATGAGGATAATAATAATGATAAAGGCAAGCATCAAGGTCTAAAAAATTCCATTATCGCAAGGATCCAAGAGGTAGGTGGAAGCGTAATAATCAAATCTAACCCAGGTAAAGGAACAGAGATCGAGATTACGTTACCAGCCAAACTAGCAACTTTAAAGGATAAGAAAAATGAGTCTTAGAGTAGTTATCGGTGACGATCATCCAATGTGGATTTCGGGCATTTCTGCAGAGCTCCAAGGTGAATTTGAGATTGTAGGGACGGCTTCAAATGCAAGTGAACTTGTGGATTTGGCAAATCAAACTAATCCGGACGTTATCATTTCAGACCTAAATTTTGGTGAAGGTGGTGGAATGGCTGTCGTAAAAAAATGTAGCCAAAAATTTCCGGTATTAATTCTTACTGCCTCTGACCATGAGCGAGATTTGCTAGATACAATCGCCAGTGGAGCATTGGGTTATATTCTTAAAACTGCTTCAACAGAAGAATTAATTGCAGCCATTAAACATGTTGCACATGGGCAACCGGCGATTACTCCTCATTTAGCTTCTTGTGTTCTAAGTGAATTTCGTCGGATGGCAAAAGTAGAAAATGCAGACCCAGAAAAAAATGTTCTATCCGACAGAGAAAAGGAAGTTCTTCGTTCTATCGCCAAAGGTTATAGCTATCGCCAGATCGGTGATGAGCTATTTATTTCACCAAAGACCGTAGAAAACCACACAAGAAACATAATGGCAAAACTTCATGTACGAGGTCGGGCGGAGTTACTTGAGTACATTGACCAAAACGATCTCTAACAATTGGGGAGTCCCCAGCAGGTTTTGGGGGCCTTAGAGCATTGTAAAGCGTTACTTGTCAATGTGACAATAGTCACATGAACGAAGATACATACACACCTAAAAACTATTCAGATACAGCTATAGATAATCATCAACTATTGCAACAGAAAACAAATGTGCAAAGTAAAGCAGTTGCTTGGCTTGGTGTAACAGGCTCAACACTTTTGATGCTGAGTGCAACAATTTTTGTTTGGTCTGGATGGAATGATTTCCCAAATGCGGTCAAGTTTGGAATCATCGCAATGATAACTGCGATTTGTTTTGCAACAGGACAATTTCTTTCTAAGTCACTTCCGGTAATGGGGTCTATCTTCAGCCATCTAGCAATTTTCCTTACACCAGTTGTTTTATTGTCAGGAAACATGGAAGCAATTTTGCCTTGGCGACAGTTCTTGCTGTTTGAAGGATTCTTCTGTGTCGCTTGGTTCTTTATAATTTCGAAGTTTTATAAAAGCCCAATACTTCTTCCTGCCTCAATCGCTTCGACAACTATGATCGCATTAGGCCTTTCCTCTCTCGAAGGTAGTGTGCTTGGTGCGATCCCAGCTGCTTTATACATGGTTCCAGTTGTGATTGGTCTTTCTTTTACCCCTAAATTATCAAAACCGTCAAATTACCTGATAGCGATTATTGGACTTTCACCAATACTTACTCTGATACAACCAATAATAAATACGGGCAAAGGAACAATTGCTGGTTTTGGTTTTGTAAACGAAACTCATTGGGGTTACTCGTTAGTGGTTGCACTTGCATTATTGGTTGCAACAGTTCTAGCTGCACGAACACAAAAAGCAATGTGGGTACTATCACTAATTCCAGTAGCTGTTGTTCCATACCTCTTGATGAGTTTTACAAGTGTCTCAATAACTTATGGCGATATGTATCTGATTGTTCCAGTGATACTTTTAGTTCTTCAATCTGTTTTGTTATTTGCGAAGAATGATTCGTTTTTCTCTTCACGACTTGAAGGAATTTCGAAGGGTTTTAATATCTCAATTTTAGTTATTGAAAGTTATATTTCATTAATACTCACTACTGCTTTCATTGTGTTCGCTGCAACATCGGATACGCATGCGAATTTCATTTCATTAGATCAAACCTTGGGGTTGTTGTTGTTTATTTGTGCGGGGATCGCTGCTTACATTAGTGACCGCAATATAGGCCATGAAATACATCTTTCAGTACTTTCGTTTTTCGCCAGTTTGTCAATTATAGAATTAACAAACTTATTGGAACTAAGTAGTTTAGAAACTCGAATGACAATCGCGCTTGTGGCTTGCGGTGCTATTTGTCTTGCATTTAGAAAACATTTTTTAGGTGCTGTACTTTTCCCTATGGCTTTAGTGTCACTTTATGTTGGTACATCAGCTAACTCAACAAATATTGCTCGAATAATCGTTGGTATAGGTTTTCTAGCTTCGATTATTTACGGGCTTTACGTTACTGATAAAGATGACAAATACTTAACAGTTCTTACCTCAATTGTTGCTTCAATATGGTTAGTAATTTATGGTTTTGGAGCTATTCATTTTATAGCTGGTGACTTAGTCGGCGACAGAGGAATTTACCAAACTGGTTTTATTTTCATTGTTGGTTTATTACTCGCACGTGTGATTGATTTCATATTAAGTCAAAAAGATGATGCATTAAACTCTTATACTCCTAGGTATCGTTCATCGATCGCACCTATAAGCGTTGCTTATTTATCTGCATTTGCCTGTGTATTTTTTAATGATGTGTTGGCAGGTGCAATAGTTGCTGGCGTTGTCGTATCAGTTGCTCTAGTTGGTTCGATTCGTAGAGGTAATTCTTTTACGATGGTTTTGAGTGCGCCCACATTTGTTGCAGGAGTGTATGTATTTGGAGATTACCTGAACCTCGATAATTCAACAACATCACTTATGCTTATTGGTGCTAGTGGTTTGTGGGTATTGCTTTCAACCTATATGAGAGAAAATGAGCTTGGATGCTGGGTAAATGCTGGACTGTCCGCAACTATAGGTACATTGTTTGCACTCGGTTCAAACGAATCATTAGGGCAAGCAATGTTTATAGTTGGCCTGATAATGGTTTCGATCGGGATTATTCGTTCAGTTGTTGCTCTCATACCTGTTGGAGGAACTGTTTCGACAATTGGGCTATGGATCACACTAGGTGCTCAAGGCGTAAACTCCTTGACTCTTTATGTTGCACCGATCTGTATTGGTTTGATTGCACTTGGAATGTTCAACAGAAATGTATTTCCATCAAAGAGTACTCGCAACATTGCTGAACAAACGAGAGTTTCCTCTTGGGCAGCATATGCGTTTCCTCTCATATTATTTTTTAGTGTAACATTTTTGGATTCATTAATTGTTGGCGAACATTTCTACACATTAATTGGATCAGCAACAGCTACGATTGCAATTGCTATTGGTGCATGGAGAAAAATTATTGCTCCCCTTGTCTTAGGTACGATGTTCTTAGGAGTCTTTATCCTCCGCCAGCTATTCGATGTTGCAAACGTGATTCCAGTTTGGGCTTGGATAGGTATTGGGGCATTAACACTAATCGGTGTTGCTATAACGCTGGAGAAAAGTCAGTTATCTCCAGTGCAAGCGAAACGAAAACTCTCTGCAGTTGTCGCAGACCATTTCGAATAATAAATATTAAAAATGCATTTTACTTAAGTGAGTAAAAAGATGGGGTCAATTCCTCCCAGGCGGCGCATTTCGAAGAACGTACGCGGGAGGAACTGACCCCATCAATATAGGGAATTACTTGATGAAATCCTCAACCATTTGGTATGCAACATCATCATGGAATTGTTTTGCTGGTGATTTCATGAAATAAGCACTAGCTCCTTCTAGTGGTCCACCTAATCCTCTATCCATTGCGATTTTTGCACAACGAAGAGCATCGATAATTACTCCAGCAGAGTTTGGAGAATCCCAAACCTCTAGTTTCAATTCAACATTTAGTGGAACATCACCAAAGTTTCGTCCCTCAAGTCGAATGTAAGCCCATTTACGGTCATCCAACCAACCAACGTGGTCGCTAGGTCCGATGTGTACG
>CAUJDU010000085.1 GCA_963169585.1 Actinomycetota bacterium | reverse complement strand
CGTCTCTAATTGCAATTATCGAGGTTCTTTGTATACCTTCAAGAGGTACAAGTTCTCTTTCTGGGCGCCAATTATTTATTAACCTTTCTTGGTAAACGGGTTTCATGGCTTGCATAAATCAAATTGCAGGGCCAACATTTGTTGAAGTGCTAGCACCTTCCACCCCTAATTCGCCTGGAGATCCAAGTGAAATTGTGTGCTTGATCTGACCTGAAGGTAAAGATCGTGCAAGGAACAGCCCATAGAGTCCACCGAGAGAATGCCCCACATAAGTTATAGGACCCTGTGCTTGCTTTACCCGTTCACGAATGGCCCTTACCTCTCTTGGAATAGACCAGATTGTTGGGCCCCAATTGACTCGTAAATCGCCCCAAGTAATTGCATTAATTCCGTTTTCAGCTAAGTGATTGCGTAAAGGATTCAGCGTGAAACCAGGAGCTCCGGTGCCTGGTGCCATGTACACATATTCAGTTAAACCATGTGTGTTGGGCTGTGAACGGTCACTTACAAATTTTGGAGCGTTTGTAACTGCACAAGCAATACTTTTTATCTCTCCAGCAAATAAAATTTTACTAGGAGCGGGAAATTCTACCCGCGGATTGAATATGGCCACCATTGCGCACCCCCATGGCAATTAACGACAAGTGTTAACACGATAGTATGGTTTTGTCAGTTGATGTTAGATACTTGCGCATAATTCTCTTAATTTATAGTTTTATCCTGCGGCTAATGCGCTAATGGCTGGTCGTTCAAACTCAAGTCCTGCTTCTGGCCCTGGAATTCGGGGGATTATACGTTTTAAAAGTGATACTGGCGCATTTAGAGTTGAATGTAGCGCTTGACCTAGATTGACAGAAGGCAACGAACTCCGAGTGAAATCCCACACAACATTTTGTGTAGACCTATGTACTAATTCTTCAACAGCTTCAATCGGCAGCAGTTCAGCTGCAATATCTGCAGGAAGTTCTGTTTGAATTTCTTTAGATGCGAGAAACTTTATGGTTTTAGTTGCACCTCTAAAAACATCAGAATGATCTCCAGCTACAACAAACTCACGAACGTTAGGTCGATTTTCAGGTCTGATTGGTGATGGCTGTTCTGGATTTAGGATAAGTTTTTCAAGGAACTCGTTTGTTTGTGAAGACAAGCACATGCGGCCACGAACAGTTGTGTCTTTAGATGCTGTAAATATCAGCTTCTCTAATTCATCGATTGGATTCCAAAATGCTTTTATCTCGTCAGACATTTTTCCAGAACGGAATTGTTCCCACTGCGAAATTATATCTTTGCGCATAAATCTAGATAGGGCTGTACTATTCATTAGTCCTATAAAGGGTGCAATGTTGGTATGTTCTGAAAGTGATTTAGAATCTAAGGTCAGAAGGTGAGGAGATGCAGTAAGTATTAAGCGCTTAATTTCTTGTGGATTAGAATTAGCAGCAAAGTAAGCAAAAAACCCACCAAGAGAATTCCCATGAACGCTGATCTGTCCACCAAATTGTTGAGCGATAGCTTTAACGGAATCATCGACATGTTTCATTATTCTGTGCGTGAACCCAATATCTAAAGCTTCCCCCCAATCTATGTAGACGATTCCATCTTGGTTTAGATCATCTATTCCGGGTTTAAGAGCGGCATTGGTGCAGAGAAAACCAGGGATACCAAAAATTACGTGTTCAGTATCATTTGGAATTTCAAACTTTGGTATTTGTGGAACAACTATTTGTACAAACTTTTGTCTAAGTGAAGTTTTTTTACAAACTTCTGATTTTGAATTAGGTATTAGGTTGGTCTCTGGCTCTGTGCTTTGTGGAGACGAAGAGCTAGGGATAACACTTGTGATCATCTTTTCCATTTTTCCCCCAAAAAATCGAAACGAGTTAGAACAAATTAGAACATTATGCCCACCAGGTGGTGAATGGTTGGTAACAAATATTATACACTTTTTACCTATTGTCCTTTTTGGAGGGTCGGACCCTCCATTTCGCCCGAAAAGGATATAAGCGAAATACCTTTTTCTGGATTTGTGATGCTCGGATCATGTCATCTTTTACGTTTCATAAACAATTGAAGAAACAAATTAATTAACCATACAAATACCGATCAAACATCACCATAACTATTCCTGTAATTAAATAATGAGATACAACCGATGAACCCCTGGTATCCTTGGATGCTTATGGCAAATATATTAATCACACTTCCAGATGACTCAAAACGAGAGATCCCAGCAGGTAGCTCCGGTCGTGAATTAGCAGAATCTATTGGTTCAGGCTTAGCTAAAGCAGCAATTGCGGTAATTATTGATGGATTAATTACTGACCTTGATACACAAATAAATAGCGATAGCGCGGTATCTATCGTTACACCAAATACTAAAGAAGGCCGTGAGATACTACGTCATTCAAGCGCTCATGTGATGGCCCAAGCAGTTTTCGATCTTTTCCCAGGTGCGAAATATGCAATTGGCCCAGCGATAGAAGACGGTTTTTATTATGACTTCGAATTACCAGACGATCAGCGCTTTACAGACGAAGATCTGCCTCGTATAGAAAAGCGGATGAAAGAAATCGTAAAAGAGAATCAAAAGTTTTCTCGTGGTGAATGCACAATAGGTGAGGGGATAGAGAAGTTTTCAGAGCAACCTTTTAAATTAGAAATTATTGAAAAGGTTAAGTTGGGTGCAAATATCGAGGAAGACTCAGTAGATTTTGCAGGTGGAGATGTAATTAGCTTCTATGAAAATAAATCTAAAGACGGTGAAGTTAAATATGTGGACATGTGTACTGGTCCACATGTCCCATCGACAGGTTATCTAAAAGCATTTAAATTGCAGCGTTTGGCAGGTGCGTATTGGCGTGGTGACGACAAACGCCCAATGCTTCAACGTATTTATGGGACAGCCTGGGAAGATAAGGAAGCGCTGGAACAGCATTTATATATGCTTGAAGAAGCCGAGAAACGTGATCACCGAAAAATCGGTCATGAACTTGATCTCTTTTCTTCACCTAATGAAATTGGGATGGGGTTATACCTTTGGCATCCACGTGGAGCAATTATTCGTAAAGCTCTAGAAGACTTTTCTCGTGAAGAACATGTCAAAGCAGGATACGAATTTGCGTTTACTCCTCATATTTCAAAAAGTGAATTATTTGAGAAATCTGGCCATCTTGGTTTCTACCGAGAGAATATGTATCCAGGACTTGAATCTGAAGGCATTAGTTACCACTTAAAGCCAATGAACTGTCCGATGCATAACTTAATTTTTGATGCAAAAACTCGTAGCTATCGAGATTTACCCATTCGAATTTTTGAACTAGGTACCGTGTATCGATTCGAGAAATCAGGAGTAATGCATGGTACTGCTCGAGCGCGAGGATTTACACAAGATGATAGTCATATTTATTGCACAAAAGAACAAGTAGTTCCTCAGTTAACAGAGCTGCTCGATTTTGTGCTCTATATGTTGCGAACGCTTGGATTTTCTGAGTTTGAGGCTGACCTGTCTACTCGGCCTGAAAAAGCGATTGGTGAAGATGGAGATTGGGACTTGGCTATCAACGCTTTGCGAGACGCTTTGGAAGGATCTGGACTAAAGTACGAAGTCGCCGAAGGCGAAGGTGCATTCTACGGACCGAAAATTGATATTCATTTGAAAGATGCAATAGGTCGTAGATGGCAAGTATCAACATTGCAAGTTGATTTCAATCAACCAGAACGATTTGAACTTGAATATATTAACGACAATAATGAAAAAGTTCGTCCGATCATGATTCACCGTGCACTTTTTGGTTCAGTGGAACGAATGTTTGCCATGGTCACAGAACATTTTGCAGGAAACTATCCTGTATGGCTGGCTCCTGTTCAAGTACAAATTTTACCTGTCGCTGATCGACACAATGACTATGCATACGAACTTGGCACTAAACTTAAATCACTCGGTGTAAGAACAGAAGTAGTTGCTGCGAATATCGATTCATTAGGCTCTCGAATTAGAAGAGGAAAAACAGAAAAGATTCCTTATATTTTGGTTGTCGGTGATGAAGATCTTACAGCCAAAACTGTGGGAGTAAATAAGCGCGGTGAGTCAGATCCGAAGCGTGGAGTGAACTTTGACGAGTTTGCACAAATGATACAACGCAACATAGAGCAAAAATCTCTAGAGGTGTAGTAAAGGTTTAGGTTAGTAGATGTCGCATGTAGATCAACTTTGGGCCGGATGGAGACATGATTATGTTGTCAAAGCAGCGGATGAATCGCGCGAAAGGCGAGCTGGACTAGACGTACCAGAGTGTATTCTTTGCGAATTAGAAACTAAGGGACAAGATCATTTTGTCGTTGCCCGTAATTTGAACTGTTTCGTGGTGATGAATCTATATCCCTATGCCAGCGGTCATCTTATGGTTGTTCCTAACGAGCATCATCAGAATTTAGAAGATTTTAATGTTGACGTTAGAAATTCAATAATGGATATGACAAATACGGCTTCGAAAGTATTGAGAGAAATCTATAAGCCAGACGGTATTAATATTGGAATAAATATGGGCGAAGCTGCCGGTGCTGGCATACCTGGACATCTACATGTACACGTCCTACCAAGGTGGAATGCCGACACAAATTTTTTGACTGCTGTTGCCAATACGAGGGTGATGCCTGAAACACTTGAATCTAGCTTTGGAAAAATATATGAATTATGGCCTCAAGAGGAAAAGAATGAGCAACAATAAAATAGAGACCGAATCGAAAGACGAACTGCCTCAAGACCTTGATGTTACAAAATATGTAGGGCCATATCAGTTTCCATCCCCAACAAAACGTAAAACAGCGGCAATGAGTATTACCGTTGTAGCCATAATCTGTATGATTTTCGGAATTTTGGCGAGTAACATTTCTATGATCGGTGGATCAGCCGCAATGCTAATTATTGCACTTATATTTTTTATTGCTAGCTGGCCTCTAAAGGTAAATGACCTTGATGCTCTAACGAAAGCTGCGGCGCAAGCTCCATTTCCTGTCGGTCATGCTAGTGCTCAACTTTGTTTTACTGGATGGACATCCAAGCCACTCTGGCGAGTTGTCATTTTTTCTTCGGATGATCCTCCTAGCCAAAGAGGAATGGTTGAAATAGATGCGATGTCAGCCAATATCGTGTCAACTTATTTTGATGATCGAGGTACAGAAGGTTTAGACCAGCCTTTAAAAACAAAAATTTTAGAAATCAGAAAGTAATAATGCTTGATCTTCACGCCAGAAAATATGCAGAAAAAGTTACTAGTCCTATTGGCCGGGCTTTATACAAAATTGGTATCACAGCGGATGCTTTGACGATTTTAGGATTGGTGGTTGCAATCGCAACTGGGTTTGCAGTAGCCACAGGAAATCATTTACTAGCAGCTGGGGGAGTTTGCTTAGCTGGTGTTCCAGATCTATTAGACGGTGCTATTGCACGTGCAAGTGGAAAGGTGAATTCCAGAGGGGCATTTTTAGATTCTCTTTTTGATCGGATTTCTGACGCTGCACTTTTTGTCGGTGCGGTTTGGTACTTTTCCCACAGAGAACAACCTGCAATGGCCGCTCTCGCAGCTGGGGCAATGGCAGTAAGTCTTTTGATCTCATACGCTCGTGCTATAGGTGAGAAAATGGGATTTAATGTTAAAGGCGGGATCATGGAACGGGCTGAACGCCTGATTGTTTTTGGTATTTCGCTCGCATTGGGGTATTTATGGGTTGGGTTATGGATTATTTTTATTCTTGGAAGTATCACTTTGGGTCAAAGGCATTGGAAAGTATGGAAACAAGCAACAGAAGCAAATGGGTTAAAGACACGTTTTGAAGAACTCCAAGAAAAATTTGATCAACTTAGCGAAAAACGTACTCAACGAAAAGCAGCAAAGAGATCTAAGCCTTAGTATATAGATATGGCAAACAAATCTATGTACTATTCATTAAAAGTTGGTGGGGTTGTTGCTAAATTTATCCCTCGAAAAGTTGGGCTAAAGATAAGCTATTTCATTGGGAATTTATATGGTTCAATGCCTACTAAATCTCGAGCAAATATTATTAAAGTCCAATCGATAGTTTCTCCTGGAGCTAAACCTGCTCAATTAAAAAAGCTAGCTGGCCAAGTGGTTGGAAACTATTCACAATATTGGTGGGATGTTTTTTGGATGAGCACACCTCGGAGTGTGCAACAATTGGAAAAGATAGTACGTGTTGAAGGGGAATCATTTTTTGATGAAGTAAAACAATTTAGTGAAAATAATGGTATCGGTATGATTGTTGTGATTCCACATGTTGGGAGCTGGGAGATTCCTGGAGCCTATTTAGCCCATATTGGCTATCCTCCTGTGGTTGTTGCAGAGCGACTAACCCCACCAGAATTATTTGAACTTTTTAGTAGAACACGAACCCAAGCAGGAATGACAGTTATTGCCCATGATGATTCACCAAGTGCAAAACTTGTGCATGCATTAGAGCAACAAAAAATGGTTTGCCTAGTGGCCGATAGAGATCTAAGTCGTAAAGGGGTGGTAGTTAACTTTTTTGGAAAAATAAAAACTATGCCTCCTGGGCCTGCTTCACTAGCGATTAAAACTGGCGCACCAATAATCCCCGCCTGTATGTATACAACTCATAGTGGAGAAATAGAAGTTTCATTTTCTGAGCCTATATATGTATCAGAGCATCATGGAGCAACAAAAAATGAAAAGATTCAAATGATCACACAAAAGTTAGCTGATGAATTTGAGCTGATGATTTCTAAGACTCCGACCCAATGGCATGTCTTGAAAAGTGAATGGCAAGAAAATGGGTGACAAATTTAAGAAGACAAGGTCTCAAATGGCATCAACCTTAAGTTACATGCCTTCCTTGCCAAAGAAAAAGAAAAAAGTTTCACACCAGAAAACTAACCGAACCAGTTCTGACCCGCTGCGTGTTGCCATCCTTTGCCCTTATTCGATGTCGATACCAGGAGGAGTACAAAACCAAGTTCTATTGTTGTCAAAAGAAATGAGAACAAGAGGAATAGATGCAAGAATTATTGCACCATGTGATGGAGCACCACCAGTACCATATTTTCAATCTGTAGGAACGACTCGCGCATTAAAATCTAACGGCTCACTTGCTCCGATTGCAGATGATTCGGGTACTGCTTCACTTACTTATTCTGCTGTCAATAATTTTTGTCCTGATGTAATTCATTTGCATGAACCACTCGTACCTGGCCCTACAGTAGCGGCAATGATAGGTCTCGATTATCCTTTGGTTGCAACTTTTCATGCTGCAGGTGAGGGAATGCAAACTTTAAAGTATCTTCGTCATCCTGCCCGAGGTGCTACATCTAGATTGCATAAAAGAATTGCCGTATCAGACGAAGCAAAAAAGAGAGCTATAGAATTTCTGCCTGGGCAATATGAGATCATTCCAAATTGTGTAGATCTTGATTCAATTACACAAGCTAAGAAGTGGCCTACATCAAAACCGAGCGTATTTTTTATCGGAAGACATGAAGAGCGAAAAGGCTTACGGTATTTGATTGAAGCCTGGATGTCTTCCAAAGAACTTCAAGAACATTCAGAGCTTTGGGTGGGTGGAGTTGGTCCAGAAACCGATGAGCTTATTAACATATCAAAATCTGAAAAATCAATTTCATTCCTTGGCCGTATCGATAATGATGAACTTTATAGGCGGATGCGAGCATCTTCAGTTTTAGTTGCACCTGCACTACATGGTGAAAGTTTTGGTATCGTGCTTTTAGAAGCAATGGCTGCAAATTCATGTGTTGTAGCAACTGATATTCCAGGGTACCGAGATGTAGCAAGGGCAGATGTCGAAGCGATTCTTGTTGAGCCTGCCAATTCACAGGCTATCCGCGATGCGATAGAGAATATTTTGAATAACGACAAACTTAGGAAATCCCTGCAAAGTGCAGGAATTGAGAGGTCTAAGGACTTTTCAGTTCCTAGAGTTGTTGATCAATATATAGAGATTTATAAGCAAGCTATAGAACAATCAGCACTAGAGAGCGACTAGTCTATATTTGAAATTATTTATTTAGGAGATAACATGTCGGTATTACTTGGTCTAGCGTGCTTGGGCGCATTGGTTTTTATACCATTACTTATAGGTGTCGTTATATATAACGGCCTTGTATCTTTGAGGAATCGTGTAGAAAATGCATGGGCTCAAATAGATGTACAACTGAAACGTCGTCACGACTTAATTCCTAATTTGGTTGAAACTGTAAAAGGGTATGCAGCTCATGAGAAAGAAACACTTGATGCTGTTATTCAAGCTCGAAGTGCTGCAATGGCAGGCGAAGCCTCTGGATCTCCTGCACAAAGCGCGCAAGCTGAAGGTGTGCTTACTGGAGCTTTGAAATCTTTATTTGCCCTGTCTGAATCTTATCCAGATTTAAAAGCAAACCAAAACTTCTTGCAGCTACAAGAAGAATTAACATCTACTGAAGATCGTATTGCATACTCAAGACAGTTCTATAACGACGAAGTTAGAAAATTTAATACGAAAATCCAGACTGTTCCTTCCAACATTATTGCTGGAATCGGAAATTTTAAAGTTAAAGAATACTTTGAAGTTCCAGAGGGTGAAAAAGACGTCGTAGACGTGAAATTTGACTAAAAATGTACGAACAAATTGCTAGTAACAAGAGAAGAACTTTTGTTGTTCTATTTTGCTTTATTGTATTAATTGCGCTTGCTGGAACTGCATTTAATTACGTGATTGGATATGGTGTAGCAGGAGTAATAGTTGCTATAGCGATTGCAATTTCGATGTCATTTTTTTCGTATTTTTATTCTGACAAAGTTGCTCTCATGGCATCTAGAGCAGTCCCAGCAGACGAAGTTCAATATAAACGATTTCATAACCTAGTTGAAGGATTATGTATCGCTTCAGGATTACCAAAACCACGACTATATGTCGTTCAAGATAGTTCTCCCAATGCATTTGCAACTGGCCGAAATCCAGAGCATGCGGCAATCGCTGTTACAACTGGTTTGTTGGAAATTATGAATAGGGTAGAACTTGAAGGAGTGATAGCTCACGAGTTATCGCATATTAAGAATTACGATATTTTGGTTTCAACAATTGCTGTTACTGCTGTTGGTGCTATAACACTGCTCTCTGATATAGGAATTAGAACGGCATTTTGGACGGGGGGACGCTCTCGAGATAACAGGGACAATTCTGGTCTTGGGTCAATACTCGCACTTGTTGGAATAGCATTTTTAGTGCTTGCTCCATTTGCGGCAATGCTGATGAATTTTGCAGTATCTAGAAATAGGGAATATTTGGCTGATGCGACAGGAGTTTCACTAACTCGATATCCGCCAGGGCTAATTTCAGCATTAGAAAAATTGCAGGACGACAAAAGTGTTGTACATAGCGCAACTAAAGCGACTGCTTCAATGTGGATTGAGCAGCCTCTACCTGGAAAAGAAGGTGGTGGCCAGGAAAAATGGCTAGATAAAAAATTTAATACTCATCCTCCACTTCAAGATCGCATAAAACGTCTCAAAGAAATGTAGAATCTACTCCTTAAGATAAGGAGAACTCGTGACATTTACTGAAAAGAAATCTTTTTTTAAATCTAAAGCATTTATAGTTATCGCAGCGGCGTCAGTTGTACTCGTATTGGTTGGTGGATTTTTATTATTTAGTTCAGACAAAAAAGAGGAAAAGGTAGCGACCCCAACGACAACTACAACTAGGAAACCCATTGAGCCCCCAACAGCTCCGTTGACAGGGCTGCCCGATGAATCTGGGGAATCATTAACCAGGCCAGCATTGGCTGTGAAAATTGGTAATAACGTTGAAGCCCGACCACAAGCTGGGATCACAGAAGCTGACATCGTTTACGAAGAAATTGTCGAAGGTGGAGTTACAAGATATATGGCGATATTTAACTCAACTGTTCCAGAAAGAGTTGGTCCGGTAAGAAGTGTCCGTGGGATGGATCCGAATATTACGCTTAATTGGGGTGGTATTTTTGCCTATAGTGGTGGTACTTCTACTAATGAATCAAAAATTAAAAACACTGACGGTATTCTTGCCTTAAATGAAACTGCCGCTGGAACCGGTATGAAACGTGATTCTTCGAGACGTGCACCAAATAATTTGTATGCAATTCCATCGGTACTATTCCAGCGTGATGGTAAGCCAGTACCGCCAGTTGCACAATTTAAGTATTCAAAAAATACAGTAGATGCAACCGAAGAAGTTTCGTCATTTGTAATTGGGTTTAAGTCGGGCTTTGCGTGTACTTGGACTTGGGATGCGACTCAATCTAAGTTTTTGCGTAGTTATGGAGCAAAACCCGTTGTCGATCAGAAAAATAAACAAGTAGCAGCAGAGAATATTGTTGTTCAATTTATTAGATATCCAAGTGAATCTGAAGGTATAACT
>CAUJDU010000084.1 GCA_963169585.1 Actinomycetota bacterium | reverse complement strand
TGAGGGCTGTTTTTGTGAGAATTGTCGTTGTTTACTCAATGGATCGTCCTTGAAATTGAAGATTAAACGGAACATTTTAACAAGTTAGACAATTGGTTGCAAAAGGAATCAAATTCTGGAAATAGACCTAGCTAAGCCTATAAAGCTCCTATTATGTTTTGATGAATCCACTTCTCATGTCGCGTCGTTTTCCTAATTTTAGATTCCTAGGGCTTATCGTCGTGATGTTTCTAATAATTGTTATACCTGAATCTGGTGTGTTTGCCCAAGAGGCAATAGAAGTAGAACAAAATCGTTCCTTATCTGAATCTCAATCTCCTCAATATCCCTATGAGCACATTTCTCAATTCGATTCAAATATAACAGTCAAAAAGAATGGCACTATCGAAGTAGTCGAAACTATTGAATATGACTTTGGCTACCAAACGAGACGCGGGATTTTCCGTTACATTCCAATTCGATTCCCATATGAAGGCTCAAAGCCAAAGAATGCAGTCAATGGTTCAAAGTATAAGAGAGTTACACCTATTGAGTTTGGCGCAATATATGTTGATGGTTTAAAGGCAAGTACTGAAGTTACTCGAGATAAGGATAATAAAGTTTTAAGAATAGGAGATGAAGATATTTTCCTTACTGGAAAGCATACTTATAAGATCTCGTACACCCTGGAAAATTTTATCAATAAATTCGAGAACCACGATGAACTTTACTTAAATGTTACGGGGCTTGGCTGGAATGTTCCTGTAAACAAAGCCGTGGCAAAAGTTACTATTGAAGGTGTAGATGATGTAGCTGATCTGGATGCAACTTGTTATTCGGGCAAGTTATATAGTTCACTACCTTGTGATTCAGTAACAAAAAGTGATGGATCAGTAGTATTTACTCAAGAATCACTTTACCCATTTGAAGGTTTAAGCATTGTTGTTGGTGTTAAAAAAGGGATTTTAGATCCAGCACCGATAAAGCTTAAAGAACAGTGGACGTTCGCCTCTGCATTTCGTATAACACCAACAACGGTTGGTGGATTTATAGCCATTTTATTAATTGGGCTAGCAATTGTTGGTTTTCTTGTTTATCGGATTGGGCGAGACAGGAGATATGTAGGTAGTGCAATCGATGCTGCGATGGGGAATATAACGAGCCAAGAGCAACTCAAAGATTTTGCTTGGGGACAAACGAATCCGGTTGAGTTTGTTCCACCAGACAAAATTCGCCCCGGACAAGTTGGTGCATTAATTGATGAAGTGGTTGATGATGTAGATATAACGGCCACAATCGTTGATTTAGCAGTACGTGGATATTTAACAATTGATGAGACAACAACTACTCAAAAGAATTTTCTTGGTGTTCCTAGACCGAAATTCGACTATGTTCTTACTAAGATAAAAGAATACAACCATGTCGATGAACTTTATACATATGAAAAGGATATCCTTAAAGCATTCTTTTCAAGAAAAGAATCTTTCACTCTTTCCAGGATGACTGACATCCAAGGTGAAGAATTGTATAAAGTCAAAGGAACACTCTATAAAGACCTTGTAGAAAATAATTGGTATAGAAAACGACCTGATCAAACTCGGAGTAAATGGTCGGTCATTGGTGTTGTTGGTGTTGTGATCTCAGTTCTAATTTTAATTTTTGGAGCTATAACTACCCACTTAGGGTTTAGCTTGCTTGGGCTACCAATTGTGGCTCTGATCTTTTCATTTTTGTATAAAAAAATGCCAGCGCGTACAGGAAAAGGCTCTGCTATGGCTGGAAGGGTTGTCGGGTTTAAACGCATCTTTGATGTTGGTGAAGGTGAACGACAAGCATTCGCAGAAAAAGCTAATTTGTTTCTTGAGTATTTACCCTATGCGATTGTATTTGGTTGCGCTGTTAAGTGGGCGAAAGTGTTTGAGGATTTGGGGTTTTCTGAGCAAGATTTAGGTATGAATAGTTTCTATTCTGGAACTACACCTTTTTCACCTGTAGGTTTTGCCTATGCATTAAATTCATTTTCACAAACATCAATTGGAACTATTTCTACATCGTATGCTTCTAGTACGAGCAGTTTTTCGTCAGGAGGATCTGGTTTTTCTGGTGGAGGTGGCTTTTCTGGCGGCGGCGGTGGCGGCGGTGGCGGCGGAAGCTGGTAATTTTTCACGTAATAGCACATTTTCCTTAGAGCAGAAAAGCAGACATAAACTACAATTTTTATATAAGTCCAGCTTAATCAAATTCGCAATCTACAATTCGTAATGGCAAGTTACTAAAATTAAAAAAAAGTAATAAAATGTCTTGTAATAATTAACATCTCGTCGTACCATATGAATCCTAAGGCATTTCGATGCAAACGCAGATCCACTAGTCGTCTGAACAGGAAAAACACCTGATTCTACCTCTAGTTTGCTCTGCCCAGAAATGGGTTGGTATCACAAGGATTCGCAAGAGCAAACAAGAAATGAAGCGGGACGAGCACCAAGCTCGGAGAATCACAGGGAGCGACAGAGGAGCGACCGCGAGAGCGATCGGTTTCCGTGAAGCTCGACGGAGAATCACAGGGAGCGACAGAGGAGCGACCGCGAGAGCGATCGGTTTCCGTGAAGCTCGACGGAGAATACAAGGGAGTAGCCAAAAGTGGCAAAGTTTACCGACAAAGAAGAAGAAGATCTAGTTCGTTTATACCTTACTGACATTGGTCAGTACCCACTGTTAACTAAAGAAGATGAAGTAAAGCTCGCACAGGCGATTGAAGAAGGTGCAAAAGCGAGAGAAGTATTAGGAGAAACGAAACGAGTTGAACTCGAAATTGATGATGAAGAGAGCGAAAACGAAGACGACCTACAGGCTCAACAAATTGCAAAAGAAAAAGCGTTAAAAGAAAAAGAAGAGCTTGCAAAGAAATTAGCAAAAATTTCACCTGCAGATAAAAGAAAACTTCGTCGGGTAATTCGTCAAGCAGATGATGCTGAAAGAAAATTCGTTCAATGTAACCTCCGTTTGGTTGTTTCTATCGCTAAGAAATATCAAGCATCAGGATTACCTCTTCTTGATCTAATTCAAGAGGGTAACCTTGGGCTTATGCATGCAGTTGAAAAGTTTGACTGGAGAAAAGGTTTTAAATTCTCGACATACGCAACTTGGTGGATCCGTCAAGCAATCACTCGTGGTATTGCAAATACAGGTCGCACAATCCGTCTCCCGGTACACGCTGGAGATACGTTAGCCAGATTGCAAAAAGCACGTTCTCGTTTAGAACTTAAATATGGACGACCAGCAACAATCGCAGAACTCGCAGTTGAAGTTGAAATGCCAGAAGATAAAGTAACTGAAGCACTTAGATTTGCCGCAGAGCCACTTTCGCTTTCTGAACCACTTCGTGAAGATGGCGATGCAGAACTTGGTGACATTGTTGAAGATCGCTCAGCAGAATCACCATTCGATACTGCTGCAACTGCTTTGCTTCCAGATGAGATTGCAACTCTACTTTCTCCACTAGATGAAAGAGAACGAGAAATCTTGAAGCTTCGATTCGGTCTAGATCGAGGAGAGCCTCGGACTTTGGAAGAAGTTGGCGAACATTTCAACCTTACCCGTGAAAGAATCCGTCAGATCGAGGCCCGAGCGATGAGCAAACTACGCCATCCTTCAGCAGACACTGGCGCACGTGACCTGTTGGCTGTTTAGATAGCAGTTTAAGGAGTGAAAATGTCACAACCAACAATGCATCAACATCAAGAACAATTGATGAAAGAATTTGAAGATTCAATTATCGATGCAGAATTTAAAATACTCACAGAGGCCAACCAAGAGACTGCGATGACAGAATCTGGTCTAGCTATTCTTTTCCATAATTGGTCAGAACAAAGATAGCAAATAGAACAAAAGTGGGGAGGCTGGTCTGGCTATGGGGGACAGACCAGCCTTAATACCTTGCACAGGGCTTAGTTAGTAAATTTAAACCAAGTATTTTTAAGGATGAAAATGCAAACTCTAAACCGTGAAAAAATTTCTCAAGCATTCAAAATTTATTTAGCTGATAAGCCAAATCTTTCTCGCCGATTAGATATATTTGAAGAATCAGAAGAAGAATTGTCTATATATTCAGCATTTACTGGGTCTGTACATGAAGTACCAAGTCGAAATCGATATGCAAGAACTAAGAGTACTAAAAACGATGGGCCTGTTAGTACTACAAAACCGGGAGTTTAAATGCCCATCGCATTAGATTGCTCTAGAAGTAAGTTTCCTCGATAGAGCGACACCAGCAGCAATTCCTGCTCCAGCAGCCGATATTCCAGCTCCAGTGCGTACCCATGTGTTAGAGATCAAATTATTTTCATTTAGATTTTCAGGCTTTGTTGGTTTGGCAAACGCATGAATTTCCCACCCATTCGCCCGAGCATGGTTTCTAAGTTTTCCATCTGGATTTATTGCTAATGCATTACCAACTGTTTCAAGAAATTCAATATCAGTTCTTGAATCGCTATAGGCAAAAGAAAGCGAAAGGTTTATGTCGTGTCTTTGTGCAAATGCGCGAATGGCATCTGGTTTTGCTTTTCCTGAAACCCACTGCACAAACTCATTGGTACAACGGCCATCACTATCAAGCATTATTTCAGTGGCAATAACATGTTCAATCCCCAACATATTTGCAATAGGGCGAACCAGCTCAATAGGAGAACTGGAGACAACCACTACTTCATGACCATTATTTTGATGTCTCTGAACTAAGTCGACTGCTTCGCTGTAAACCTTTGGTAGAAACAAATCTTCCAGGACACCTTCTATAAGTTCTTGCATTTCCTCACGATTCCAACCATCAACAATCTTTAAAGCTATCCGTTTCACTCTTTCAACACGAGCCTCAGTTGCCCCAAAATGTTCAAAAACTTTTGCACCTATTCCCGCTTTCACAAGAGTTGGTAAATCTATCAGGCCATTTTTTCTGAGAAGAGGAGCCACGATAAGAAGAGTCGCACCATCTATAAGTGTTTTATCTAGGTCGAAGAATGCAGCAACTTTCGTAGTTTCTTCCAAAGCATTCCTCCTTGAGTGTTCCTAAAATTTCCTTACATCCTAGTTATATAAGTGGTAGAAATGTTTTGAAGTTAATGTTTTTTTGATCGAAATCCAAAGAATATTGTAACTCCTAAAAGGATGATTACAGCCGTTAGTGCTGCTCGTACTCGGTTGTCTTGTAGCGCACTAACTGGTAGTCGCTCCCAAAGTGTTACTTCTCTGGTAAATTGCATAATCGGCCATTTTTGCTCTTTTGCATATCGCACTAGATCTCTGTCTGGATTTACAGCTACAGGATTTCCAACACATTCCAGCAAAGGTACATCGGTGATGGAATCACTATAGGCATATGAGTTATTAAGGTCGATTTCGTATTTGCTGGCAAGTCTATTTACTGCTTGAGGTTTATAGCTTCCATAGGAATAGAACTCGAGTTCACCCGTATAGTTTCCATTTTCGTCTAAGCGGGAAACGGTTGCAATGTAGTCATCTGCTTTAAGGTGTTTAGCAATAGGTTCAACTACCTCTGAAGGTGCGCTTGAAACGATAAATATCATTCGACCCTCAGACTTATGTTGTTCAATCAATTCAAGTGCATCAGAATATATTATTGGAACAACAACATCATGCAAAGTTTCATCAACAATATTTTTTACATAATCGTGGTTCCAGCCTTTTGTTATGTCTAATGCGACTTTACGGATTTTTTCCATTTTATTTTCGTTGGCACCAACAAGTTGAAAGACTGCTTGGCCATATGCTGCATGAACCAGAGCTCGACGATTCAAAAGCCCGTTCTTTCTTAGAGTTTTTGAAAAGGCCAACATAGAAGATTTCGCAATAATAGTTTTATCTAAATCGAAGAAAGCCGCTGTTTGTATAGGGTTTTCTATTTCTGGCATCTTTCATTCCCCCCATTTTTAACGTGTTGGTAGGAAAACGGTAACAAAATGTTGCTATTTTCTCGCCAACACGGGTATTGACATAATGGTTTCGGTGAGATAGTTTTACACACATCAGGTGTATCTGGCTAGACCAAGTGCTTGATTTGCTTCCCTTAAATAATCTTGATGGGAAGTGTCGTGCTGATTTCATTATTTTCTCCAAAAGGTGGTGTAGGAGTTTCTACATGTTCCGCCCTTTTTGCGAAAGCTCTATCTAAATATCATTCAACTTTGTTAATAGAAGCAACAAGCGGAGACTTGGATGCAATTGTAGCTACTGATACTAGCGCCAATTACAGTTTCTTTGATTGGGTGGTATCTGATAATCCGAGTATTGAGTCGTTAAAAAAGATTTCTATCGGATTTGATGAAAAATTATCAGTAGTTGTTGGAGATACATCAAAAAATCCGATTACAGATGAATATCACCAAAGACAGGTTGAGTTTTTACAGAATACACAATTTGATTATGGACATATAGTAGAGGAGCTTTCGAGTTATGAAGGGCATTGTGTTGTCGATTGTTCTAACGCAGAGTCTATGCTCACAAAGGAAATAATTAGAGCTAGTGATCTTGTTGTTATGGTTTTGCGTCAATGCTATCTGGGTTTACATAAAGCTAGTAAATCAAATGTAATAAATGATGTTGATGTCACTGTTGTAGTGAAAGAATCTGGTCGGTCAATCTCAGCAAGTCAAATTTCTCAAACGTTAAATTGCAATATTCTTATAGAAATTGATGCTAGGAGTGATTTCGCGCGCTCGATTGATTCAGGAACCCTTTGGAGTAGAACACCTGAGAAGATGGTGGAACCAATTAATCGTTATATTCAAGATTTGTTAGAAATCCAAAATAGGACTGGAGTAGCTAAAGATATCTTTCAAGATTCATCGAATGCAAATCAGTTTAATTTTTGGAGTGAGGAATCTAGCAACGATCTAAAGTTTTCAACTCACATAAGGCACTTACTTAATGGTGGCGATAAATGATTTCTACTAGAGATATGCAGGAATGTATACATAATGACATATTAGATAAGTTGGATCTCGTACAAGATAAAGAATATGAGCTCGAAACTTTAGTATCGCAAAGCATCGATGACAGCTATCCGCTCATGTCATCAGCTGAAAAGAAGATATTAAGAAATGATGTTATAAATGAAGTTCTTGGGTATGGATTTTTAGAAAATATTTTAGCGGATACTACTTTAAACGAGATTATGATAAATCAAACCTCACAGGTTTATGTTGATTCTAATTCGACGTTCACTAAGGTAGATATTAACGTAACGAAAGAAGACCTATTTAATTTGGCGCAGAAAATTGCTGGAGCCGTTGGATCTCGTTGCGATACATCTTCACCAATCTTAGATGCTTGGTTGCGTGACGGTTCACGTGTTCATGTGGTATTACCGCCTATTGCACCTGATGGCCCTTGTATAACTATTCGTCGATTCATAGAAAAAGATATCAACTTAAAACAATTCTGTCCCAACAATGCATATTTTGATGCAATGCAGAACTTAGTTACACAAAGGAAGAACATTGTTGTTGCCGGTGCAACAAGTTCAGGTAAAACAACCTTGCTTAATTGCCTTATGCAAGAGATCCCAAGTTTTGAAAGGGTGATTTCAGTAGAAGAAACAGCCGAATTATCTTGTTCTCATCCACATTGGGTGAGACTATTATCTAGACCTTCAAATTCTGAACAAGCTGGAGAGATTTCGCTTGGAGATTTAGTAAAAGCAACTTTAAGAATGCGCCCAGACCGTATTGTCGTAGGAGAGGTGCGATCCATTGAAGCTTTTGATCTAATGCAAGCACTTAATACCGGACATGATGGTTCGCTTTGCACAATACATGCAAACGGTCCGCTGGAAGTGCTTTCTAGGCTTTCGTCATTAGCGTTATTAGCTCATCCGGGGCTGAATCTTGATTCTATTAAATCTCAATTTTGTTTTGGAATCGATGCAATAGTTTTTGTATCGAAAGATAAGACAGGAAAAAGAACTATTAATTCGATTTCATATTTGAATGATATAGATGAGGCTAATGTTCTCTTCGATTTTGAAACTGGTGCAAAGTTTAATGTTTGATTTTTTGATTTCCGGCTCTAAATTTCTTCTATCTATATTGCTTATAATCTTCGTTTTAAGATATATAGATTCAATATCTATTTCAAAACAATATTTTGTCGTGAAGGTTGAAGGTTGTTTAGCAAAAAAATTTCGTCAAGCAGGATATATTTTTGATTTAGAATCTATTCGTAAGCTCACATTTGGCGCAATACTTATTTCAGTAATATTTGGAGTCTTACTTACACCCATTCTAGGTATTATTTTACCGCTAGTTCTTTTGGGTTTAGCAAATCTCTTTTTAGAACACAAGGCGAAGGTTCGTAAGCTCATTTCAGGCCGTGTCAATGATGACGTTTGTTTTTTTCTAGCTAGAAACTTAAGGGCTGGTCATAGTTTAGATGTTGGAATAATTAAAGCGAAAGAAGAATTCCCAGGGTCAAAAGTTTTAGACCAAATTTATTATTATCTCCGTGGAGGTTCTTCATTGCTGGTTGCAATTGACAAAGTTCGTTCTTTAGAAGGGACAAACTTAGATCTGTCGGAAAAAACACTATGTGCAACTATTTCTTTGGCACAAGAAATGGGAGGGAACTCTGCAAGAGTTTTTGATCGAGTTGGCGATACTGTGCATCAAAGCTATGAACTCGGTGAAGATATTGATTCAGCTTTGGCACAAGTTCGGATGTCGGTTTATATTATTAGTTTTTTGCCAGTTGTAATGTTTCTATTTTCCTTCATCCTTGGTTCTGGTTCAACAATGTATTTATTTACAAGACCTTTGGGATGGGTATGCCTTGTTATTGGATTATCTTTGGAGCTGGCTGGAATCTTATGGATGAAAAAGATGGTAGATGAAGGAGTAAAAATATGGAGCTATTAAGACCGTTTCTTGAATTGAGACAGAGAGCAATATCTGAACGTCAAAGAGCAAATGCTAAAAAGGTCAGCATTAAAGAAATGCCACATGTATTTGGGTTGATGGCCATAGCTAGCTCTTCTGGATTAACAGGCGAACTAGCCCTTCGAGCAATATCACCTTTCGCGCCAGAATCAATTTCTGATCAGCTGCATAAATCTCTTTTACATATAGAATCTGGGAAAAGTTTTAGAACAGCGATTGAAGAATGGTATGGCCATACTAATCTGAGACCAATGGCCCGTATTCTTATCGAATCGATGGAATCAGGAACAAGCGCTCTCCCGGCTTTTGAATCGCTTGGGCTGGATGCCTTAAATAAAGTACGTAGAAATTCAGAAGCGGCTTGCAAGAAACTTCCTGTAACAATGCTCATTCCTCTTGTTGTGTGTATTTTACCTGCATTCATGCTATTAAGTGTTGTCCCAACTCTTATCAGTGGATTCTCTGGAATTGATTGGTAACAAATCTTCCCTCTCTTTAAAACTTAGAAAGGAAAATATGGAATTATTAAATCATTATGTTAACTACATAAAGATGAAGTATTCAATGGGTGACCAAGGACAATCTACAGCAGAGTATTCCTTAGTGATTCTAGGCGCAGCAGGTGTTGCATTATTGTTGCTCACATGGGCCGGATCGACAGGATCTATCACCAATTTATTTGAATCTGTAATCTCTAGGGTCGCTTCAAAAAGCCCCTAATTGAACAACTCTTAAATGAACTGCAAAAGGTGTTTTGCCCTCTCGCTAGGGCAAAACACCGGGAGCAAAAGGAGCTATGGTGGAAGTCAAATTAGAAGAGAACGGGCAATCGACAGTTGAAGTAGCTTTGCTTATTCCTCTGTTAGCAGTATTTTTGATGTTAATAATTCAAGTCGGTTTGGTTGCGAAACAATATGTCGTTGTTGAAAGTGCTTCACGTACTGGTGCTAGACAGGCAAGTGTAAGTAATAGCACTAGTGAAATTTTATCGAAAGTTCGATATACCGTTCCTGATGCAAAGGTAAAAATTGACCGTCCTTCTGTGCCCGGGCAGTATTTGACGGTGAAGGTTTCGGATACGGTCGAAAGTTCGTTGCCAATAGTTGGCATTATATTTCCAGATATAACAGTTACTGGACAAACGACTATGAGAGTTGAAAAATGAGAATATTAACAACTCGTGAAGTTGGCGAGCAAGGATCGATGATAGTTTGGATGGCCGTATTATGTGCAGTTTGTATGACGATAGCAATCTCTGTTTCTAGGATTGGTGTTGCTAGTAGAAGCGTAACTATTGCACAGAATGCTGCTGATGCTTCTGCGCTTAGTGCAGCTTATGAAATTGCGAGATCGAAAAGTATGCTTGCTTGTCGATCAGCACAAGAGTCGGCAATTCGGAATCGTTCAAAGGTTACACGATGTGAGTTTGATGACAATACGGTTATAGTTGAAGTCCAGCTTGTAAACAATGGAAAGATATCAGCAACAGCCAAGGCAGAAATTGAATAGATACTATTGGATATAAGTATCTAGGATTGCGTTGTCAGCAAAGTCCTTAAATAGATCTGTTGCTTTTGGTGCAAGAGTATTAGAGCCAGACCAAGGTACAACTAGATTATTGATGTTCTCAGGTTCAATCTTTTCAGCTTGTTCCATTAAGAAAAATAAATCTCTTAGATTTATATTCGTTAGTTGCAGATGTTTTGCAATAATTGATGCAGATTCAAAACGAGATGAAAGTGAGGTCTTAGATTTTTTCATTTCAGCAAGAGCAGCAATCAGGATTTTACCTTGATTTTTTGTTCTAGAGATATCTCCATCGGAAAACGAATATCTATCTCGTGAGAATGCTAACGCTGAGTTTCCATCTAGTCGAACTACCCCTGGATCAAAGTTCGTTCCAGAATTTTTGTCTTTCATAGATTTCTCGACTTCAATATCAAGCCCGCCGAGCTCATCTATAAGACCTTTAAAAGCTGCAAAATCTGCTTCTAAAATATAGCTAATTTTTACTCCAGTTAATTGTTCAATAGTAAGCGCACTCAATGCAGACCCTCCATATGCGTTTGCAGCATTGATTTTGTTGCGACCATAACCAGGAATTAATACAGTGGTATCTCTAGGGAAATTAATGATAGTTACTTTGTTCAGGAGGGTATTGACTCCTATTAGATGGATACCGTCAGCGCGATGACCTTCAACGCCAGGCCGATAGTCGTTACCAATAACTAAAACAAAAAATGAATCCAACATTGTTGGAATGTAAGATCCAGAATTTTTAGGGGTTGAATTCCTGGCAGTTACATGGATTTTAGATTGTTCTAAAGAAGGAGAAACTAGACCGTGTGTTACTGAACTGATAGTCAATATAGAGCTAACGGAAAAAGTGATTGTTACCATAATTAGTTTTACAAACCATCTGCTTCTTCTTTCGCGTATCATCAGGCGGCCTTCTGGCTATTGGTCTGATCTGGGATGTTATATCCTATGATATTTCCTTTAGTATCAAAATAGATTTTACCGCTATTTGATAATTGTTTTGATCCCAGTCTCACATTTTGAGTAAAAGATACAACTACGAGCTTCTCATCTTCATTTTTATTATTAAAATAGTTAAATACCACATCTACAGTATTTGAAGTAGCTTTAGAGAAATTTGGGAATGAATTCTCGATAAGACCTAAGGTTTCATTATTGAATAGTTCTGGCTTATCTTTACCTGAAATGAGTACCTGACTTAATACTTTAGTTATATCCTTTTCAATTTGGCTATCAAATTCTTCAGCGGTTTGTGTCCCAGTTGTTGTGTATCTTCCAGTAACTTTTATTGAAACAGAACTATCCTTTGGCTTTTCCATAGTATTGTGTTCTCTATTTTTTATATCAGAACAACCAAAAAGCAGAATGGTAGAACAAATTATTATGATTGTTAAATAGATAGTTTTTTTTGAAACCACGGTTTACTATTCTTGCAGGGCATATACCCAAATTGTGTGATTACATGCAAACAAGCCCAGTATCTAGCTAATATCTTATTGTGTTCAAGAGAAATATCAAAAAGGCCAGCAAAGATCGAGGGTTTTTATCTGAAGAGAGTTTCCATGATTTACGTATTAAAAATTCAGCAATATCTTGTGGAGATGTTGAACATAGAAGGCGATCGCGGGTTGTTGGGCAGGTGACATCGTTACGTATTGTGCCTAGAGGAAAGAGCCAATGGCTTGAAGTGGTGATCAAAGATGGAACAGGGATCATTAATGGCTGGTTCTTTGGTAGGAAAGAGATTCCAGGTATGGCTCCAGGGGCAAACGTACTGTTCGAAGGACTCGTACAATTAGATGAAGGTGAAATGACAATTGCTAATCCGTATTACGAGTACCTATAGTCAAGAGTGGATTAATTATTCCCTTCAAAAATTGCAGATACTTCATTTGATATAGACGTTGAAGTAAGTAATACGATTTCATCACCTGTATCAATTATTGTTTCTGGTCTAGGGAAAATAACATGACCTTCTCTAAGTATCGCAACTACCGAGCATTCTCTAGGAATAGATAGTTGTGAGAGTGATTGTCCAACTAATTTTGATTTTTCCGACAGTGTTGTTTCAATTAAACCAACCTTGCCATCCTCAAACTCTAAGAGTTTTATGAGCTTGTCTGTA
>CAUJDU010000083.1 GCA_963169585.1 Actinomycetota bacterium | reverse complement strand
GAGTCCTAAATCCACCAGACTGTGCAAAACTCAATGCTTCACTAGCATTTGGCTTTTCAATAGCACGAGAGGTAAAAAACACTACGGCTGCCAACGGGATAACAATCGCTGCAATCGTTTTGAACTGACGAAATATATATGCCATGGCACCTTCTTGGATTGCACCAGCAATTTCTTGCATTTTTTCTGTGCCTTGTTCGACTTTAAGTACCTTTGATATCAAAATCGCACCTAGGACAAGTGCCACGATTGCTGTAACAAATGCGAACCATAACCAACCCCAATCAGAGCTAGATAGTACGAAGTCTTGATATCCCCCTTCGGCGGCAAGAATCATAATTTTCCCCTTTTCTAAACTGTTAGATCTCAAAAGATAACGGTTTAGGCTACCCCACCCGGCCGCACTATTAAAATTAGGAGAAATCAGGAGGCCTGGCCCGGCATATCGGACATATCACAACAGCTGATATGTCCGATATGCCGGGCCAGGCCTCAGGGACTAATCAACATGATAAGGGATTGAGGTAACAACCGTATTTTTACGGAATAGCAATCTACCTTTCAAAAATAAGGCAGATTGGTTATGAAGGAAATGCTCCCACCATCGATGCACCACAAACTCAGGAATTACTACCGTAACGATATCATTGTCATATCGGGCATCTAAATCTTCGACCGCTTGTATTACCGGTCTCATTAATTCACGATACGGAGAATAGATAATTTCAAGTGGTATCCCAAAATTAAAGTTATCCCACTGCTCTAAAGCCTTATTTTTTTCATCCTCATCGCTGACAACCGTTATTGCAACTAAATGATTTGGGGCAAGAGACCGCGCATATTCAAGTGCATGCAAGGTACCGCTATGCATACGACCGACCAAAACCATTACTGTATGATTCATGCGTTTAGGCCGATAATCTTTTGGAACTGCAATAGCTTCTTGCACACGTGAATAGTGTTTATGTATCATACGAAACATAATATAAATAGAAATTACAATAAGAATTGAAACCCATGCCCCTGAAGCGAATTTAGATGCGGCAACCATCAAAAGTACAAAAAAAGTTACAGATGCTCCCACAATATTAATGGCCATTCCCGTTTGCCAATGTCTCTCTTTTATTCGAAGATGATGTTTCACCATTCCTAGTTGTGAAAGCGTAAAGGAAGTAAAAACACCGACAGCATAAAGTGGAACAAGCTTGGTTTCTAAACCTCTAAATATAACTACAAGCAAGATCGCTACAAGTGAAAGGATAATTATCCCATTTGAATAAACAAGTCGATCGCCCCTGTTACCAAGTTGGCGTGGAAGATAGCCGTCTCTAGCAATAAGAGAAGATAGTCGTGGAAAGTCTGCATATGCTGTATTTGCAGCCATAAACAAAATTAATGCTGTAGCTATTTGCAGAAGAATAAACATTGGATTATGCCGACCGAATACCTGAATTCCAATTTGTGCAAATACTGATTCCCCAACCTCAAGAGGTACAGGATGAATATGCGTAGCAAGATAGCTAATACCAAAAAAGAATGCTCCCATTATCATAGCCATATATGTCATGGTCTTAGCAGCGTTTTTTGAAACAGGCTCTTTAAATGCGCTGATACCATTACTTATAGCTTCAATCCCACTTAAAGCAACAGCCCCAGAGGAAAATCCTTTAAGTAAGAGGAACAATGAGAATGCGCCACCTTGAGCTAATAGTGTCATGCCTTCTTCACTGGATTCATTCACGGAATGTTGAAGGTAATCTGGAAGATTATTTGGAAAATCTTGGAGATCGTGAACTTCGAGCCCACCGAACCAACCAAAATAACTCTTCGAAAACCCATAGATAATCAAAATACTTAGTACAACAATATAGACATATGTGGGTATAGCAAAAATTCTTCCACTCTCTTTAGTGCCCCTTAAGTTAAGTAGCATTACCATGAGAATTGCAATCACACAGATTAGAACCGTGTGTTGTTGCCAAGAACGAAATGCTGGGATCGACGTAATCGCCCTAACACCAGCACAGACTGAAACTGCTACAGTCAAAATATAATCTACAAGTAAAGATGCCCCAGCAACTAAAGATGGCTTCTCCCCTAAATTTTCTCGACTGACAACATAGCTGCCACCGCCAGTTGGATATGCGAAAAGAGTTTGACGATATGAGATTGTAACTACAGCAAGTAAAAAAGCAACACCAAATGCAATTGGGTTCAAATATGAGACAGCTAGAACTAACGATGAAGCACCATATGCCGTCACCATTAGGATCTCTTGCATTGCATATGTAGTTGATGAAATTGCGTCAGAAGCAAATACTGGTAGAGCTATAGTCTTCGATAACCTCTGGTGATCAGCCTGATTTGATGCTAATGGTTTACCGAGAAGAATACGTTTTACAAATGGCACTTTTACACTCTAGCCCTATTTATGAGTGGCTAGTGGATATATTTATCATTGTAAACATAGCCTAATGAGCACTAATACTCGACTAAAATTCTGAACTATGAACTATATAATTGTCGGTTGTGGCCGGGTAGGCAGATATCTATCTAAACACTTGCTCGATCATGGTCATCATGTAACGATAATTGATAAGAACCCAGACTCATTTCGCGATATTGAAAACCACCCTCAATTAAGCACGATTGTTGGCATTGGTTTTGATCGAGATGTATTAGAAGAAGCTAAAATCAGTGAAGCTAATGGGCTTGCTGCAGTCACTTCAGGCGATAACTCAAATATTGTAATTGCCCGCATAGCAAAGGAAATCTTTAAAGTTCCAAAAGTTACAGCAAGGATATATGACCCAACAAGGGCTGATCTCTATGAAAGATTAGGAATAACAACAGTCGCTTCTGTTACTTGGGCGATAGATCAGTTGATAAAGAAATTTGATCTAGGCGATACTACATTAAATTGGGTGGATCCTACAGGGGAAGTGATTGTTATAGAAAGACAATTACCAGCTAGTTGGGCCGGAAAATCCTTATCACCATTAACAGTTGAAGGTAAATCGTCAATTACAGCAACTACCCATTTGGGTAAATCTAAGGTTGTGTCTACTGATACAAAAGGTCACGAAGGTGATTCCATTTTTATTGCATGTAAAAAAGATTTCGTTGAAGAACTTGATGGACTCATAGCTAATGGAGCGAAAATATGAAGGTCGTAATCGCAGGCTGTGGGAATCATGGAAAATACGTTGCCGTTGAGCTATGTAAATTAGGTCATGAAGTAACTGTCATTGATAAAGATATTGTTGTTGAATCTACTTGGGCAAGAGAATATGCAAACAGCTATAACTTACAAGTCGTGATCGGAGATGCATGTGAAATTGAGATTTTGCAAGAGGCTCAATGTCAAGATTGTGATGTAGTAATAAGTTGCACTGGAGACGACGAAGATAATTTGGCAATATCGTTGCTCTCTAAGCAAGAATTTGGAGTTCCTAGGGTTATTGCACGTGTAAATCACCCTAATAATGAATGGATGTTTAATGACCATTGGGGGATCGACCAGGCTGTATCATCGCCACACATTCTAACTTCAATAGTTGAAGGGGCATTGACTACAGACAAGCTCATAAAACTCTTAGAGTTTGAGGATGGCAAGGTTGGTTTAATTGAAACAACACTGTCGGAAAAATCAAAATTAGTTGGACAATCACTCTCACAACTATCTATTCCTAGAGAA
>CAUJDU010000082.1 GCA_963169585.1 Actinomycetota bacterium | reverse complement strand
GCTCTTATATTGCTGATACCTACTTAGGTTACTTAAATATCCATGTACAGTAATTTTGTCTCCAACTTTTAGACCAATGAGAACACTAGTTGTTGAAGTTGAACCTATTACATGTGTTCTATGGCCTATGGTTTTATCTGCACCGGTAAAGGAAACTGCGAAATTAGAGCTAATAGGATCAGATTTGACTTCGATAACCGTAGCGTACGTGCTTGCAGAGTCAATCAGATTTATCACATTTGGATCGTCCATCAAGTTATTTTCAGAATCTAGCCTTACGCCAACTACTACCAGAAAAAATACTATAAGACATACAGACCTGTGATTAATCTTGTCGATCATATAGATACAAGATCTTGTAAGTCAGCAAATTTTTTGTCACCTATACCTTTTACTTTTCTCAAGTCATTAATTGAGTTAAAACCACCATTTTTTGTTCTATATGAAATTATGCTCGTAGCCATCGCAGGTCCTATTCCAGGTAGCGCCTCTAGCTCAGCCTGGCTTGCTTGATTTAGATTTACTTTGGGATCTATGCCTGTGTTGAGACTATTCGAACTAGTTGCATTCATTTCTGGTGGTACGCTTTGCGATACCATTCCACAATTTTTAGTTTGCGCACTATTAGAATCACCTATCTGGGGTACATATATGCTCGATCCATCTGAAATAAATGCAGCAAAATTGCACATAGAAATATCTGCATTACTTTTTGTTCCTCCAGCTTTCGTAATAGCGTCGATAACACGTGATGAGTGCTCTAGATCAACTACTCCAGGGGTATTTACTGCACCAGAAACATACACTTTTATATTTGATGGTTTTGAAGTTGTGCTCTGCTCTACTTTGGGTAAAGTTATGTCAACATCACTTGTTTGAAAAGACGTAGTTTTCTTAGTCTGAATTGCAAAAATATATCCAACAACTATCCCTATCGATATGACTATAGCTATTATTTTTACAAACGACTGATCAAAAATATCTTGTAAATTCAATTTCGATTGAACTACCGGCAAAGGTCTAGAGATAATCTCTCTATCCTCTCGGGAATTGTTAGCTTTGAATTGCGAAAAAGTTTCCAATATTTCTTCCTTTTATGGGTAAAACCTAAAATAAGGAAGAAATAAAAGAATAGGTCAGCAGCGATTTAAAATCAAGAAGAATATTATTTGATTACAAAGTTAACCATTTTGCCAGGAACAACAATCACTTTAACAATTTGTTTACCTTCAATTAATGCGGCAATTTTCTCATCTGCCTTCGCTAATTCTTCTAATTCCTGGCTTGTAGCATCTGGGGAAATATTAATCCTAGATTTTACCTTTCCCAGAATTTGGACAGGTACTTCTATTAAATCTTCGACAAGATATTCTGGATTTACCTTAGGAAAAGGCTCATAGACAACTTGAGTTTCATTTCCTAATATGCTCCAAAGTTCTTGACTAATATGCGGGGCTAATGGAGCAACCATTTGTGTCATAGCTTGTGCGATTTCACGAGGACAATTATTACCCGCACCAATATATTTTGTAACTTCGTTATTCAATTCGAACATTTTTGCTATAGCAGTATTAAAACTTAATGAACAATAGTCGCCATTAACACCTGCAATTGTTTTATGAAGCAATCGTTTAAGTTCATTGTTGGGTTCAGATTCATCAACTTTGGATTTACCAGTTTCTTCATCAACAATACTTCGCCATAACCTCTGCAAGAAACGATAAACTCCCGAAACGTCTGAAGTACTCCATGGACGACTCATTTCAAGTGGACCCATGAACATTTCATACATACGTAACGTGTCTGCACCATATTGTTCGCACATGTCATCTGGTGAAATCATATTCTTTAACGACTTACCTATTTTCCCAAACTCTTGTGTTACTTGTTCGCCATCATAGAAAAAATTTCCATCTTGCTCTAGAACATCACTAGCTGGCACGTATGCACCTCGAGCATCTTTATATGCTGATCCTTGTATCATTCCTTGATTTATTAACCGCTGGAAAGGTTCAGGAGTGCTTACAATCCCTCGATCATAGAGAACTTTATGCCAAAAACGGGCATAAAGGAGATGCAATACAGCATGCTCTGCCCCGCCGACATAGAGATCAACTAGACCAGGTTGACTATTTTGACCTGCCCAATATTTTTCTACATCACTGTCTATAATTTCTTTATCGTTAAACGGATCTAAATATCGCAAGTAGTACCAACATGAACCAGCCCAGTTTGGCATTGTATTTGTTTCACGGGTGTAAGTTTTAAGGCCATCTCCGAGATCTAAATCAACGGTGATCCAATCAGTTGCTCGACCAAGCGGAGGTTTGGGCTTCGCATCTGGATCGTTACTACTCTCTGGGGCAAAATCATCTAAGTCTGGTAAAGTTACAGGTAAATCTTCCTCAGGTACACCAAAGGCATTCCCATCTTCGTCGAAAACGATAGGAAAAGGTTCTCCCCAATAACGTTGGCGCGAAAACAACCAGTCACGTAATCGATAGGTGATCGCAGAAGTTCCAAGATTATTTTCATCTAACCAATCACAAATAGTATCTATTGCATTATTTTTTATCATTCCATTTAGATCGATAGAATCGTTTGAACTATCAATATTTTTTGAGGTGGAGTCTCCTACAAATGCTTCTGGCCAAGTTAACACATCGTCTGCTTTAGCACCATTATCACTTAACCAGTCGTCAGTTGGCTCAATAACTATTGGTTTATCAAGGTTAAAATTGCTTGCGAATTCGAAGTCGCGCGGATCATGCGCTGGAACAGCCATAATGGCTCCTGTTCCATAACCGGATAAAACATAATCAGCTATAAAAATTGGTAACGACACTCCATTTACAGGATTTATGGCATAAGCGCCTGTAAAGACTCCAGTTTTTTCTTTGGTATCGTTTTGCCTATCTCGTTCAGATTTCTTTTCTACTACTTTTCTATATGCTTGCACTGCTTCTTTTGGGTTCTCATAAACTTTGCCCTCCACCGTTTTCCATTTCGGGTCAACTTCAGATAAATATTCGCTTGAAGTAATTTCATCCACCAAACCTAGTTCTGGAGCAAGAACTAAATAGCTTGCACCAAAGAGTGTTTCAGGACGTGTAGTAAAAACTTCTACAGGTTCACCGATATGGCCTGAAATGTCAAATGCTACAGTTGCACCACGTGATTTTCCGATCCAGTTTATTTGCTGATTCTTAATCGCATCAGTCCAGTCAAGGCCATGGAGATCATCAATTAAACGATCAGCATATTTTGTAATTCTCATCATCCATTGTTTCATT
>CAUJDU010000081.1 GCA_963169585.1 Actinomycetota bacterium | reverse complement strand
GAACGAATGACCACTCAAGATTCTGAAGCCATTACACCTCAGACTCTTATTAATATTCGACCAGTTGTTGCTGCAATCAAAGAATTCTTTGGTTCTTCACAACTTTCACAGTTCATGGACCAGACAAACCCAATTTCTGGTCTAACTCACAAACGTCGTTTGTCTGCACTTGGACCTGGTGGTCTATCTCGTGAACGTGCAGGTTTCGAAGTTCGAGATGTTCACTCTTCTCACTATGGACGAATGTGTCCTATTGAAACTCCAGAAGGTCCAAACATTGGTCTTATTGGATATTTGGCTTCATTCGCACGAATTAACTCGTTTGGTTTCATCGAGTCTCCATACCGCCAGGTTAAAGATGGTGTTGTAACAAAAAAGATTGACTATCTATCAGCTGACTCAGAAGATAGATACGTTATCGCACAAGCAAATGCTCGTGTGGATGAGAACGGCAAATTCCTAGACCCGCGTATTCTTGTACGTGCTGGCCGTGGTGAAGTTGCTTTCGTACCACCAACCGAAATTGAATACATGGATGTTTCACCACGTCAAATGGTATCTATCGCTACAGCTTTGATTCCTTTCCTTGAGCACGACGATGCAAACCGTGCTTTGATGGGTGCAAACATGCAACGTCAAGCTGTGCCTTTGGTTCATGCTGATGCTCCAATTGTTGGAACTGGTATCGAAGACCGTTGTGCGCAAGATGCTGGTGATGTTCTTTTGGCAGAAGATGACGGAACAGTCATTGATGTTTCAGGTTCAGTTATCAGTATCGATTATGCAACCGCAGGACGTAAAACTCACCAATTGTTTAAGTTCCGCAGATCAAACCAAGGTACTTGCATTAACCAAAAACCGATTGTTGATATTGGCCAACAAATTAAAAAGGGTCAGGTTCTTGCTGATGGTTCTTCAACCGATCAAGGAGAATTAGCTCTTGGTAAAAACCTTGTTGTTGCTTTCATGATCTGGAACGGTTGTAACTTTGAGGACGCTATTGTTCTTAACGAGCGACTTGTTAAAGATGATGTGTTAACTTCGATTCATATCGACGAGCATGAAATTGATGCTCGTGACACAAAACTTGGTTCAGAAGAAATCACTCGTGATATTCCAAACCTCGCAGATGACGTAATGCGTGACCTCGACGAACGCGGTATTGTTCGTGTTGGAGCAGAAGTTAATGCTGGCGATATTTTGGTTGGGAAAGTTACACCTAAGGGTGAAACTGAACTTACACCTGAAGAAAGATTACTTCGAGCTATTTTCGGTGAAAAAGCTCGTGAAGTTCGTGATACTTCTTTGAAGGTTCCTCACGGTGAATCAGGAAAAGTTATTGACGTTAAGGTGTTCAGCCGCGACAACGGTGACGAACTTCCTCCTGGTGTAAATCAACTTGTTCGTGTGTATGTTGCACAACGACGAAAGATTCAGGTCGGAGACAAACTTGCTGGTCGTCACGGAAACAAAGGTATTATCGCAAAGATTTTACCTGAAGGCGATATGCCTTTCCTCGCTGATGGAACTTCAGTTGATGTTATCTTGAATCCACTAGGTGTTCCTTCTCGAATGAACATCGGTCAGGTCCTTGAATGCCACTTAGGTTATGTTGCTCTTCACGGATGGAGCGGTGTTAACGCTCGTGAAAAGCAAGTACGTAAAACTCGTCCCGTTGCTAACCCAGCAACTTATGTTGCGACTCCTGTATTTGATGGAGCGCTTTGGGATGACGAAGATGACGGCATTGAAGGAAACGATATTACAATCCAAGGTCTGCTAAAAGACATGCGACCTGATGGTCAACACGGTGAACGCCTTGTTGGCAACGACGGAAAAGCTTGGTTGTATGATGGTCGAACTGGAGAAAGATTCGATAACCCTACAACAGTTGGTGTGATGTACGTTTTAAAACTGTCTCACATGGTGGATGACAAGATTCACGCACGTTCAACTGGACCATACTCAATGATTACGCAACAGCCGCTTGGTGGTAAAGCACAATTCGGTGGACAGCGATTTGGAGAAATGGAAGTTTGGGCGCTGGAAGCTTATGGAGCTGCTTATGCTCTTCAAGAAATTCTTACTATCAAATCTGACGATGTGCTTGGTCGCGTGAAAGTGTATGAGGCAATTGTTAAGGGTGAGAATATTCCAGAACCAGGAATTCCAGAATCCTTTAAGGTTCTTATAAAGGAAATGCAGTCGCTATGTCTTGATGTCAAAGTTTTGAATGGTGAAGGTGCTGAAATCCGAGTTGGAGATACCGATGAGGAAGCGTACCGCGCACAAGAAATTTTGGGCATTAACTTGTCTCGCCACGAAAAAGGCGAGGACGATGACGATGTTCGTGCTCCACAAACCGCTGGAGCTTAATAGGAGGCCTGGCCCGGCAAAAGGGACCAATCGCAATGGGAGAGTATTGGTGGCGACAAAAAGTGCAGATCTTAATACGATTTGTCCGTTTTGCCGGGCCAGGCCTCCTAGAGAAGGAAAGTAAATGATTGACGTAAACGAGTCACAACGCCTAACAATATCTCTCGCTACTGCAGAGCAGATTCGATCCTGGTCAACAGGTGAAGTGAAAAAGCCTGAGACTATTAACTACCGAACATTAAAGCCGGAAAAAGATGGTCTTTTCTGTGAAAAGATTTTCGGTCCAACTAAAGACTGGGAATGTGCATGTGGAAAATATAAGCGTGTTCGTTTCAAGGGAATCATCTGTGAACGATGTGGTGTTGAAGTAACACGTTCTAAAGTACGTCGTGAACGCATGGGACACATCGAACTGGCCGCTCCTGTAACTCACATTTGGTATTTCAAAGGTGTTCCTTCTCGCCTTGGTTACCTAATCGATATCGCTCCAAAATCTCTTGAAAAAGTTATCTACTTTGCATCTCACCTTATCGTTAGTGTTGATGAAGACAAGCGTCATAACGACCTTGAATCTCTCGAAGCTGAACTTAATGAAGAGCGAAAAGAACTAGAACAAGAACGTGACGTTGCTATCGAAGCTCGATTTAAAGAACTTGAAACAGATGTCACGGCCGCAGAAAAGCGTGGCGCGAAAAAAGCAGAGCTTGATAAACTTCGTCGAATTGCAGAAAAGGAAATAGAAGATCTTCGCGAAAGTTACGAAGTTGAACTTGATGCATTGAAAGAAGTTTGGGACTTGTTCCGTTCGCTAGCTCCTCGTCAGCTGGTAGAAGATGGTCCGATCTGGCGTGAACTTCGCGACCGTTTTGAGGAGTATTTCACAGGTGGAATGGGTGCTGAAGCTGTCCGCCAATTTATCGACAACATGAACCTTGAAGAAGAAGAGGAAATGTTGAAGGAAACTATTCTTACTGGTAAGGGTCAAAGAAAAGCCCGTGCTATTAAGAGACTTAAAGTTGTTGCATCGTTCAACAAGCGTGATGCAAACGGTGAACGTTTGAACTCTCCAGATGGAATGATATTGCAAGTTGTTCCTGTTATTCCACCGGACTTGCGACCAATGGTTCAGCTTGATGGTGGACGTTTTGCAACATCTGACCTTAACGATTTGTATCGTCGTGTTATCAACCGAAATAATCGTCTTCAACGTCTACTTGATTTAGAAGCCCCAGAAATTATTATCAACAACGAAAAGCGAATGCTTCAAGAAGCTGTAGATGCATTGTTCGACAACGGTCGTCGTGGGCGCCCAGTTGCTGGACCCGGTGGACGTGCTCTGAAGTCGCTATCAGACATGCTTAAAGGTAAGCAAGGACGATTCCGTCAAAACCTTCTTGGAAAACGTGTTGACTATTCAGGTCGTTCCGTAATTGTTGCTGGACCAGAATTGAAACTTCACCAATGTGGACTTCCAAAGCAAATGGCACTAGAACTTTTCAAGCCTTTTGTTATGAAACGTCTCGTGGATCTTGAACTTGCGCAAAACATTAAGAGTGCAAAGCGAATGGTGGAACGTTCGCGTCCTCAAGTTTGGGATGTTTTGGAAGAGACAATTAAAGAACATCCTGTTTTCTTGAACCGTGCTCCGACGCTTCACCGTCTGGGTATTCAAGCTTTCGAACCTCGATTGGTTGAAGGAAAAGCTATCCAACTTCACCCTCTTGTTTGTGCAGCATTCAACGCTGACTTCGATGGTGACCAGATGGCGGTTCATGTGCCACTTAGCTCAGAAGGAATGGCAGAAGCACGACTTCTAATGTTGTCATCGCACAATATTTTGTCTCCTGCATCAGGTCGACCTTTGTCGCTACCTACACAAGACATGATTATCGGTGCTTATTATCTAACTGAACACCGCGATGGTGCAATGGGACAAGGCCGTACTTTCTCTAGTGTCAACGAAGCTTTCTTGGCTTACGATGATCGTCTACAAGCTGGAGGTGCAACGCGGGCCCTGTTGGGAGCTAATTCTGGTGAATCAGAAGATGGTAAAGAACGTTTGAATCTTCACGCGAAGATCAAAGTTCGTATGAGCGCATCTCGTTTCCCAGAAGAACTATTCCCAACGCGAGACGATGCAAATTCAGATGCCATAGTGATAAAGCGTTACGAAGCGACAGATGCCAACCCTGAAAGAGTTATGGTTGAAACAACTTTGGGACGAATCATTTTCAACAATTGTTTCCCTGAAACTTTCCCGTACCAAAATATTACGGTAAAGAAAAAGGACCTTACAGATATTTGCTCTCTTCTTGTTGAAGACTTCGAGCGTAAAGCTGTTGCTGATTCACTTGATAACTTGAAAGATGCAGGTTTCAAGTATGCAACTCAAGCTGGTCTTACAATTGCTATTACCGACGTTACGACTCCAAAGGATAAGAGAGATTTGCTTAACCATTATGAAGGTGAAGCAGGTAAGGTAGAGCAACAATACGATCGAGGTATCATCACTGATGAAGAGCGTCGACGTAAAGAAATTGAAATCTGGACTGAAGCAACTGACAAGGTTAAAGATGCTTTGCAAGATGAACTTGCCGGTAAGCGTTTCAATCCTATTGAAATGATGATCGGTTCTGGAGCTCGTGGTAACGTCATGCAGCTTCGACAGATTGCAGGTATGCGTGGTCTTGTGGCTAACCCTCGTGGTGAAATTATTCCTCGACCGATCAAATCTAACTTCCGTGAAGGTTTGTCTGTTCTCGAGTATTTCATTTCAACGCACGGTGCACGTAAAGGTCTTGCTGATACTGCGCTTAGAACTGCTGACTCTGGTTATCTAACACGTCGACTTGTCGACGTTGCTCAAGAACTTATCGTTCGAGAAGATGACTGTAGTTCTCCTCGTGGTGTTTGGGTTGAAGATATCTTGGCGTTAAGTGATTATGTTCGCTTCCTTGAGAACAAACTTCTACACCGTACACTCTCGGATGATGTGAAGTTGGCAAACGGAGACGTTATGCCTCGCAATACAATCATCCGTGAAGCAGAACTTAAAGTTTTGATCGACGATCCAAAGCTAGATCGAGTACGTGTGCGTTCAGTACTAACGTGTGACACTCTTAATGGTGTATGCCGATACTGTTATGGAAACATGCTTGCAAGCGGAAAGCTCGTTGAGCTTGGTGAAGCTATCGGTATTATTGCTGCGCAATCAATTGGTGAACCTGGAACTCAGCTAACCATGCGTACTTTCCACACTGGTGGTGTGGCTGGTGAGGATATTACTCACGGTCTTCCTCGTGTTGTTGAACTTTTCGAAGCTCGAACTCCTAAAGGTAAAGCTGCTTTGGCACTTGAATCTGGTGTTGTTCGTGTTGGCGAAAACGACAAGGGTGAAAAGGTCATCACTATTGTTACTGACAAGGGTGAAGAGATCGACCATGTTGTTTCTCGCCGCGTGACCATGGCTGTTAGCGAAGGACAAGAGGTCCAGGCTGGTGACCGTCTAACTGGTGACGCTAAAACTTCTCTTGATCCAAAAGAAATTTTAGCTATCAAGGGTGTGCGTGAAGCTCAACTTTACTTAGCTGATGAAGTACAGCGTGTTTATCGTGAACAAGGTGTATCTATTCACGATAAGCATATAGAAGTTGTCGTTCGACAAATGTTGCGTCGAGTTATGGTTTCTGAGCAAGGAGATTCACAATTCTTGCCAGGATCTAAAATCGACTCACGTGTCTTTGGAGATGTAAACCGTCACCTAGTTGAACAAGGATTAAAGCCTTCTGAAGGTCGACCTGAACTTATGGGTATCACTAAGGCTTCACTTGCAACTGACTCATGGATGTCAGCTGCTTCTTTCCAAGAGACAACTCGTGTCTTGACTGAAGCTGCGATTGATGGTCGAAGTGACTCACTTGTTGGTTTGAAAGAAAACGTTATTATTGGAAAGCTCATCCCGGCTGGTACTGGTATGAAGCAATATAACGAAATTCGAACTGATGCTCCTAACTACACTCCAATGTCGTTCTGGTCTGCAGATGATGAAGATGCAGATCTTGACTTGGCAGATAGATTGCGTGCTTCATTAGACGATATTGGAACTTCAAGTTTCTCTGCTTCACCAGATGATATGGCAAGTTTCATGTCGATGGGTACAGCAGTAGAAGAAATTCCAGAGTTCAACTTTGAAGTTAGTGCTCCAGAATCTTCACTCGGTCATTCTGAGCGTAGCGAAGAATCTACTGAAGTTGTTAGTCCTCTTGAACAGAGCGAAGGATCTCCAGAAGAAGCTCCAGGCGAACAAGCAATTTAACTAGTGTTGGGGCGTTTAACACTGGCATTCCCAGTGTTAAACGCCCCAACACAGAAATATTCGTAGAATATGGTTGTGAGATTAAACACTCCGTATATTGTCGTTTTTATATTTGTTATTTTGCTGACTGGATGTTCAAATGGTCCTGACCCAATCTCGGTAACGAGCTCGACCTCTAAGCCTCCTAAGCAAAGTACAATAATTTTTTCTAATGCCGAATTTAATATTAAAATTGCCAGTACCGATAAAGAACGGGTTCAAGGTCTGAGCGGCACAAAAAATCTAAATTCAAACCAAGGGTTGTTGTTCGATTTCAAAGAAGACGCAAAACATGGAATCTGGATGAAAGACATGAACTACTCGATAGATATTTTGTGGCTCGATCAAATTTGTAAAGTGGTTCATATTGAAGAATCAATTTCACCAGGAACTTACCCGACAGTTTTTTATTCCGAACAACCAGCTCGATACGTTTTAGAAATTAAGGCAGGCCTTACCTCTAAATTTGAAATTCAAGTTGGAGACAACTGCGAGATTGTTTTGTCATGATATTATGTTCTCTTGACCCTAATAGGAAATACGCCCGCCGAACATGAAGTTCTTGACCACCTGATAGCAAAAGGCTTTATAGTTGTCCCTAGCGGGATAAAGCAGAAAACAGCTGATGAGCTAATTTTATATTCATCGTATATGCCTCGAGTTTTAAGTGATGGGCTTACAAGTGGGCAGTTTGGGCTTGGGGTAGGGAATCCTTATAATCCAGATTGTGATATCCATATGTTTGTTCGGGATGGCTTCTCTAGCTTGCGTATCGAAGGAACATTTTTTGCCAGGCATAGAGATCTTTTCCCTACTCGAAATAAGCCTGACCAAAGAAAATTGGCTCTTATGGACAGCCCTGTTTATCCTAATGGGATAGATGGGTTGGGGGCTTTAAGCAACATGACACATATCTCGTTAGCCCAAGCCGCAGGGAAGTTATCTAGAGAGATTGAGCATATCGAAAAAATTGCAGACCGATGTGTTGATGTTTTAGATCAACTAGGAATGATGGATGTTTTTTCTTTATACAGAGATACTCGTGATATCTCCTTTGAACTAATTCATTATAACGATGGTGAACGAGTTAGTGCGCTTGACCATTTTGAGCCCACACACACTGATCAAGAAGTTCGCGCTGTAGTTTTATCAATTTCGTTAGGCGATGATAGCGATCCGTGGGTTATCGGAAGAGACAAGCAGAGTCTTGAAGTTGTTCTACAAAAATCGAAAGATCTTATTGTTATGGATACTGACGTAGATTATTTGAGACAACCTCCAATTCATTCTCCAATTGTTGAAGGACATGATCGAGATTCTCTAGTTATAATTTTAAGAAATGATGCCTTAAATGTTGCATTTCGCGCATTACCAAAATTAGCGCTTAATAATAACTGGCGAGCTAATAATGTGGAACCAATTCCAGCTAATTCACTAGGAATAATGTCGGAAATTTCAACTCAATTAGAACGTATAAGAACTCGATAGATAATTGATATATTTTCTATGAAATGGGTAATTAGGCTATGGGAAAAAGGTACAACCAAGATCTTAATAACATCGTATTTTTAGGTGATCTTGTTGATGTTGTCAGAAAAACTAGAGATTACCGTGATGAATATCAAAATTGTTTTTACCAACTTGAAGAGGACGAATCACTTGATGAAGATCAGATAGCGCTCCAAGCCAGACTTACCATGAAAAGATATGCCGATCAAATAAAAAAAGATATTTTTCAGCTTCCCGATATAGAACAATTTAAGGCATCGTTTCAAGGTCAAATAGAGTTGATTTACCTCCCTAAAAAAGCAAATTTTCCTTTGGGCGATGATAGGGGCTTAAGTTTTGAGATGCGAAAGTTCCAACATATAAAAGAACGTGTCGATACCCTGACTGGTGCGTATGAAGAATTTCTTGAGGGCTTTACTCAAACATTCATAGAGCTAGACCAAGGTGCTGTCTTAGACCAATTGAGTTTCAGCGATGCACAAGAAGTTTGCGATATCCTTGATTCAGCTCTGCGACACTTTTTAGATGATTTTCCACCCGTATTAACAAAGAGCGATCGTATGCTCCTAAGTGACATAATAACCAGACCTTCTGGAGGCTTAGAGCATTAGCTTCTTTCGCATGGGTATAGTCGAGTGGCGTAAGATCAGTGCATGACAAGAATTCTTATTACAGGTGGCGCAGGATTTATCGGTTCGAACTTTGTTCATTTAATAAACAAAAAATATCCTAGCTACGAAATAGTTGTAGTAGACAAACTTAATTCACAAGGTCGAAAAGAAAATTTAGCCGATATTATAGACAGTATTGAATTTCATCAATTTGATTTAGTTGAAGAAGACAAACTGCGCGCACTATTTGAAAATGGTGGTTTCGAATATGTTGTGCACTTAGCAGCAGAATCTAATGTCGATCGTTCAATCGAAGATCCAGATGCATTTGTTTCTAGCAACGTGACAGCAACAAATATTCTTTTAAGATTGTCGAAAGAATTTGGGGTACAAAGATTTCACCATGTATCAACAGATGAAGTTTTTGGTGAACTCGAACTAGATCAAGATACAAAATTTAACGAAGAAACTCCATACGATCCTCGCAGCCCATATTCTGCAACCAAAGCAGCTAGCGATCATTTGGTTCGAGCATATTTTGCAACCTATGGTTTAAACACAACAATTTCTAACTGTTCAAACAACTATGGCCCCTATCAAGTACCAGAAAATATTGTTCCCCTATTCGCTTTGTTTGCGCTTAGCGGTAAAGATTTAACAATTTATGGAGATGGTAAAAGCGTGCGTGATTACCTATTTGTAGAAGATCACTGTGCTGCAATCGATTTGATCTTGCACAATGGAAAAGCTGGAGAAACCTATTGTGTTGGCGGTGGTGCAGAGAAGAACGGAATAGAAATTGCCGATGCAATACTTGCATCAGTACCTGAAACTTCTTCAGAAAAGAAGTTTGTCGCAGACCGACCGGGACACGATCGGCGCTATGCGATAGATCATTCAAAGCTTATGCGTGAACTCGGCTATAAGCCAAGTGTCACTTTTGAGCAAGGCCTAGAAAAAACAGTTAAATGGTACAGAGACAACCATTGGTGGTGGGAACCAATAATGGCCGACCTATATGTTCCAGATTTTCTAAAAAATTAGCTGGCCAATAATGAACGCAACATCCATGCTGTTTTCTCATGGTATGTAAGTCGTTGAGTTAACAAATCAACAGTCGCTTCATCTTCTGCTTTGCTTGCAGTTGGCATTACTGAACGAGCAGTTCTCGCACAAGTTTCGTGGCCTTCAACTAATTCTCTAATCATGTCGTTTGCGCTAGGAACATCTTCATTTTCTTTTATTGATGTAAGTTGAGCAAATTGAGAATATGTACCTGGCGAATATACGCCTAGAGAACGGATGCGCTCTGCAATTTCATCTACTGTGATCCAAAGTTCATTATATTGAGTTTCAAACATGAGATGAAGGGTGTTAAACATTGGTCCTGTCACATTCCAATGGAAGTGATGTGTCTTCAAATACAGAGTATAGGTATCTGCCAACACAGATTTTAAGCTCTCAGCAACTTCTGTACGGTCTTTTTCTCCGATTCCAATATCGATTTGCATAACTAACCTCCAGGATCTTTACTTAACCACTACTCTAGGCCCTTGCTTGACACATTGTCCTATCGACTTATGGAAGTTGCCAATTCAAATAGATTGTGTCTGATTTGCGATCGTTTGCATCTACCGCAGTGACTTGGAACTGATAAGTGACTCCAGTCTCGAACACTAGTCCAAACCCTGTACTAGTTCCGTTTACTAAGTAAGGGTTGCTTATTGAACAATTAGGAAATATCTGACTAGAGCCATGCGATGTAGTTCCCACACAATATTTGACACCAGGAGTTGGAGATGGATTCCACGAGAAGTAGACAGTATAAGTTCCAGGATTTCCAGGATTGACTACATCTCTACCAGTGAATTGTGGGTTAGAAGGATTGGCTGGCCGGGCCGGTGCCAGTGTCGTTGGGGCAAGAGATTGTGTTGTTTTTGGATTTTGGCTTGTAGAGGGCACCACACTAACAACTGTCTCAGCAGGAATAGGTTGAGTCGTTGATGCTGTAGATTCAATTTCCTTACCAGCAGTTGTTGTTGTGGAATCTGCAGTTCTGATAATTTGTGGTTTGTCTTCATCTAGTGTTGTTATCAGCAAGGTCCCAACGAATATAACTAGCAATACCGATGCTGCAGCAGACAATATTTTATATTTTCGTGACAGTAATAGTTTATTGCTGGACGAGGAAATATTTTCTGACCGACCCAAAACACCAATCCAGTTTGACTGAGGCGCAGTATCTATAGCATTTTGATTGATGTTTGTAACGGCAGTTCTTATTTTTTCTTCAAAAGCATCATTGTTATCCATGATTATCGATCCCCATCTTGAACATCGTTAAAATTAATTTTCGCTAATGTTGCTTTTGCTCTTTGTAAATGTGTTTTTACCGTACTCACGCTAACGCCAATCTCTTTTGCAATAATTGATGTATTCATTTCGTTGAAATAATAAAGCATTATGCATGTTCTTTGAGTCGTTGGCAGTTTTGCAATAGCGGTTTCTAGTGAAGAATTTGATGTCCTGCTTAAATGGGTAACTTCCGCAGATGGGCTTTCGCCATTGACGAGCTCAAGGTGGTTTGGTCTTTTAAGTTCTTTCTTTTTACGATCAATAAATTCATTCCTAATTGATCGAATTACATATGCTTCTAAATTGTCTACTTCGATAGTTCCTATTTTTTGATCTTAACAACAAGTCTCGCAAAAACAGTTTGAACTATATCGGATGCTAGTTCTTTAGAAAAGCTGAGCGAGTATGAGTATCCATAGAAATTTTTGTAATTTGATTCATAAAGAGATTGAATAGTATCAATATTTATTGTTGAGGATATTGTGGGGCTCATGTTAACAACGTTGTGTCTTACATTTGGTTTTGTGCTCACCATATCTCCAACTTGAATCCAGACATTTGGTCTTTCGTCGAATATTAGGGCCAACATAAACAAGAAGACGTGATTTCATGGCGAATGGACTACATTTTACCAAGAAAAATGAAAAGCGGGCCTAAAAGCCCGCATTTCGATCTCAATTTTATAGTAACTATGGAAGTTGCCAGATTATTGAGTTGGTGACAGATTGGTTGTTGTTTGCATCGATAGCTGTAACTTGGAACTTGTAGGTGTAGCCCTTTTCGAAGACTAATCCGAAGCCTCTGTGGGTATCGCTGGATAGATATTGGTTATTCCAGGTGCATCCTCCTTCAACATTTCCTGTTGATCCAACGGATGTTGTTGATACACAGTATTTTACGTTAGGGGTTGTAGAGGCATCCCAAGAGAAAAATACGTTGTAAGTATTACCATTGACATTCTCGACCCGGTCAAGCTTAAGGTTTGTAGCTGGAGAAACCGCTGTTGGTATCCTCCAAGTAAGAGTTGTTACAGGCGATAGTTGGTTGTTTGAATCAATAGTTGTGACAGAAACTTTGTAGTCAACATCTTTGTCGAACATAAGCCCAAATCCTCTTTGGGTGTCACTGGATAGATATTGATTGTTCCAGGTGCATCCTCCTTCAACATTTCCTGTTGATCCAACAGATGTTGTTGATACGCAATATTTCACGTTTGGTGTTGGGGAGGCTTCCCAGGAGAAATAGGCGTTGTAAGTGTTACCATTGACATTTTCTACCCGGTCAAGCTTCAAACCAGATACCTGAACTGGTGAAGGTATAGGTGTTGTTGTCGTTGTTGGTAGTGTTGGGACGGTTGGGACGGTTGGTCCACCTGGAATTGTTGTGTCGCAGGCACTTAGTGCAAGAATTGCAATTAATCCTAGGGCGGTCATTTTTAATTTCATTATTCCTCCGTGATGGATAAGCATTGGTTACATGAAGGTAGACGGTTAGGATTTTCAAAAGACTACAAAAATCTTGAGATTTTTAAATCAGCCCATGAGCTGGACATTTCAGTCAATAAACCTATTTTTCATACGATTTTGCCTAGTCGATCTGGCTATCGTAGAATGTATTTCCTGTTGACGTTGCTGAGCGCCGTGCTAACTGCTCGAAGTATTGCCGGAGCTAAGTCAACAGAACGGGTTCTGTAAAACGCTAGAACCATAAGGAAAAGCAACTTGTCTGCAATTGACAAGAGAAAGTAGTGCGCTAGTGCCAACTATTGAACAGCTCGTCCGCAAAGGGCGCAAAGTGAAAACAACCAAGTCGGTTGTTCCAGCTTTGAAAGGATCACCACAACGTCGTGGTGTATGTACTCAAGTAAAAACTCTTACTCCTCGTAAGCCTAACTCAGCGTTAAGAAAGATCGCACGTGTGCGTCTTTCAACTGGTGTTGAAGTTACAGCTTATATCCCAGGAATCGGACACAACCTTCAAGAACACTCAATCGTTCTTGTTCGTGGTGGTCGAGTGAAAGACCTTCCAGGTGTGCGTTACAAAGTAGTTCGTGGAACTCTTGACGCCTCCGGTGTTGCTAATCGTCAACAAGCACGTTCACGTTATGGTGCTAAGAAGGAGAAGAAGTCCTAATGCCACGTAAAGGTCCAGCCCCGAGAAGAGAACTCCTACCTGATCCGATTTATCATTCGGTAGTTGTTCAACAATTAATTAACAAGATTTTGCTTAGTGGTAAAAAATCAATTGCTTCATCAATTGTTTATGATGCGCTTGAGATTATTAAAACTAAGAAAACTGACGGCGATGAAGCCGGAGATCCAATCCCGACTTTGAAAAAAGCTATCGAAAACGTTCGACCTGCTTTGGAAGTTCGTTCACGCCGTGTTGGTGGAGCAACATACCAAGTACCTGTTGAAGTTAAGCCTCGACGTGCAACAACTTTGGCTATCCGTTGGGTTGTAGAGCACTCACGTAAACGCCGTGAAAAAACAATGGCAGAACGTTTAGCTCAAGAAATTATGGATGCTGCTAACGGCGTTGGTACATCTATTAAAAAGCGTGATGACCTTCAGAAAATGGCAGAAGCTAACAAGGCATTTGCTCACTTCCGCTGGTAAAAACTCCCAGCGATGGGCCTTTAAACTCTCGCATTTGTAGTATTTAAAGGCCCATCGCACAGAATCTTTCTTCCCTCATCCAAATATAAAGGGAAGAAAAATGTCCAATATAGAAAAAGTTGTTGCTCTTGCTGCACAACAACACGGAATTTTTGCAGCTTTTCAACTAAAAGAGATAGGTATTACCCAAAGTTCGTTTTACCGGGTGGTCAACAACGCGCTTTTTACTCGGCTTGATCGAGGCGTGTACGCATTATCCGGATCTCAAAAGTCGTGGTATCGCGATGCGATAGTACACGTTTTTCGATCGGGTCCGCATGCATTGCTCTCTCATGAATCTGCTTTGATTAACAGAGGGTTACTTTTAAAAGAGTTTGTATCGAAAAGAAATGGGCTTATTGTTCCTTTTCATGTGACTATTCCAAGAGAAAGTGGACGTCGTTTGAGTACGAGTATTCATCGTTCGATATATGAAAAAGAAATATTGACACGAACTGTTGTGAATAATATTCCACAAGTATCAGTGGAATGTGCCATCATCGAATCGGCTCGACATATTCCTCCGCAGATATTTTCGTCCGTCGTTGACTCTGCAATTCGTCAGGAATATACAAGTGCGCGAAAACTCCGCTTAACGTTAGATGCATTATGGCCTGCACCGGGAAGGTCGAAGTCAAGAGTTGAAGAAATCATTCATGGGTACTTGGCAGATCCTCGTACTTACAAGCGAATTGAAAGTACTCTTGAAGCTCGGATTTACCGGGTTCTATCTGAGATTACACGTGAGCAAATCATTCCACAGTATTTATTAGCCTGTGGCACAAAACAGTATCGGATTGATTTTGCAATTCCATCCTTCAAAATAGCGATTGAAGTCGACGGGTTCATTTATCACTCAGATCGTATTGCATTTGATGCAGATAAAACAAGGCAAAACGATATCGTGGCTGAAGGATGGATAATTTTACGATTTACTCATATGCAATCTGATGACGAAATTCGTGCTCAATTCAACCGCCTCCTCCAGCGATGGGCCTCTTAATACGACAAATCCGGGAGTTAATATGCCCATCGCTCAGATGGAGGGGTAGGATTAGCTTATGGCGCTCAATGCAACAGAAATTGCAAATCTTCTCAATCGAGAAGAAATAGTTTTTATTGCCACAACGAAACCAAATGGCGATCCAAATCTTGTACCTGTGTGGTTTATCGTCCAAGACAAGGTTATCTATTTCCAAACCCACGATAAATCTCAAACATATAAGAATATTGAAAACCTAAATAAGATCGTTCTTTGTTTCGGAGGAAAAGAAACATACATTGTACGAGGGCAAACCAAAAAATATGATTATGAAAAAGCCCCAATACCCATGAAGAAGCTACTGGAAGAAAAGTACACCAAAGACATGAAAGATAGCTATGTCGACGATTCTACCTATGTATTTGAGGTCATCCCCGCGCGAGAGATATCTTGGCACTATTCAATATAAGTTTATAAAACCCTAAATTTATGCGTTTAGCAGCTACTTTTTCCCCGAATACGACAGTACGAAAAATCTGCCCTTCACCCGCTAAAATATTGAGCTGAATTTATCACTGAATAATATCTAAGAAAGAACAAAAATGTCACGTCACCCACTCGAAAAAGTTCGCAATATTGGAATCATGGCACACATCGATGCCGGTAAAACAACAACAACAGAACGAATTTTGTTTTATACCGGTCGTACATACAAAATCGGTGAAACTCATGAAGGTGCTGCGGTTATGGACCACATGGAACAAGAGCAAGAGCGCGGTATTACCATCACGTCTGCTGCAACTACTTGTATGTGGAATGATCACATGATTCAGATTATCGATACACCTGGACACGTTGACTTTACTGTTGAAGTTGAACGTTCTCTTCGTGTACTCGATGGTGCAGTTGCGGTATTTGATGGTGTTGCTGGAGTTGAGCCTCAATCTGAGACTGTATGGCGTCAAGCTGATAAATATAACGTGCCAAGAATGTGTTTTGTTAACAAGATGGACCGAACAGGTGCAAACTTTTATATGTGTCTTGACACTATTAAAGAACGTCTTGGTGCAAATGCTGCTGTTTTGCATTTACCGATTGGTGCTGAGGACGTTTTTGAAGGAATTGTTGACCTAGTTCAAATGAAAGAAGTCAAATGGGCGCTTGATGACCCAAGCGAAGGCCAAGATTTTGAAGTTTGTGATATTCGTCCTGAGCTGAAAGAAAAGGCTGACGAATACCGCCATATGCTATTAGATACTGTTGCTAGTGCCGACGATGATGTAATGGAAAAATATCTTAATGATGAAGAAATTTCTATTGATGAACTCAAAAAGGCGATTCGCAAGGGAACAATCGCGGGTGAGTTCGTTCCTGTGCTTTGTGGTTCTGCATTCAAAAATAAAGGCGTTCAACCAATGCTTAATGCAGTGGTCGACTATCTTCCATCGCCTATAGACATCCCATCGATTGATGGGACAAAGTTAGATGGAGAAACTCCAGAAGAACGTCATGCTGA
>CAUJDU010000080.1 GCA_963169585.1 Actinomycetota bacterium | reverse complement strand
CCGCAATCTAATGGTTTGGCCGTAACAGCAATGATACTTGGAATCGTTTCGATTTGTTTCGGATTTCTTGCGGGTATCCCTGCCGTTATTTTTGGTTTTCTTGGAAAAAAGAAAGCTGAAGAGACAGGAGTTGGTTCAGGTCAAGCGCTAACTGGAATTATTCTTGGAGCAATCGGTATCTTGATTGGTATCGGTTGGCTTGTCTTCTGGCTTTTTGTTGGTGTGGCTGCTGATAGCGCTTCAACTGAGCTTGAAAAAAGTATCAATGAATCAAATAAAGAATATAACGAGAGTAGATCACGCAACGGAGACGAAGCAGACCCTTCTCATTATTCGATTACCCGTAAAAAAGTAGATGTAAGTACATATGGAAGTGTTACCTATTCTTCCTACATAGAAAATACCTCTAACTTTGATACAGGATTTACTGTAACTATTCAATGTGAAGGAAATCTTGGCGATAAAGAGTCATATGATGCAACTGCATATAATTTGTCTCCAGGAGATAAAGATAATTTGTATGCCTATTTCAGTTTCGCCGAGGGCAACACGGACGTTACCTGTACTGAAACGGAAGTACTCTACGGTTATTAAACTTTAGATTCTTTAGAGGGTCTGACCGAATTAAAGGTACAAACATGTAGTACCTTTTGTGAGGTTAGGCCCTTTTTATTTTGGATCTAGTATCGCGATGGTATCACCAGCACCGACAAGGTCTCCTGCTGATATAAGTAAGTCTGAGACGGTTCCATCAGTATCCGCTTTAATTTGGTTCTCCATTTTCATTGCTTCAAGCATACAAATGGTCTGACCTTTACTAACTTCGTCTCCAATTGCGACGTTTACAGCAACTATAGTTCCTTGCATAGGAGCACATATTGTTCCATTCGAACTGCTATTCGGTGATTTAAGACCCCCAGATTTTCTACCAGGTTTTTTTGAACCACTTTTCCTTGCCGAATCGTTAGAAGAACCTCCCGTTTGTGGGAGAAACATCTTTACACTAAATTTCTTACCGTTGACTTCTACAGGTACAACAACTTCTTCGCTACTTTCGGTTATCGCACCGTGTATGACAATCTTTTCATCAGTCCAAGAATTCGAATCTAAATCATCTTCAACCCATCTGGTGTGATGTTCACCTGTTACGAAGTCATCGTGATTAAGCATTACTTTTTGGGCGCCTAAAGTATGGTGTATTCCTTCGATCTCTGTTTCTTCGATCGCTCTTGAAAGTCGAGCTATAGCTTCATCGCGACTTGGCGCCCATACAATAAGTTTCCCGAGTAAATTGTCATAATACTGAGATATTTCATCACCGGATTCGTATCCTCCATCGAACCTTATTCCAGGACCTTGGGCCATTCGGAGTTTAGAGATAATGCCTGGTGAAGGGATAAAACCACTTGTAGAATCTTCGGCATTTATTCGACATTCGATTGAGTGTCCTTGTATTTTTACATCGTCTTGGGTAAAGCTAAGTGGATCTCCATTAGCAACACGAATCTGTTCTGCTACGAAATCTCTACGAGTAATTTCTTCACTAACGCAATGTTCTACCTGTAGACGTGTGTTCATCTCAAGGAAATAAAAAGTTGCTCTTGAGCCATCTCGTTCAGGAACATAAAGCATTTCAATCGTACCGGCATTCGTGTATCCACAAGCTTTGGCTACGGCTATTGCTTGGAGACCCATTTCTTTTTCTATTTCATCAGATAAAAATGGTGCAGGTGCTTCTTCTATTAATTTCTGATGTCGGCGTTGAACCGAACAGTCTCTTGTTCCAAGGTAAACATAATTGCCGTGGGTATCTCCGAATATTTGAACTTCAACATGTCGTGGTCTAACGAGATACTTTTCCATGTAGGTTTCTGGTCTACCAAAATAGGCAACAGCTTCTCGTGTTGCGCCTTCGAAAGCTTCTTGTGCCTCGCTAGCTTGATATACAACACGCATTCCGCGTCCACCACCGCCATAGGCTGCTTTAATCGCTATAGGGTAGCCGTGTTTATCTCCAAAATCTATAACTTCATTTACTTCATTGATTGGATCTTTAGTCCCGGGTACCATCGAAACATTTGCTTTTTGTGCAACTTCTCGAGCAGAAATTTTGTCACCCATTGCTTGTATTGCACTTGGAGGAGGGCCTATCCAAATAATTCCTTTGTCGATTAAAGTTTGTGCAAAGTCTGCATTTTCTGAATAAAAACCATATCCAGGGTGAACGGCGTCTGCGTTGGAAGTTTCAATGATATCTAAAATTGCTTGTGTATTTAAATAGCTTTCTGCACTTGTAAGCCCCCCAAGACTGTATGCTTCGTCTGCGAAGCGGACATGTGCAGCATCGCGGTCTTGATCAGAGTAGACGCCAACAGTACTTATTCCTAATTCTTTTGCAGTTCGCATTATTCGAATTGCGATTTCTCCACGGTTAGCGATGAGGATTTTTTTAATCACTGTGTGCCTCTTAGTTATTTCTAAAGCATGTCTTTAATTTGGCATTGTATTCGCCAACAAGTATCTTAAAAGAATGAACCAATTAACACACAAGCGTGTGTTTGCAGATATTCCCATTTCAAGCTACGCAACGGTCGAATCTACCCAGTTGATTGCCGTTGAAGCTCTGGAGTCAAAATTAGCTGGCTTGGAGCTTAACACGGAGCAATCTATTCCTGGACAAATTATTGGAGTATTTACAGCGATGCATCAAAGCGAAGGTAAAGGTAGGAGAGGACGAGTGTGGGTTTCTAAACCAGGCTCTTCCGTTTTGGCAACTTATGTGATACGAAAAGGCGATATTAATAGTTGGCAAAATGTTGCTAAATTGATTGTATCGAATATCCGAGCCCTAAAGGAATATGGTATCCCAGTTTTAATTAAATGGCCCAATGATTTTGTAATTGATAATGGGCAAAAACTTGGTGGGTGTTTAACTCAAGTCGTTGGCGATTTCCTTTGTGTGGGAATTGGGATAAACCTTGAAGAGAATGCTTATGGAGACGAACTTGGAAATATTGCTTGTTCGGTACGTGATTTTAATGTCGAGATAAATACAGATACTTATATTGATTCTGTTATCAATAATTACATGTGTGATTTTGATGTTTTGAGCGAATATCTATTGTATTCGCATACGATCGATAAAGATGTTGAAATTGAACAAGTATCTAGAAAACTTCTAGGTAAAGCAATCGATATTCAAGCCGATGGAACTTTAGTATTGGAATCTGATTCTGGGGAAATCTACCGTGTCGTTGAAGGCGATGTTATTCATGCCCGAATCAATTCGTAATACTTTTGAATTGTGACTCAAAAGAATTTTTGGCTAGTTCAAATAGTTGAAATTGTTTGGCATCAAGCTTTTTTTGTTTTTTAAGCAAGATGCTAGAAACTTCTTGTACTCGTTGTGGGCCTCTGA
>CAUJDU010000079.1 GCA_963169585.1 Actinomycetota bacterium | reverse complement strand
CGAGAAATTCTTCACGACTTCAGTTTTTTTAAAGTTGTGAGAGACACGGTACTCGAAGATGAATCAAATACAGAATTTGTTCGTAATAGCGTCGCCCATATTGGTGCAGTAGCTGTTGTTCCTGTTCTAGATAACGGAAATATAGTCTTAATTAAACAATATAGATCGACTATAGACGCACTTAGTTTAGAAGCTGTAGCAGGTAGACGAGATGTAGCTAATGAAGATCTACAAGATTGTGCGAAACGAGAGCTCATAGAAGAAGTTGCTATTCATGCTGAACAAATCGTTGAACTCGGATGGGTGCACACATCTCCAGGCTTTACGGATGAGAAAATATATTTGTTTTTAGCAACAAATTGTAAACAACTCGAACGAAACGACCCTGACGGGATTGAAGAAAAATTGGCTGAAACAATAACTGTAGACGTAGAAACTGCACTGCTTTGGATTGAAGATGGAACGATTACTGACAATAAATCTATAGTGAATATTGATAGGGCAATCAAACATATTAGAGGTACTTCTAAAACCGCATAGACTGTACGTATGGCTACGTTGACATATTCGGATGCTCAATTAGAGTTTTTAGATTACTGCTCCAGCGTTCGAGGTTTTGCAAATAATACAACTGTCGCTTATAAAAATGATTTGAATAGAGCAGGTAAATATTTTAAAAATAAAAAGGTTACTTCAATTACTCTTTCGGACATCTCAAAGTTCCTAGATTCAAAAGAAGAAAAAGACCGAAGTGCTTCCACACGTGCTAGAACAGTTGCAACTTTACGAAGCTTTTTTCAGTTTTGTGAGAAAGAATACGGTGAAAATGTAGTAGATATTAAAGAGCTAACCTTGCCTAAAGTTCCAATGCCTCCCGCACCTGCATTAGAACTAGAAGAAATGGAATTGCTACTTGGAACATTTAGTTCGGATGACGTTGGAATTAGAGATAAGGCAATATGTGAATTACTTTATGCGACTGGTGCAAGAATTAGTGAAGTACAAACGCTAAATACTGCAGATATAGATTATGAATCGCGACTAATTAGGGTTTATGGAAAAGGTTCTAAAGAAAGAGTAGTGCCTATAGGAAAGGTTGCACTAGAAGTTTTAGGCAATTACCATTTCAACGTTCGTCCACATTTTGTTGCTAAACGCACAAAGAAAACTTCTACTAATGCGTTATTTCTTTCTCAAATGGGTAATCGATTATCACGACAAGGCTTATATGATATTGTTCGAAAATCTGCAAAACGTGTAAATTTAGAGAACAAAGTTTGGCCACATGTCTTTCGGCATACTTTTGCTACACATCTTTTACATGCTGGTGCAGATATGAGAGTAGTTCAAGAGCTTTTGGGCCACTCTTCTATTGCTACCACGCAACGATATACGGCAGTTGATACAGATAGACTGCAAAAATTGTATGATCGTACACATCCACGGGCTAAATTTATAGAGTGAAGATTAGCTTTTTAAATCTGGCACGACATCGGATTGTGCGTATTTGGCAATCTTATTTTCCAGAACCACTTACCGAAGATGAGCATATATTTATTCGTGATAATTTAGAGAATCCATTGCTTGCATTGTTCTATTCTCAACCTCTTTGTGATCAAAGGCACGGGCTCTTAGTTCTAGAAAAATGTAATATGGTTTTTAAAAATCAACAAGATCGGCTCATGCCAAGTGAACGTGAGATCCTTTTAGCTAGTCTTTTCCATGATGTTGCTAAAAGGAACTGTAAATTTTCTGTATCACAAAGAGTCATCTTTGCTACATTACTAATTTTTATCCCGAATAGGAACCATGAAAGTCTGCTTAAATCACCTATTAAAATACTGCGACGAGTAGGAGTTTATGTTGATCATGCGCGACTGTCCTATGAAACCATTAAAAGCCAGACGAATAGTGATTTTGTGAAAAACGTCACGCTTTACCATCATGGGATACAACCAGGGGTAGAGCTTAGCGACACGCATCTAAGACAAATAGAACTTTTTATTCAAGCAGACACCTTGTAGCCCCCAGGTACACTATCTAGGCACTAGAATGGGTGTTGATGAGCTACGAAATTGCCACGGATGTCTATCAAGGTCCTTTTGAGCTGCTTTTGCAGCTAATCATGACAGATGATGTTGATATTTGGGAAGTTCAACTAAGTTCAATAATTGAAGCCTTCCTTCAAGAGAGTGAATCTCTGCAAAATGAGAAAATAGATCTAGAAGTAGCTACAGAATTCCTACTTATTGCATCTACCCTTATAGAAATAAAGGTTAAGCGTCTATTGCCAAAACCTGAAACTATAGATTTAGACGAAGAATTCTTACAATTCGAATACCGAGATCTACTTTTAGCTCGACTTTTAGAATGTAAAACTTTCAAAGATGTAGCTCAAATGTTTGAAAAGTTAATGAGTAAGGCAGCACTTTCCAAACCTAAATCTATCTCAGTTGAGGAACCATTTTTTTCTATGGCTCCAGACCCTCTTGCAAGCACACCACCTGAAAAACTGCGTACGGCATTCATGAAAGTATTTAGCGCACCAGAAAAACCTGAAGTTTCTGTTGTCCACCTTCATGACTCAACGATATCTGTTAAAGATGCAGTTGTTGAGTTGATGGGTCGACTCAATGTTGGATCTAAAAAGTCTTTTAGATCTTTAATGGCAGCCGCACCTTCAAAAATGCATATTGTTGTTAGCTTTTTAGCAGTCTTAGAATTATACAAACAAGGCTACATAGATATTGAAGCTGGTGGTAGCGATTCTATTGGAGACATTGACATTGAATTACTTCAAACGCGAGATCTTGAAGATATCGATGTGAATGAAGATGACTGGGGAGAAGATAAAACTAAAGAGATGCCAGTGAGGTCCGCTACCGGGGTAGAAGAGTCAAGTAAAGAGATGCCAGCGAGGTCCGCTACCTGACTAAATGCGACATACGAAGTATGTTCATTTTGTTAGGTCGGACCTCCAGTAAAGTTAACACACAAGGAAAATTATGAACGCACAAGAAAATATTCATTCTGCAGTAGAAGCAGTTCTAATAGCAGCTAGTTCACCTGTAACATTGGATGAGATCGCAAGTGCTTGTGCGCAAGACACCCAACATGTTCGCGCTGCAATAGAAGAATTGATTCAAGAATATGAAGACACTGCTAGAGGATTTAGGATTTCAAAAACCTCACAAGGTTATCGCTTCATTACCTCTCCTGATTGTTATGACGTGGTTGCGAGATTTATAACTGAGCCATTGAATGCACGTTTATCGCCTTC
>CAUJDU010000078.1 GCA_963169585.1 Actinomycetota bacterium | reverse complement strand
CCAGAAGAAAGAACGGCGTGTGACTTAGCGCTACAAGATTTCCGTTTCGATTATGGAAATCAAGCCATTCCAACTATCCCAGACATTGTTGATTGGTTATTAAATCCACAAGAAGATGCTGCACAAAGAGTTAGTACGACAGTAGAGCAAATTGCAGCTAGTGTTCGTGAAGTTGCACTTGAACTTCGACGTATGTGTCACGGTGACTTAAAAGGTATGTTCGACGGGCATACAAATATTAAGGTTGATTGGGAAGGGCCACTTGTAGTTATTGATTTATCTGCTGTGTTTTCTAGTTCTGCTTTAGGGTTGCTTATGACTTGTGCAACAGCTTGGATGCAAAGTGCGATTGTGCGCCCAAATGCTGGACGTCGATTCATTGTGGTTGATGAGGCTTGGGCTGTTTTGAATAATGTTGGAGTTGCAAGATGGTTGCAACAGTCCTATAAGCTTTCTCGTGCATTTGGAATTAGTAACGTTGCAGTTATGCACCGTGTTAGCGACCTAAAATCTTCTGGAGCAAAAGGTTCTGAAGCCTATTCACTGGCTATGGGTTTGCTTTCCGATACTGAAACACGTGTTGTTTATGGGCAGCCACACTCTGAAGTTGAATTAGCTAAAGAAATGCTAGGACTCAATAAATCTGAAGCAGAACTGTTGCCACAACTTGGCCGTGGACAAGCTTTATGGAAAGTTGGTACTAGATCATTTCTGATAGAACACATTTTGGGACAACGAGAAAAACTAATAGTAGACACAGACGCGAGAATGTAAAATGAATCAGGCACCAGCACAGACATCGAAGAACCTTGGGTTATCACCAATGGAAGGCGTTGCAGCGGCAATGGCCGGTGTATTAATCGTGCTAAGTCTTATCTTTTATGTAACTGGTGAAGTATCTGGGATCATTTTCAAATTCAATAGGCCTGGAACACCTTTTTCTGCTGTGTTTAAAGTAGCAGGTGGAGTTATTTCAAATCCTGGTAATCCATCTCTTGGCTGGCCTGAACAATATCAATCAAAAATTCCAGGTCCAATCCCTTATTACTTAACAATGATTTTGTTATGTGGCGGATTGTTTTTCTTGTTTATGTTTTTGAAGAACTTATGGTCTGGAGTTGGAAAGAAAGATTTAAACCAAGCACAATGGGCTAAAGCTAAAGATATCAAAACCTTAATTGTTCCTCATGCAGGAATTAGAGGAAGGCTGGTCTTAGGTAGAGCGAGTGGAAAACTGATTGCTACTGAGCCAAGGCAAAGCGTCATAGTTATGGGGCCAACACAAACTGGTAAAACAACTGGTTTTGCTGTGCCTGCAATTCTGGAATGGGACGGCCCAGTAATCGCTGCTTCTGTTAAGAACGACCTTGTTAAAGACACGTTCAAATGGCGTCGAACCCAAGGTGAAGTTTGGCTTTTTGACCCTACGCGTGCAACTGGTTTTGATTATGAAGATGTTCGTGCTGGATGGTCTCCGCTTAGTCAAGCTATTGACTGGGGTGGTGCACGAAAAGTTTCATCTTGGCTATGTAAAGCAAATAAGTCTGCTGGCTCTAACCTATCAGATGGCGATTTCTGGTTTAGTGCTGCAGAAAAGATGATGTCACCATATTTGTTTGCTGCTGCAATTGGTGGAAAAGATATGGCTACCATTTTGAGATGGATTGACACTCAAGAAGAACGTGAAGTGATGTCTATATTGCAACGTGCAGGTGTACCAGAGGCAATGACAGCGTTTGAAGCAAACATGAAACGTGACGAACGAACCAAGTCCTCAATTTTCACGACAGCTGAAACAATTATTGACGCATATAACGATCCACTTGTTTGTGAGTCAGCTGCGAACCCAACTATTTTCCCTAGCGAACTGTTAAATGGCGGAAAAAATACGCTTTATATTTGTGCACCATCGCATGAACAAGAACGTTTGCAATCTGTCTTTACTGCTGTTGTATCACAAATGAAATCTGCAGCATATGAGCTTGCAGGTAAACAAAACAGACCTATAGATCCTCCTTTGTTGCTCTGTATTGATGAGGCTGCAAACATTGCTCCACTTAGCGACTTAGATGCGATTGCTTCGACAGCCGCTGGTATCGGAATTCAATTAGTAACAATTTTCCAAGACATGGCGCAGATCGAAGCGCGCTATAAAGAAAAAGCACGAACAGTTGTTAATAACCACCGCGCCAAAGTTATCCTTTCTGGTATTTCTGATACTGGAACACTCGAATACGTTTCAAAACTTTGTGGTGAAGAAGAAATCGACCAACAATCAACTAGTACCTCTGCTCAGGGTGAAAAATCTACAACAGATTCAAAACAATCTCGAAACTTAGCTTCTGGTGCATATTTGCGTCGTATGAAATTTGGTGAAGGAATAGTTGTCTATGGTCAGTTATCTCCTGCCAAATTAGTTTTGCGTCAGTGGTTCAAAGATCGTGTTCTAAAACATATGGTCGAACATGGATCAAAACCTGGCGTTATGGGAGGTCCAGCTGGATCAAACTCTTTTGGTGGCGGTTCAAAGATTTCTAAAGATGTTTCTGCCGTCCCAGAAATTGGGACTGTTTCTCAAGATGCAAGATATAAAGCCGGTGAAGCTGGAAACCTAATGACGACAGGTCTTCATCAAAGTGGTGATGCTTCTGGAGGGCAAACTGGAGAGATGTCTGCATTTGATAAGGCTTTAGCCGAATTGAGAGCAAGAGATTCAGGTCAGGCCACCGAGACAGTTTCTGGGACGCAAACAAGTACTAGCCCTACTACACCAAAAGCGATAGCTCCATTGCCTGTTACTCCAACTCCAACGCCAGCAGCTAGTCCATCAAAATGGAAACCTTCTGGTGGTGGATTAGTAGAGTCAACACCCGAACCAGCAGAATCTGGTTCTTCTCCGACACCGACGCCAACGACATCTCCAACGACAACCACAACAGCGAGTCCATCGGATGCCAGTTCAAAATGGAGTAAAGGTTCTAGACCAGAGTTTGTTGAATCTAGTCAACCTGTAACTCCGACGCCAGCACCTGTTGTTCCGGCCGTACCGACGCCAACACCAACACCTGTAGAGCCCGAGGCTGCCAAACATACGATCGTCCAGCCAGAAGTTCAACCTATTTCTGATGTGTTCGCTCAATATTCCTTGCCAACTCCACAGACAAGTGAGGAGCAGTCCGATGAAGATCAAGATTATGAATCTGCAAGCTCAGAGAGTAATCCTGGTCCCACAGGTTCAAAATCAAAATGGAAATAAGGAATGAACAAAGCACAATGAGTTGCGCTAAACTGACGATTACCAGTTTTCTGGTGTAAATTGAAAGAAAATGGATACGAGAACAAAAATGAACGAAGAAATTTCTGAAGAACTAGAGGAAATTGCGAATAGGCTCACATCTCACAGGGGAAGTGTTGAGGAGCAAAATTATTCTGGCTCAACAGGTGATGTTGTATCTCGTTTAGAAAAAATTGGTATTCATACCCATAAGGCAAAAGTTGCTGAAGTTGCAGATTTACTTTTTGGAGATGATGTTCGTTCTCGTCCTAGTGCCCATCGACGCATCGATGATCGCCAATTTGAAATTCTTGCACGGGCATTTTTGCTTTATGTTAATTTTTCTTATGAATTTGAGGAACTTGCTGGTTTTATAAAGGGCAAAACATCCTACGACGACATTCTTTTTAGACTAAAAGCTGGCCTTGTCTTGATAGATGAAATCGGTGAACACTCAGGTGTGCCAACCCCACTTTCTCCAGCTGCGAAAACAAACTGAGGCTAAAATCAACTTTATAACTCAAAAAAGCTCTTAATTGTAGTAAATTGCGTAAAATTGTGTTGGATTTAAGGTTTTTGCCTTGTAATATCCCTTATTTCAGGGCACAATAACACTACAAATATTATTGATTTTTACAAGGTGATTTAATTCGCCCGGAAAGCATGGAACTTCTAATGAGCAGACCAGCGCACATGCCCGATACTCGTTTTGGTGGAGCGGTCAAATTACTAATGCTTTTTGCTATTCAAGTTGCATTCGTAGTTGTACTCCACATGCTTGGATCAATCGAAAACCTAGCTGTAGATTTTACAAACTTCAAAGTTTGGATGGATACAACTCCTCCAGAAATTGCCTTAATCGGATCGATTCGAATTTTGGCACTAGGTTTTGCTTATTGGCTACTCGCTACATCTTTTTTATATATGGCGGCACGTGCTTTCAATATTGGATTCTTGATTCGCTCTTTGGAACTTACAACCATTCCAGGTGTACGAAGAGTAATTGATGCAGGATTAGCAGCAGCCATAGTTGGAGGATCAGTTTTTGGTGGTGCGGGAGCGGTACTAGCAAAAAGTGCTGATGCACAAACCAATGTGGCCCCTGCAGCTATAACTTCAACTTATAAAGATACGAGAGTTTTATATAACCCAACGCCAGAAGCTGACATTGCAACAGTGTCTAGTAGCTCTGCTGTTCAAAATTTTACAAACGAAAAAGTCGTTGTTGCATCAACCGATGCGCCCGAAGTTGCTGCTACTCCAGTCGATCTTTCTGTTCCTCAAAGAGATGAGCATGGGAACTTCATACCAACGGTATCACCAACAGCTACAAAAGCTCCAGTGGTTACAAGCCAAGAAGTTCCGATATTACAAACTTCAACTGCTGAGACACCATCTAATGAAAAGGTTGTAGTTGTTTCTAGCGAGACACCATTACCCACTCAAGAATCTCCAGCACCAGCTGCAGATGTTCCTGTAGATCTTTCTGTTCCTCAAAGAGATGAGCATGGGAACTTCATACCAACAGTTTCACCAACTCCGAGCGAAACACCTACCCAAACACCGAGTGAAACAAGTCCTGAAGACTCTAAAATCGTAGTTGAATCTCCAACAACAACGGCACCTAAAGTCACAGTACCAACTACTTCACCACCCGTTGTTACAACACCTGAAGTCAAGGTTGGCGGGATCCAACAAGAACGTCCAATCGAAACGCCTGCGCAGACAACTACCCCTTCAAGCTATACCGTAGTTTCAGGAGATAATTTTTGGGCAATAGCAAAATCGCAAGTAGAACAATCTCTTGGTAGAGATGCAACTAACTCAGAAGTTGCTAATTATTGGGTCAAATTGATTGATGCAAATAGAAGTACTATTCGGTCAGGAGATCCCGATTTAATTTTCCCAGGAGAAGTATTTACACTTCCACCTCTTTAAACATCTAGGAGCTTGAGTTTTCTCTTGCTCCGCTTCACTCATTCGTTAAACTCACTCGCTCCAGATGTCGTTTCGAGCAAAGCTCAATCGCCTAGCTCTAGACAAGCGGGGCAGTGATAAAAGACGGTTTAGAAAAGTCGCAGCGAGTTTGAATCACTTTCTCTTAAGTCAATGAGATCAATTTCTACACATGTGATATTTCGACTTTGTGCATATACTTTTGCTTGTTCTTTGATTTTAGTTGCAACAAACATTCCACTTACTTTTCCATAGCGTTCGTCGCGTTCTATTCTTTCGATATAGCGAAGGAGTTGGTCCACACCTGCAATCTCTCCAATTCGTTTAATTTCAACTGCTGTACAAACACCTTTTTCGTCTCGACAAAGTAAATCAACAGGGCCAATATCTGTCGGAAATTCGCGTCGGATAAGTTCAAAATCATCTTGTAATTTCGTTACTCGTGCAGCAATTAATTCTTGGAGTTCCTTTTCGACGCCGTCTTTTTCTAGCCCAGGTTCGTTGCCTAGCTCCATCTCGTATTCATGAATCCGTTGAGCAATTTCAACCCTTAGTTCTTCGCCTTTTTTGTTTCGAACAATGATCTGATCCTCTTCTTCGGTGATAACACATGGAGGATTCATCCAGTTGAGGGGTTTGAATGCCTTTGAATCGGAATGGATAGAAAAGCTTCCATCTGCTTTCATCATGATCATCCGGCGAGCTAAAGGTAATCTGGCGCCAAGGCGCCCTTCGTAGGTAACTATGCAATCTGCAATAATAATTCTCAAGCTCGACATGTTATACCAAATCTTTAAGGATTTCTAAGCAGCTTTATAATGCTGCTTGAGATAATTTGCGTACAACTAGCAGGACAATGCGTTTTCGAAGCAGAATGGACTATCTACACGATTAGTGAAGAGGCATGTTACAAATAGACAAAAGGGATTTAATTTCGTGGAAATCCGAACAACAGCAGGTTATCGACTTTTTATTACTTTAAAAGTGGACTCAAACAGATGGGATTCAATCAAGAAAGAATCCGAAATAGCGGTAGATTCAGTCGTCGGTGCCGGTGGTGATGTTAAAAAAGTTGAATTGCAAGAAGATGGAATCATTTTTCTTCATGTAGATGCAAGTAATCTAAATCATCAAAAGGGAATTATAAGTGCGTTACAAACATTAGAAAATGTTGAAGTTCATGCAGCTATCGATGGGGTAGAAGCTATCCACAATGGTGGAAAAATTGATGTGGTATCGAGATTGAAACTTGAAGATGGCGATGATTTAGCTATGGCATACACTCCAGGTGTCGGGCGGGTATCATCAATGATTGCTAATGACCCCTCACGAGTATGGGATCTAACAGGTAGAAGAAATGCTGTCGCAGTTTTAAGCAATGGAACGGCAGTGCTTGGGCTGGGCGATATTGGTCCAGAAGCTGCAATGCCCGTGATGGAAGGTAAAGCAGTTTTATTCCATGAGTTTGCTGGTATCGCTGCATACCCTATTTGTGTTAATGCAACTACTGCAGATGAACTTGTCGCGATAGGTAAAGCGTTAGAACCTACCTTTGGTGGAATCAACCTCGAAGATATCGGTGCACCAATATGTTTTGAAGTGGAAAAACGTATGCGTGAAGAACTTTCTATACCTGTTTTTCATGATGATCAACACGGAACAGCTGTCGTAACGCTTGCCGCAATGATTAATGCCTGCAAAGTAGTCGGTAAAGACCTTTCATCAGTTCGTGTCGTGATGCTTGGGGCTGGAGCAGCCGGTGTTGCTTGTGCAAAATTGCTATTAAGTGCTGGAGTTGGTGATGTTACTGTATGTGACAGGATCGGAATTATCCATGAAAGTCGAAGTGATCTTAAAGGGGAAAAGCTTTGGCTAGCACAGAATTCAAATAGAAATGGCATATCGGGCTCAATCGAAGATGCCCTTAAAGGTGCAGATGCATTTATGGGATTGTCAGGACCTAATCTCATCGAGCCAGCTTGGCTTGAACAAATGGCTTTGGACGCAATTGTGTTTGCAATGGCTAACCCGGTACCTGAGATTATGCCTGAGCTTATTCCGTCAAACGTTAAAGTAATTGCAACTGGACGAAGCGATTATCCGAACCAGATCAATAATGTTCTAGTTTTCCCTGGGTTTTTCCGTGGGTTACTTGATGCTCGTGCGCATAAAATTACAAATGAAATGAAGCTTGCTGCAGCTAGAGCCCTTGCTGGAGTCATCGAAGAAGATCAACTTGGAACAGAGAACATTATCCCATCTGCATTTGATAGGAATGTATCAGTAGTTGTTGCTAAAGCTGTACGTGAAATTGCAGAGCGATAGAGAGATTTTTGATAAGGGATCCTTTCGCCGAGCAAGTTCTCTGGGAATGAGGTCTATATGAAATTTAATATGAAACTCATAGTTGGAAGTTTCTTTGTGGTTTTGATTGTCTGTGTTTGTTTAGCGGCTAGCTATTGGCAATTTTCGAGGTTGGCACAAAGAAAAGATTTGAATGCAAAAATTGAGAGATCAATGGCAAAGCCACCATTTGAGCTAAATAAAAGAGTCGAATTAGGTGATATTGAATACCGCACCGTTGAGATGACGGGAGTATTTGATGCTGATAGGCAAGTGCTAGTTGTTGGAAGATTTTTTGAGGGAGAACCTGGGTTTAATGTTCTTACCCCATTTATTTTAGATGATGGTTCTGCAATCATCTATGTAAATCGAGGTTGGATTCCGCAACCCTTAGGAGATTCAATTATCGATGGTAAAAGTAGTGCAGCCGATATTGAACCTTTTGGAGGATACGATCAAAAGCGTAATGTGACAGGGTTGATCAGAAGAAATGAACCAAAGCGTGTTGTTGGGAACTCTCATTTCAATGACAAGACTTCTATTTCTCCAAGGATAGCTACAGATACTTTTATTGAATTATTTGATAAAGAACAAGCAAAAAAAGTAGCCGACTTTTGGGTACAAGAAGATTTTCAAAGTATCGATGGCAAAAAGATTGCAAAAAGTTCTCCTGAAAAAGAAATTTTTCCTAAACAAATAGAGAAACCAAAACTAGACGAGCGCAACCACTTGTCTTACGCTATCCAGTGGTTATGTTTTGCCATAATAGCCATTATTACTTGGGTTGTGATCTTAAGAAAGTCTAAAAAAGTAAGGGAAGCTGTTTAATTTTATATGGAGATTCTTCATGTTTTAGGAAAATCTTATGGAGGCATACGCCAACATGTTGGTGAACTTGATATTGAGCTCTCTAAAAGAGGCTTTGAATCAGTTCTAGCTGGTCCTGCTGACGTGATGAAGGGTTTAACCCATCAAGAATTTACAATTCCTACACCAACTCCAAGTAAACCATTTAGCGTATTGCGTTCAGTGTCGATTTTAAGAAGAGCAACAAAATCTGCAGATGTATTACATGCACATGGCGTTACTGCCGGGTATCTACTATGGTTATCGAATTGGTTCAATAAAAATAAGCCAATTATTCTCACAACTCACAATGTT
>CAUJDU010000077.1 GCA_963169585.1 Actinomycetota bacterium | reverse complement strand
AGTGAATCCACTTCCATGTCAGCTTCTTTTCTGTATAGTGCATCTAAGCCCCTACCTAGACTTTCATTTCTAATTACTGTTTGACATTCCTTCTCAGCACAGGTTGCTAGGTATTGTAAAGCTTCTACTTCTTGGTTTAATCGACATAGAGTTTCAATGATGTTTCCAAACGCTGGACTGGAGGCCAACGCTTGGGTGTGATCGTTGGCTAAGTGCTTAATTACTTCATGGGTTCTTTCGACCTCTTGCATGAAAGCTAGTGTCAAAATCATGCTAGAAAGTTCTGGACAACTAGCGAGTTCTTCGCCTTTGGTTTGTGCAAATAATGTATATTGTTCAATTGCTGGTTCGCTAGTCTCTTCACGTCGGCATTGTTCGATAAATTTAAGAAGATCAGCAGTGTTTGCTGGCGGTTCTATTATTGACATGATCTATTATCGGACCCTTTTCAGCTAATATTAATGGCGTACTATTTAACGCCTATAACAAGGAATATTAATGCCGACTGCTTTAACTTTAAATGACGATCTAACGCTAAATGTCCCTACGGACCCAATAATTCCGTTTATAGAAGGAGATGGGATAGGGATTGATATTTGGCCGGCAGCACAGGCCGTATTTGATGCAGCGGTAGAGAAGTGTTTTGATGGAAAAAATAAGGTCAATTGGTTACAAGTTGCTGCGGGCGAAAAATCTTTCAACGATACTGGTGAATGGTTACCTGATGCAACCATTGAAGCATTCAAGAAGTACCTAGTCGGAATCAAAGGTCCATTAACAACTCCAGTTGGTGGAGGGATAAGAAGTTTGAATGTTGCTATCAGGCAAATTCTTGATTTGTACGTTTGTTTACGTCCGGTTAAATATTTTAACGGTGTTCCTTCTCCAGTTAATAACCCACAAGATGTTGATATGGTTATTTTCAGGGAGAATACAGAAGATATATATGCAGGATTAGAGGTTGAATTTAACACTTCCGAGTCAGCACAGCTAATTGAATATCTTCACGATCAATTTGGATGGGAAATCAGAGCAGATTCTGGTATCGGAATCAAGCCTGTATCGGAAACCGGATCGAAGCGACTTATTCGTGCAGCTTTAAAATTTGCTGTTGACAGAAATAGACGTAATGTTTCACTTGTGCATAAAGGTAATATTCAAAAATATACCGAAGGTGCATTTATGCGCTGGGGTTACGACTTAGTACGAGATGAATTTTCTGATACCTGCATTAGCTGGGAAGATTGTGGGGGAGATCCTGGTGGCAAAATATTGGTTCAAGATATGATTGCCGATAATGCTTTTCAGCAGACTTTGCTTCGCCCTGGTGATTACGATGTTCTTGCAACCTGTAATTTAAATGGCGACTATTTATCAGATGCATTAGCCGCTCAAGTAGGTGGAATTGGTATAGCACCAGGCGGAAATATTAATTATGTAACTGGTCATGGTGTTTTTGAAGCTACTCATGGTACTGCTCCAAAATATGCAGGACAAAATAAGGTGAACCCTGGTTCAGTTATTTTGTCAGGGGTGCTCATGTTTGAACATCTTGGCTGGTTCGATGTTGCAAGTATGATAATAAGTTCTTTAGAAAAAACGATTGAAGACAAAATTGTTACTTACGATTTTGCTCGAGCAATGGAAGGTGCGACAGAAGTCTCTACTAGTGATTTTGCTAAAGCCATGATTGACCGCATGTAAGAGGGTCCGACCCTCCTTTTCCGACCCTCCTTTTCTCCCAAAAAGGACATCCTTTAGCTAGAGTAGCAATTACAGTAGGTCTGGTCTTTCAAAGCATGATTTAGTGGACTTGTACCTTTTGGCAGGCCAGGCCTACTTTAGGGTTAATATTTCGCTAGCAAGTTCACTTGCTTGGGATTTATCGTGAGTTACAAGGACAGTCGTTGTTTTTGAATCAAATAGAACAGCTTTCAAATCAACTAAGAGTTGATCGTGCAGATGTTCATCTAGGCCAGTTAGAGGTTCATCTAGCAATAATACTTTTGGAGCGGTTGCTAGAGACCTAGCTAGAGCAATTCGTTTAGATTCACCACCGCTTAGATCAGTTATTTGACGATTTTCGAAGCCATTAAGGTTTACTAGATCAAGAAGTTCAGAAACTTTCGTTTTACGATGGCTTTTATCCCATCCCAAAAGCTTTAATCCAAATTCTATGTTACCAGAAACATTAAGATGAGGGAATAGTTGGTTATCTTGAAACACTAGACCTACATTACGTTTATGGGTTGGTACTTTCGTGATATCGATATTATCAATCTCAATATAACCGCAGTCAGGAACTAGAAGTCCTGCAATGATTTTTAATAATGTGGATTTTCCACATCCCGAAGGTCCAAGAATTGCTAGAGTCTCGCCTTCTGGAACTTCAAAACTTATTTGATCTAGAACCAGATTATCCTCAAATGATTTATTAACTTTTTTTACTTTAAGCATCTTTTACCTCAATGAAAAATATTACGGTACCAGTAACAATTGCAAGGATACTTGCAAGCATAAAACCTTGTGCGCGAGGAATATTTCCTGTTTGGCCCATTAAATTAGCAATAGCTATCGGCATTGATTCTGATTCGGTGCGTGTTAAGAAAGTGGTGGCGCCAAATTCACCAAACGATATAGCAGCTGCGATTGCAGCACCCATTACAAGGGGTCGTTTCATCCTTAGTATGTCGATTGACCATAAACTTTTTAATGGGCTAGCTCCAAGTGTGCTCGCAGCATCAACCCAGGTATGTGGTCTCATTCTTAGCTTCAAAAGCAAAGTTCGGATAACGAAGGGTATTGCAATTATTGAATGTCCTATAGGAATAATCCACCATTGTCCACGCCAATTAATAGGGGAAAATGCAAATGTAATTAACATTCCAAAACCTAGTGTCACCGCTGATGTAGCTAGTGGCAGAGCGAACCCTAGTTCAACTATCTTGCCTGCAAACCCATTAATATAAATCGCTATTGCTGCTAAGAATGCAATAACAAGCGTGATCGCTACGGCTAATAATGCGAACTTAAAAGAAATTCCAATAGAAGAAAGTGGGTCTACCCCAGTCGTAATTCCTGGGCGGATTTGAGAAGAGCTCATATTTTTCCACGCGTATATTGACCAGGTATTTCCTAGCCGAAATGATGATGTGACTAGCGCAACAATTGGGGTTGCGATGGTTAGAACAGTTAAACATGTTACGCTACGAATATAAACTTTTTCTTTAGGTGTCAGTACCGGTTGTCTGACTATATCATTAGAACTTAGATGAATACTTTTTTTCTTCGAGATGTAAAATGCAATTGTAATACATATTGTAAGAAATATTAATTGCAATATAGATATTGCAGCTGCTTTTGAAATGTCTCCAAGTACGAGTGCATTACGAGCAACCTCCACTTCAAGGGTTGAATTCTGTGGACCACCAATAATTTTTATTACACCGAAAGAAGTGAAAGTAAAAAGAAAAATAATTGCGCTAGAAGATATAAAAGCAGGAGTTAACAGTCGAAAAGTAATATGAAAAAAGCTTGATGCTGGACTAGCTCCTAGAGTTTGTGCGCTTTGTTCTAATTCTCTCGGTATTTGTGACAGAGCTAGTCCAACAATCCGGACTACTACAGCAACATTAAAAAATACATGGACAATAACTACAGCAAAGGTAGTGTGATGCAGGTCTTTTGGTAGAAGTGCTACGAATGCGCTGGCAACAACGACCGTAGGTAGCATGAATGGTACTAGTACTAAGGCGCTAAGTGCCCGTCGGCCTTTGAATTCATATCGTGATAGAGCGATTGCAGGCATTATTCCAAAGATAAGACTAGCTATTGTAGAAATTAACGCTTGAGAGAATGTAAATAGAAAGATCCTAAAGGTTTCATCATCTGATAATACAGAAAATATGTTTTCTAGCTGTATAACTTTTGAAAATAGCTTTATTATTGGAAAGAGAAAGAAGAGTGTTAGAAAACCAATAGGTGCGAATAGCGAAACTATTCGTACCTTCCTAGATATTCTATTGAGGCCTTCAACATCTAGCGTAGAACTATTTGCGTCCAAGTATCTATCCATTCTTTACGGTTTTGCTCAATGATTTCTGGATCGATTTGGTATGGGTTCTCTATTTTTCGAGAGTTCTGCGTGAAAGCACTATCGAGTTTGATATTTTCTAAGGCGGGGTTGACAAAAAGGTTTAGTGGAATTTCTTTTTGAAATTTTTCGCTTACAAGAAAGTCGATTAACTTTTTGGCGTCATCACTTTTTTTGGTCCCTCTTAAAATCCCTGCAAATTCAATTTGACGGAAACAAGTAGCATCAATATTGCCAGTAGGTGATATTTCTACTGGGGGCTCCGAAAAAATAACTTCAGCAACTGGACTGGTCGCGTAGCTAACAACTAGTGGGTATTGACCTTGGCCTGAAGATCCACTGAATAGTCCATAGTAGGCGTCGTTCCAGTTATCGCTAACTTTTACTTCGTTAGTTTTCAAGTCCTTCCAAAAGGTTTGATAGTCATCTCCAAACTCAGCCACACTAGCCAGAAGGAAAGCTAAACCTGGGGACGAAGATCCAGGATTTTGAACTGCCAATAATCCTTTATATTCAGGTTTGGTTAAGTCGGAAAGTTTTTCAGGTATAGCTATCTCGTTTGTTTTGAAATATTTAATGTCATAGTTGATGCAAACGTCGCCATAGTCAACAGGTGTAGCCATGTCTTCTGAAACGATATTGGTTAGGGCATTATCTATTGATTCTAAATTTTTTGTTTTGTATGGTTCAAATATTTTGTTTTCTATTGCATGGGCAATCGAGGCATTATCAATTCCCCAAATTACATCGCCTTCAGGGTTTCCAGCAGTGAGAATTGCTTTAGACAGCATCGCTCCCGAATCGCCAGCATTGGCGATCTTTACTTTTATCCCTGTTTCTTTTTCAAAGTCTTTAAGTGCTTCATTTAGGGACGTGTCTTTATCGGGGAAAGAATCATAGGCAACTAATGTCAGTGTTTTAGCTGAAGTAGAATTGTTGGAATTGCTACATCCACTAAGTATTATGGCAATTGTTATCACAAAAATGAAAGTAAATAGGAATTTAGATCTCAAAAGAGCTCCCTCCGCTGGCATTATCCAGATCAGGTTGTGGGTCGAAGCTTGTACTTCCTCTCAGCCCTTACGAGCTCCCCATATGTATATTGCTTGACAATCTAGACTAACTAATTTACGTTAGGCAACTTAGGCGCTCGTATCGTTAGACTATTAACGAAGCAATCAAATATTAGGAGTAACATGAAAATTACCGTTGTAGGAGCAGGGTTTTACGGTTCAACCACTGTGCAAAGAATCGCGGAAGCAAATTATGCAGACGAAGTTGTGATGGTGGACATTCTTGAAGGGAAGCCACAAGGTTTAGCTCTCGATATGATGCAAGCACGAAGTATCGAAGATTTTGATACTCGCGTAGTTGGTTCTAACTCATATGAAGAGACTGCTAATTCCGATATTTGTGTAATAACTGCTGGGCTACCTCGAAAACCAGGGATGAGCAGAATGGATTTGTTGGAAGTCAATGCCAAGATAGTATCTGAAGTAACTAGATCACTTGTTGAGGTTTCTCCTAATTCAATTCTTGTAATTGTATCGAACCCGCTGGACGAAATGACTGCACTTGCAGCAAAAGTTTCCGGGTTTGCACCCGAAAGAGTTATGGGGCAAGCCGGAATGCTCGATACGGCAAGGTTTAAACACTTCGTTGCTGAAAAAGTTGGTGCACGACCTCAAGACGTTGTGGCATTAACCCTGGGAAGTCATGGAGAAACAATGGTTCCAGTCCCAAGTCAAGTAACTGTCCAAGGGAAAGCTCTTAGCGATGTTTTGACTGCGGGTGACATAGAAGAACTTGTTCAAAAAACTCGAGATGGTGGAGCAGAAATTGTTGGTTTACTAAAAACTGGTTCAGCATATTATGCACCTTCATCAGCAGCTGCACATATGGTTAAAGCAATTGCTACTGATTCAAAAGAGCAAATGCCTGTTTGTGCAATGGTTAACGGTGAGTATGGCATCAATGATGTTTATCTCGGTGTTCCAGCAATTATTGGCGCAAAAGGTGTAGAAAAAGTTGTTGAACTCGATATAACAGACGAAGAAAAAAATGAATTAGTTCAAGCTGGGGATACTGTTCGTGCGAAACAGGCTGATGTTGAGCAGTTCATATAGACAACAAATATGTACTTAGACACACCGATAGGCGAAATCAGAGTTTTTATTGAAGGTAAAAATGTTGTTGAAATTTTAATGCCAGGATGGAGAACCGATATTTCACCAGGCATGCAGGAAGATTTCGCTTATGCTGGCAAGGTTGAGAAAGCATTTTATGCCTATTTTGATGCTTCATCTGCTAAGAAAACAAAAATTGCGTATAAAAATCTTGTTGAATTATGTATTCCAAAAGACCGTAAGTTTGATTCCCCCAAGTTTCACCAAGAAGTATATAAAGCCCTCGTTGATGATGTGCCAACAGGTTCAACTATTAGCTACGGTGAATTAGCTGAGCTTGCAGGTAACCCTAAAGCTGCACGTGCAGTTGGAACAGCAATGAGAAAAAATCCATTACCAATTATTGTCCCTTGCCATAGAGTTTTGCCTTCCAGCGGTGGAGTTGGAAGATACATGGGAGAAGGTGATGACGGCGAAAAGATTAAGCGGTGGTTACTGACCCATGAAGGGGTTAACTTAAAAGCTATTAGATAACTTTAGGCTCTTCACCATTTTCGCAAACAAAAGGTTGGCCTTGTGCAACCCATTCTAGAGAACCACCTTGAACATTGGTTGCATTAAAACCTGCTTGCAATAAAGCTATAGCTGCTTGGGCGCTTCTTCCGCCGCTTTTACAGATCACATTGATAGGAGTCGTTACATCTATTTCGGAAATTTTATCTCTTAATTCACTTAGAGGAATCGATACAGCTCCAAGAGCATGTCCGGCTTCGAATTCACCGGGTTCGCGAACATCAAGTAGAAGTTTTCCGTCAGTTTGTTCTTCAAGTGCAGTTTTAACATTTATTTCTTTATAAGTTTCGGGCATTACTACAGTTTAGCTCAACTTTATTCGAGCCCATCCAACAGTGAGTTCTGAGCATGATGGCTTTGTTTAATCGGTACATGACGGAACCACTCGAGTCCATATACTTCCTTAAATTGTTCATCATTAAAGAGGAGGGTCTCACTTGATTGAGGAATCTGACTCGAATGAGCGGCCATTGCATCTCTTTTAGCTTTTAAATGAATACCATTAATTTTCACAACAGAAGATATCTCAACGGTTGTTAAACCTGGATGTTGTCTATTTGAGCCAACACGAAAAAGTGCTGAGTCTGGTTCAATACCGTAGGCATCAAAAGCATGATCAACTAAATGTGATTGTACAAAATGTAAGTACTCACCATCAACCGTTGTCTCAACTATGCAATCAAGTCCATGTAGCTGTGCTGCTAATAAAGCAATCTCATGGCATTTAACATGATCTGGGTGTCCATATACGCCATATTCATCATCACAAAAAACAGTATGAATATTTTGTTTTCTCAGTATGTCCGCCAGTTGTTTTGAAACCATATCGCTATTAGCTAATGCGAGTGCATTGTCTGGCATAATTGATTTATCTAATCCGCTATCGTGGTAACCCAAAAAGTGAACATGTTTAACACCCAATATTGAACAGGCGTGGTTAGCTTCTTCTTTACGGACTATAGAAAGATCATCATTGCTCTTTGTTGTGCCGAGCTCACCTCCAGTAGCAAACACTACTGTTATAGCATGACCTTTTTCAGCTAAAGCTGCAATGGTTCCACCCGTAAATATTGCTTCATCATCGGGGTGTGCATGTAGAAAGAGGATATTTGTCATTAGTCGAGATAGTCTATTTGGGTGAGTTTCTTAAATGTAATCGGCGATTAAATAATGACACTTGAGTTTGAAGGAGATTCCTCTACGCCAAGGTATGCCAGTACAGATACTACTTTTAGTGTTCGCGAGATAAACGAAGCAATATCCTTATCAATTTCAGATTCATTCCCAAGAGATGTATGGATACGTGGTGAAGTCCAACGATTACGTTTTCATACGAGTGGACATATCTATTTTGATCTTGTGGATTCAAGCACAAAAACTTCTAGCCCAAGCACTATTCCAGTAACACTCCTTAAATGGAATGCATCAAAAATTAAAGCTGACTTGAGAGAAATTTTAGTTGAAGATCGTGAAGTGCGTATTCTTGCTCGACCAGATTTCTATGCTCCATATGGGAAGATGTCATTGGCTGCCAGCGGTATAGATAGCGCATATACGCTTGGACAGATTGCAATCGCACGACGTGCACTTATAGAAAAATTAAATTTCGAAGGGATTCTAAAAAATAATGCAGAGTTGGAACTCAACAGTTTTTTATCGAATATTGCATTAATAACATCTATAGATTCAGCTGCATATCACGACGTTGTCGATCAAGTAAAGAAAAGCGAGCTAGGTTTAAAAATTATTGCCATTAATGCACTCATGCAAGGAGTGGGATCAGCTGATTCTGTTGTACGAGCCTTGAATTATGCAGATAACCTTAAGGTCGATGCAATATTGTTGTGTCGCGGAGGTGGTGCGAAATCAGACCTAGCAACATTCGATGATGAAAATGTAGCCAGAACAATAACCAAACTAAAGACGCCATTGTTGACTGGTCTTGGCCACCAAATTGATGTAAGTGTTTCCGACATGACAGCTAATCGTGCATTAAAAACACCCACTGCATGTGCACAATTTTTAATTGAAAGAACACAAAATGCTTATGATAGAGCTGTGGAACTTGTAGAGCAAGTTAATGAATCAGCACTTGGCGCTATTGAAACTGCGGATCTTCGATTAGCTCACGTTACTTCACGATTAAGTGATGTTAATTTCGTATTAGAACGAGCAAACAATGCATTAGAGGTTTATAAAGAAAGAATTAATAATGGAGCGAATAGGGCTCTGGAGCTATCACATACGCAAATCGAATCAATAGCATTACTAGTTAAAGCCTTAGATCCAATGAGAATTATCGAACGTGGATTTTCTGTTATATATTCTTCTGAAGGATTAGTAATTCGAAGTATCGACAATGTCAAAAAAGGGGAGAGTATAAAGATCTCAGTCGCTGATGGAGAAATAAGTTCAACTGTTGTTGGAACAAATAAGGAAAAGGAAAAATAATGCCTGCTGCAAAAGATAAAGTTATTAAAGCTAAAGAACCAAAATCTTATAAAGAAGCAATGGAAGAGTTGGAAGAAATAGTTGCCCAAGTAGATGATCGAAATGCAGATATCGATTTATTGGCCTCGAAGGTGAAGAGAGCCCATGAGCTCTTAGAATATTGTCAATCAAGAATTGAAGCTGTTCGCTTTGAAGTTGAAAATGTGTTTGAAACTAATGAGCAAGGGCAGTAAATGTGGAATTACAGAAAATCGTATTCGAAGATTTTGAAAAAGTAAAAATTGCGGTTGGACAAATTCTGGTGGCTGAAGAATTTCCACAAGCCAGAAAGCCAGCCTATAAATTAACGATTGATTTCGGTGAAGAAATTGGTATCAAGAAATCTTCTGCTCAAATAACGGATTTGTATACCTGCGAAGAATTGCTTGGCAAACAGGTGTTGGCTGTGGTGAATTTTCCTCCCCGCCAGATTGGTCCATTCATGAGTGAAGTATTGACTCTAGGCGTGCCAGGAGAGCTCCCAGATGGCTCTAGGACCAGTCCTAATGGGGGTCCGGTCATAGCTTTGGTAGAGCCAACATCTGTTGTGCCGCTAGGCGGATTCCTGTTTTGAACAAATAGTTTAAGCAAACGCTTGACAAATTGCTACATGTTGGTTTATATTAAGCATATGCTCAAATAATGAGTAAAAGTTTCAAATATATCAAGGCTAGGAGGCCCAAAATGGAACCAGTTAGCACATACGCACAAAATGCAAATGACTACATAATAAACGTATATGTCGTATATTCCATACTCTCAATTATTTTGATTTCATGGTTAGCAGTCACTCTATATAGAAATGGTTCGCATTTTCTTGCCGTTGTATTTCGAGATAATACAAAGTTAGCAAAAGCAGTTAATCATTTACTTGTGACTGGATTTATTATGTTCAGCCTCGGCTTTGCTTCACTAACAGTTGCTGGAGGAAAGGCCCAAACTGTTGCGGAGGCTTTCGAAGCATCTACTAAAAAGTTTGGGATATTACTTGTAGTTTTAGCATTCGCACATCTATTTAACATGCTTGTTCTGAACAATATGAGAAAAACTGCAGAACGCAAATACTCAGAAGACGACAAAGTTGGAATGAAAACAGCATACGAAAAAGCTTTAGATCAATACAATGTGGCTATAGCTAAAAACGCTACCTCAGGAGAACCATTCTCTGGCTAATTAGAAAATATATAAAATGAGGTGGTCATTAGGTCACCTCATTTTTTTAGTATTCTTGAAGGAACAATTATGGGCAGGAAAAAAACCACTATCGAAACTGGGGAAACTCAGCGTCAGCTAATGGATGCAGCATTAGAAGTTGTAGGTACCAAAGGTATAGAAGGTGCCACAGCTAGAGCTATAGCAAACGTTGCTGGCGTAAATCAATCACTTATTTTTTACCATTTCGGATCGGTGACCCAGTTACTTATTGAAGCTATTAATTCTTTGAATGAATCAAGATTTAAAGTGTATGAAGCAGCACTGTCACAAGCAAAAACGGTTGAAGATCTATTGGCAGTGACTTTCGAAATTTTTGAAGAAGATCGCCATGGGACATCTTATGTTGTTCTAAGTCAGATGGTTGCTGGAGCTAAAAATATACCTGAAATCGCAACAGCACTAGAGCCTCTATTTGAAAAGTTTTTGGAATTGATAAAAAGATCTTTAACACAAGTGTTGGGAGATGTCGAACTTCCGGCAAACATTACATATGATGATGTTGCGATTGGTATTATTTCGTTATTTTTAGGTGTGAGACTGATAGGTTCAGTTCCAAAATATGATGGCCAGGTTGATTCGTTGATAGAAAAAGTGAAAAGTGCAGCACCGTTTTTGAACTTAATGTTGACGATGTTAAGTATTCAAAATTCTTCAACTGTTAAGGACAACTAGCGATACTCCAATTATTGTAATAGCAATTCCAATAATTTGTGGTTGCGAAAATCTTTCTCTAACAAATATGAAAGAAAGTATTAGTAGTGATGCAACGTAGATGATTGTAGAAAGAGTTGAAACAACTGCTGGCGAACCATGAGATATTGCATATCTAAGGCTCAGTGCACCAAGTGTTTCAAAGATGATAAAAATAGCTGCTAAACCAAAATGTTTTGATGCAATCTTCCATGGTCGTTTGGAAAGCGAGTGTAATATGAGCATGGCTATAGCGCTAGTTATTTGAACAATAGCCATCGTTAGAATTGGTGTACTTTCTGGGCCCATTAATAATGCTAGATAATATCCTCCAAATCCAACTCCCGATACAGTGCCAAATAATAAATCACTTCTGACGGTAGTAGTGTGGTTCACATTTTTGATATTTGATTGAGTAACAAGCCACGGGACAAACAGAAGTAAAACGATCCCAAAAATAGCTATGTTGTTGGGAAGTTCTTGGATTATAAGTGCAAAACAAAATGGTATTAATACTTCAAAGGTTGAGGCCATTGGAGCAACAACTGCTGACCTGCCACGAGATAATCCATATGTAATTGTGGTAAGACCAATGGCAAAAGCTAAACCTCCGAGAGTTCCAAAGAATATAGTTTTAGGTAAAAGATTTATGGAAGCAGTACTTTGATTGTTTAGATGTTGATTCTCATCGCTAAGTAAAAATAAAGTGGCAAAGATAATTCCAGCAACAATATTGTAGAACGCTGTTAGTAGGGGAGGGCTAACGTTACGTGCAGTACGCCCGCCAGCGAATGTTGCAATACCCCAAAATAACCCAGTAAGAATTGCTGTATATATCTCTAATTGCACCAACTTATGTTAATCGTTACTGGGGTTGAACCTTACAAAAGGGACATGCGCTATGTCCCTATTGTAAGGTTCAACCCCCAGGCTAGAGCGTATGGTTGTAAACGTCCTAAAAACCGACCTTTACCAGCCCAACGCAGATAGAATATTTAGGCGAGCTATTTTTGAGAAGCAGTTGCTCTATTTTTTAATTGAGCTTTCGCGTAATCCTTATTCATCAACGCAATGAAGTCGATCGAAATCTCTTTAGGGCAAGCTGCTTGGCATTCTCCATGATTAGTACAAGAGCCAAAATAAGCGTCCATAGTTTCAACCATGTTAATTGCACGGTCGAATCGTTGAGGCTGACCTTGAGGTAACAAGTTCATGTGCATCAACTTCGCAGATGTAAACAAGTTTGCTGCACCATTAGGACACGCTGCAACACAAGCCCCACAACCAATACATTGAGCAGCATCCATTGCCTTGTCAGCAACAGCCTTAGGAATAAGAGTAAGGTTGGCATCCCCAGCAGTTCCTGTAGGAGCATCCACAAAACCGCCAGACTCTACAATGCGATCAAACGCACTGCGGTCTACTGCCAAGTCTTTAATGATCGGAAATGAAGTTGCTCGGAATGGTTCAACTGTAATTACATCTCCATCATTAAACTTCCTCATGTGGAGCTGACAAGTAGCAGTACCAGTTTCTGGACCATGAGCTTGACCATTGATCATCATTGAGCACATTCCACAGATTCCTTCACGGCAATCTGAATCAAAAGCAACAGGATCTTGCTCCTTATCTAGAAGCCGTTCATTTAAGACATCGAAGAGTTCAAGAAAACTCATGTCTTCATTGATATCAGCAACTTCGTAAGTCTCAAAATGGCCGTCAACCTTGTTAGAGGATTGTCTCCATACGTTTAACGTTACATGCATTAGAAATTCCTTATTTGTATGATCTTTGAGCTAAGTGTACTTCTTCGAATTCGAGATATTCTTTGTGAAGTTTTGGCTTTGTTAAGTCACCGGTGTATTCCCAAGCTGCGACATAAGCAAAGTTTTCATCATCTCGAAGTGCTTCACCTTCTGGTGTTTGGCTTTCAACACGGAAATGTCCACCACAGCTTTCTTCACGGTGCAATGCGTCACGAACCATAAGCTCGCCGAATTCAAGAAAGTCAGCTACTCTTCCAGCTTTTTCTAACGTCTGGTTGAACTCATCATCCGAACCTAAAATTCGTAAGTCTTTATAGAACTCATCGCGAAGTTTAGGGATCTCTTCTAAAGCCTTTTCGAGAGATTCTTTAGAACGTTCCATTCCACAGTTATCCCATAGAATTTTTCCTAATTCTCTATGGAAATCGTCAGGTGATCGTGTTCCACCAATTGAAATTAATTTATCGATCTGATCGTGAATCGCATTCTCAGCTTCCACAAACTCTGGAGCATCTGTAGGAACAATTTTTTCACCTAACAGAGGGGCCAGATAGTTTCCAATAGTGTTTGGTAAAACGAAGTAGCCGTCAGCAAGACCTTGCATAAGAGCAGAAGCCCCGAGTCTATTTGCTCCATGATCGGAGAAATTTGCTTCACCTAGAACAAACAAGCCATCAACGGTACTCATTAAGTTGTAGTCAACCCAAGTTCCACCCATGGTGTAGTGAAGTGCAGGATAAATACGCATTGGCACTTCGTACGGGTTTTCTCCTGTTATACGTTCGTACATTTCGAAAAGGTTTCCGTAACGTTCTTCAATAACGCTTTGGCCTAGACGGTTAATTGCATCAGAAAAATCTAAGTACACACCATTTTTCAGAGGACCAACTCCACGTCCTTCATCAACGACTGTTTTAGCATTTCTTGAAGCAATATCTCTTGGGACAAGGTTTCCAAATGCTGGATATTTTCGTTCCAAGTAATAGTCGCGTTCGTCTTCTGGTATGTCTGCTGCTGCACGAGTTTCATCTTTGGAGATTGGAACCCAGATACGTCCGTCATTACGTAAAGATTCACTCATCAAAGTAAGTTTTGATTGAAAATCATCAGATGCAGGGATACAAGTTGGATGTATTTGTGTGTAGCAAGGGTTTGCCATGTACGCACCTTTTTTATGTGCTCTCCAAGTTGCAGTAACGTTTGAACCCATTGCGTTAGTCGATAGATAAAATGCATTTGCGTATCCACCTGTTGCCAATACAACGGCATGTGCGCTATGAGATTGGATATCGCCGGTGACTAAATCTCGAGTAACAATACCTACTGCTCGATTATCTTTTGTAACTATGTCGAGCATTTCAGTTCGAGGAAACATTTCTACATTACCTAAAGCAACCTGATGTGCAAGTGCTTGGTAGGCCCCAAGTAATAGTTGTTGACCGGTTTGGCCACGAGCGTAGAACGTGCGAGATACTTGCGCTCCACCAAAACTACGATTATCTAATAATCCACCGTATTCTCTTGCAAAAGGTACGCCTTGCGCAACACATTGATCAATAACGTTGTTTGATTCTTGAGCTAGGCGATGGACGTTTGCCTCACGTGATCTAAAGTCTCCACCTTTAACGGTGTCGTAAAACAAACGTTTTACGCTATCTCCATCGTTCTTGTAATTTTTTGCAGCATTAATTCCACCTTGTGCAGCGATTGAATGTGCACGCCGAGGTGAATCTTGGAAACAATATGCTTTTACTTTATAACCAAGTTCCGCAAGTGTTGCCCCAGCTGATGCTCCAGCGAGTCCAGTACCAACAACAATGATTTCAAATTTTCGTTTATTCGCTGGGTTTACAAGTTTTGATGCAAATTTATGGTTGTCCCACTTTTCAGCCATTGACCCTTGTGGAATCTTTGCGTCCAAGTCTGGTGATGATACTTTTGACATTAATTAGTTCCTTCTTAACCGACGATACCTAGTTGAATTGCGATCGGAAAACTAATGTTTCCCAAAACAATCACGGCTGCAAAACCTCGTGCAAATATTCTTCTTGCTGCATTGTATTTAGGATTATTAATTCCGAGTGATTGAAAAATCGACCAAGCTCCATGTGCGATGTGAAACCCTAGAGCAATATTGGCAGCTATATATAGTATGGTTACGGGAATTCGTTGTAGAGAAGCAGTTACATTTGCATATGCTTCTCCTCGCACAAAATCTGGGTTTGCCCATCCCCAAGTTAGATCTGCTAAATGCCAAATTAAAAACAAAAGAATTATAATTCCGCCCCATCGCATTGTTCTTGAAGCGAAACTTGCTGCAATGTAATCTCGTGGTGATTGGTATCCATCAGCTGGTTTTCTAGCTCTTCGATTTTGCATTGTTAATGCATAGGCGCAGTGGAAATGGATAATGAAAGCCCCGATGAGTACAAGACGAACACCCCACAATAGGACTGTGCGTGGGAATAACGGTTCACCCATTTCTCTTAGGAACTCTGCATAGTGATCAAATGTTTGCGCACCCAAGTACATCTTAAGATTTCCAACCATGTGGGACAATACAAATCCTAGAAGGACAATACCCGAGATGGCCATAGCATATTTTTTACCAACCGAGGTTCGGTAAAATGCGATCGGCCAAGGATATTTTTTTACAGATTTATTGTTTATTTGAACGGGTTTCAATTTTCTATCAGGAATCTCGTTCGTTTTAGCCGTTGTGCTCATTCATTCCTCCGGTGTACGCAACCGATGTGATCACTTTTCTTCTAGCAGGTTCTACTTTATCGGATAAATATTACTTCCTATCTTCGTGTTGGCAGGAAATCCGCAACGATATGTTGCACTTTTCCTGCCAACACGTATGGGATTTAGGTGCCAGAGTTGGATACAAGTATTTCGCAGTTTTCTATTGCGTGTCTTTGTATCCGCTCGCTTGCTTTTTTGTACTTGTCTTGGTTATCTGTCTTATAGGTACCATTTCCTATTTGTTTATATCCGTCAATAATTAATTCGTAATCTTGCTTTAGCGATGGTGGTTGAGATGGAAAGTCTTTTGTGTCTATAACTGCTTCTAGAAGTTTTAGTTGTTCACCTGTTTTAACAACTGGTACTTTTTCTTCAAATTCTTTGTACTTTTTGCAGTATTGTGTGTTTTTTAGCTTTCCTTCAGGTTTCGAAGCAGACGAATCCCCGCAACCACTTAGGACTAAGCCAATGCAGAGAAGCATTGTAAATCCAAAAAAATTTCTGGTAGATTTAGCCGTTGTTGATTTCATGACTTAAACAGTAATCGTCCTGGTCAGAGCCTTTTCTATCGAACACTAGAAGTGAGGGTTATTTGATATTTCAGCGCTACAAGTGAATCTTAGGATTTTATTAGTCTCCAAATTGGGACAAAATACCCCGTGCCCTTGCATTTAGGGGTGAAAAACAAGCAAAGTTACACGTCTGTAATTTCACGTTTGTTATTCGAAACAAAGGTGAGCGAGGGGGACAACATGATTGAAATGCTTGCACTACAAATATCTAAAGATCCTGGACGTTGGCAAACACGTGCCAACTGCCTAGGTGTAGATCCGGATCTATTTTTTCCGGAACGAGGTGCGTCAACTCGTGAAGCAAAGTCAGTTTGCTCTGGCTGCGAGGTTAAAGACGATTGCTTGGAATATGCGTTAAGCAATGGTGAGAAGTTCGGGATCTGGGGAGGTCTTTCAGAACGAGAACGCCGTAGACTACGCAGACAACGAGCATTAGCCAGAAAAGCAGCAGAACAAGAACAACAAGAGCAAGCAGCAATAATAGCTAGCGCGCAAGGGGCTTAGAAATTTGCTTGGTTGAGCCGGTATTCAACCGTGACCGTTTCGTCAAGGCTCGACCAACTCAAAAATTCTTTACTCCAAAGTTCAAACTGAAAATTAGGCACAAGTCCTACAAGCTCTACTTGGCTGGAAACATTACTTAGTGTCGCTAAATTTTTTACTTTCAGAGCGATTTCGCCTGCGTTAGTTTCAAAGGCATTAATAATATTCATTGAAACTTGAGTTTTATTTTGGGATTTCAACTCAAAACTTAGAGCACGAACATTTTTTTCTCCTCCGGAACTTTCTCTAATTGTTGAAGTAATTTTCTTGGCAATTTTTATATCATTAGTGTCAAGATTTACGTTGATTGCAATAAGTGGTTCTCTAGCACCTACACAAACTTTTCCATGATCGCTTTGCTGGATTGTTGAAATAAGATTGCTCCCAAGTCCAAGCTTAAGATTTTTCCGCAGTTGAGGAAGTGTGGTTTTTTGTTTGCAAGCAAAATCGTAAAAACCTACATCTAGGTGATGGTGTTCATGTATCCATTTACCATAATTAGTAGCTGCTCTAATTGTTTGTTGGTCAGGTAGTTTTGAATACTCATCATATGAAATGAAAGGCACTACATCAATAAAACCATTATTGGGATGAACGCCATTGTGGTTTAGATATGTGGATTTTGATAAAACGAAATCTGTAAAATTCCTAACAATCTCTTCTAGCCCTATTAAATTTCTAGAGGCGAAGGTATGAACACTTCTATTGTGATCAAAGTCTTGGTGGATATCTAAAAGGAATGGCTTAAATTTTTCAGTTAAACCTTGAAAGAACTCGGGGTCTCGTCCCTGGGATACATTAATGACACATTCAAAAATCACACACTATTCTACTTATTTCCTGCGTTGGGCACGAGAGGGCTTAAAAACTAAGCCCTCTCGTGCCCAACGCAGGAAAT
>CAUJDU010000076.1 GCA_963169585.1 Actinomycetota bacterium | reverse complement strand
ACTTTCGTCACATCTTTATCAGCTACTAACCCTTCTAAATAGGCTTCTATATCCTCTTGTTTGTCAAGTATGCCGTCATTGTGTTGGAAAACTATTGTTCCTGTATGACCACTTGCCAATGAAGCTTGTTCAGGTAGTTTTTTCCTTAAAAGCTCTAGGGCTTTTGAAGATTCAGTATTTGATAAAGCCCCCGGGTTAAACCAATCAGGCCCAATGGATATACTTAAAACGCTGACTGCAATTAAAATTACAGCCCAAACAAAGAAAATACGAACCCAGTTACGAAAACAATAACGAGCAATGGAATAAAGCATGCTCAATGACCTACACTTAGTTCTATGTCATCCTTAGAAGATCTGTATAGAGAAGTCATACTCGACCACTATAGGGCACCCCGCAACCGTGGCGAGTTAATTTCACCTCCGGCAATAATATCTGAGGGAAAGAACCCAATATGTGGCGACGAGCTAACTCTATTCCTACAAGTACAAGACAACAAAATTACAGATATCAAACTTTCTGGGAGTGGATGTTCTATATCTACGGCAAGTGCTTCAATGATGTCTGTTGCCATTAAGGATAAGGATTTGGATCAAGCCCGTGAACTTATAAGATCTTTCAAAGAGCTAATGACCATCCATGAATCAAATTTAGAGTCCAACGACATGCCGAGTCAAAAGCCTGAAGAATCCTTAGAACTAGGGGAATTAGAAGCACTTACTGGAGTTGTTAAATTTCCTGTAAGAATCAAATGTGCGACGTTGGCGTTTAACACCCTAGAAAATGCCATAAATAATGCCCAAGGGCTAGCAAAAACTTCGGTTATTTCCACCGAATAAGGCAGCTATTAAGCCATAAGTCCAGGTTAATAGGCTCTTTTCGAATAAGTCTACGACCAGGGAATACCATTGTTAGACTTGATGTTTATAGGTGTAATGCCGATAATACATGAAATAGGACTCGACAAACAGGACAAACAGGTACACAATGGGATACACAGCCCCTTCTGAAGAAACGGATAGAGCCATGGAAAACGCAACGTTACTCCTCTTAATTGACTCAAAACTGGACGAATACAAGAACCGTGAAATGGTTGCTGGATCTGAAATTGTGGACTTTCTTTTAGATCTCAGAAATAGCGCTTCAACTAAAAATACTGAAGATCCAAACAAAGAACTCATCACAAACTAGCTTCCTAGACTAAAATACCTTCTAGAACACATCTAGAGGTAGGCCTGGGATTTCTTTTGAAAAATTTCTTTAAATCGCGTATTTTTATCGTGTGTACTAGTTGTATCCTAGTGCTTTCTTTGAGTGCATTCATCGGTTATTCATTCAAAGAAGATGCACAAGCTTCAGACAAAAAAGTTGCAAAAAAAACTCCTACAACAACTACATCGTCTACGACCACTACAACTACAAAACCAATAACTTTTAACCAGCCAGCACCTTCGGCTCTTCCACTTTTAGGCCAAGGGGTTACCTTAGCAAGTGGATCAACAAATCCGAACTTAGTTTTATATGAACAAAGAATGGCTGATATCAAATTAGATCCGGGCACTATTGACGAGAAATTTGATTCGAGTACAAACTTTGCAGTTCAAACTTTACAAAAACTTAAAGGCCTTCCTGTAAACGGTATTTTAAGTGATGTTGAAATTGAAGCACTAAATAATTTTCTCTATAACGAGCCCCATATTTTTCCTGGTAATCCAACAAGATTTGAAGTTAATTTAGATACACAAATAGGTACGCTCTATCATGATCACCAAGTGAGACTAATTACGACTGTGTCCAGCGGAAACCAAGCCAGCTATTCTTACGTATCGAAAAAAACTGGAAGGCATGTTAGTTCTAAAGCAAATACTCCTACAGGAGATTTTTCGTTTTATAGACGGTACAAGGGTTGGGAGCCTAGCGATTTAGGACGTTTATATAATCCTGTATATTTCAAAGGCGGAATCGCTGTCCATGGATACCCAAGCGTACCGGCAAAACCAGCAAGCCACGGTTGTGTACGGATTCCAATGTATATAGCCGAATACTTCCCAAGTTTGGTTGCAAATGGAGATACAGTACATGTCTTTGGCAGCCAATCAGTCTCTTACTATGCAGATAGAGTTGGGGCAATAGCGACTACAAAACCGCCCACAACATCAACAGTTGCTCCACTCGCGACTACAATATCATCTTCTACTACGACTACAACGACTACTACAACAACACCAACTACTACAACTACGACGCCTTAAATCTATATTCTTTTATAATTGGAAAAATCTAATAGTTAGACTATTAATTTAAGTATCCCTTTGCTCAATTTCAACCATTATTCTGTCCCCTACAATATGGGCGTTATATGTTTCTACAGGCCTAGTTGCAGGTAGACACAAAGCATTTCCTGTTTCAATATCAAATAGTGCACCGTGTTTTGGACACTCAACTTCTTTTGCCGCAATATCGAGAGTTCCTTCAGATAGAGAAAAATCTGCATGTGAACATCTATCGTCTAAAACATAAATTTTATTGTCAATGTTAATCAAGCACAAAATACTCTCACCCACATTGACCTTTAACATTTGTCCTAATCCAAGATCATCTATACTCGCAACATCTATCATGTATTTTCCACTTCAGTTTCTACGCACCATTTCGTTGACTAATGCCGCCATTTCATCTGCATATTTTTGTAAAGCACCAAGATCTAGTGGATCTTTAGATTTTTGGAAACCTGCGCTAGCTTTAGATAACCTTGACAACAATTGCTCATTGGTTAGTTTTCTTAAATCGGAACTACTTTCAGGAACTGCTTCATTGGTAGAATTAGAGCTATCTTTAAGAGCCTCATCCTTATTGGCTTGCCCTTGTGTTGTATCAACTAGGTTTTGTGTGAATGGAACACAAAGTGAAGTATTGCTTACTAGCGCATCAATTGCTAGGTCTATTGTAGGAGCACATACGGTTCGTCCACTAACAGAGACAGTCACATAGGTCAATACGGGTAATGAATCTTTAGATTGGCCTTTAACATAAATTGGCTGCACATAGACAACCGTATTTTCGACAGGAATAATCTGCAAAGGACCACTCAGAACTTGAGATCCCCTTTGATCAAGCAAAGTTATTTCTTGCGAAAAACTTTTATCAGTATTGATTTGTCCTATCGCTTGTGTTGGCGAAAGCACTGAGCCCTCAGCATCCGCATCAAAAGAGACCAATCTCATTTTTCCATAGTTATCGCCGTCAGAACTTGCACTTAAAAAGGAATCCATTTGAAATGAACTTCTGATCGGAACATACGAGCGGGTTAATATAAATTCTGGTTTTTCCATGCCCGCATGTGAGATATATTGATATAAAGGAGCCAAAGGAACGCCTGTTGATTTTGTTTTGTCTGCGCGACCCCCGCTAGGTGCTGTAGTAATAGCAGATATTTCCGTTATCTCACGAGCATCAACCAAATTTGAAGGGGCAACCTGCCATCTTTGTGAGCCTTTCAACAATTCGGTTGGATCTGTCACATGATAGTCAGAAAATACTTCAGATTGCAGGTTAAAAAGATCTTCAGGATACCGATAATGGTCAACTAATTCATCTGGAGCTTTAGATCCATCTGTAAACAACTTTGGAAATGCTTGTCTGTATGCTTTTATTATCGGATCAGTATTATCAATAACATAGAGTGTTACTTCACCAGTAAGGCCGCTAACAACTGCTTTAACGCTGTTGCGAGCATAGTTCACTTGTTTATTTGAAAATACACTTCCTTGAAGGTCATTCGTTTCTGCATATTGAGAGTAGGGATATTGATTTGATGACGTATAAGCATCAACTATCCAAAAAACTTCTCCGTTGCTAACAACAGGATAAGGATTAGAATCAATATCTAAGAATGGAGCAATCTTCTTTACCCTTTGGGCAGGATTTCTTTCAAAAACAATTTTTGACTTTGAAGTCACAGTATCTGCAATTAAAATGTTGTAGTCAGAAAACCTAAGGGCGAAAGCTGCTTTCTTAAACGTGTTATCAACTTTCACTCCTCCGAGTTCATCAACACTAATCTCATCTTTAGTCGGAGTTTGTTCTGCCCTATTAGAACCTATGAAAACAAAATCAACCAAACCTTCGCCAAAATACAGGCGTGCTCTAGCTGTTTGTAAATCAAACGCTTTTTCGTCTTGAGCTTTTTCATCTCCTGGCAACGCCGAAACCAGATATTTTGGTTCTTCACTTTCTGCCACTCTGGAACCATGCGCAATTGCAGCACCAAAGCCATGAGTGTACGTTGCATGTAAAGACTGCCATGATTTATCAGGTAGCTGATCTGGAGCAATCAGTTCTCGGACTGCAATAAAAGCAGGAACAATTTCATCATTAAACTTATACCTATCTCGGTCAGCATTTCGAAATTCGTATATTTGTTCACCACGTTGTTGTTGAAACCAGGGCTCAAGCGCAACATCATCCCACAAAAGAGCATTATTTAAAACTTCTTTAGCCTTTATCGCTGTTTGTTCACTTAAGCCTTGCTCAAAACTTATAGGTGTTTCATCAACATCATTCAACCCAAAAGCTGCACGTGTTGCGGTTATATTTCGTTTAGTAAAAGGGGTTTCCTTAGTGTTTCTAGATGGCTTTACAACAAAATTTTGTATTGCAAGAGGGTAAATACTACCGATAACAATTGAAACGATTAACCATAAAGAGATTGCCACTAATGGTAGGACAACTCCACGACGGTAAACGTTGACTAGTAAAAGTATCGATGCAATTATTGCAACAAAAACTAGAAATCTAGTTGCAGGCAAAACAGCATTTACATCCGTATAGGTAGCTCCATCCACTGCCCCTCTTGTTGAGGTAACGAGAGCAAAACGATCAAAATAGTACTGTGTAGCTTTTATTAGACCTGCTATGGCACACAAAATTGATAAATGTATTTTTGCTGCAACAGAGACATGCCTTTTAATACGCTCAAATCGTATAGAACCGCTTAGATAGTGGAATAGAAAAGTAACTATAACCAGTATCACTACTGCTGCAAAAGCCCAGGAAAGAATAAGCCTAATAAATGGTAGCTCAAATAGATAAAAACCGATATCTCTTTTAAATAGAGGGTCTTTTACGCCTACAATCTGTGAATTTCTAAAGAGAATCCATTCTTTTTCATACCCAATAGTAGAACCAGCAAATAAAAACCCAATAGTTATCGCGAATACATTCCTAACCAGATTTGATTTCCTACGCGTCACTTTCGCAAATGGAATAATCCATTCATCAACACTTGCAGGTATCGAATTTTTCTTCCCAAAACGTGTAGCAATAAAGATTGTGAGTGCAACTAAAATCGCCATCGATACAAACGTAACGACGGGTAAGAAAAATCGTGCATTCAATAGAGTATTGAACGTATCCCCTTGATCAAGAGATTTAAACAAAAGTAAATCTGTATAAAATGTTGAAAGCGACCTTAACGATGAACCCAAGAAAAATATTACGATAATGGCAATTAATATTCCGATTGTTTTTTTCGAAGGTGGCTTAAATTCAACTTGGTTTGGAACACTCGTCACTGGCATACATCGAGATTAGGCGATAGAGATCACGCATCGACAACCGGAATGTGCTGGCGGTGCGATTTGTCCTGTAGGAAAAGTCTCACCTGCCGGTGTTGGTTCTAATGCATTATCGTCACAATCTGGGCATTGCCCAGATTTTTCTACCCGCCATTGTAAAGTTGTATCACCTTTAACCGCACTAAGTACACCATTGTTATACGCACAAGAAAGTGCATCATACAATGCGTTCTTCAAATCCGAATTCCGCCATTCTCTATACTTAGCACCAACGCGCGACGCACTTTCTGATACTTCACCTTCGTCTATAGCAACGATAAGGGTTTCACGTAATGGAGAAATTATCCACTGGACCGAGCTCTTTAGTACTTCTTCGCTGACTTGCTCTTTTTTAGATCCAACAGTCATCGCACCTGCTGAAAAAACATTTTCCAACTCGCTACGAAGAGATTCTGTCCAATTCTTGATTTGAGATTGCTCCTCTGGAAGTACACTCTCAGAGGAAACTCGTTTTTTCGACTTAACTGTTCGTAAAGATTCCAACAATTCATTTTGTTCATCTTGTAATTGTCGCTTTGCTTTTCGCAATATTGTTGTTGCTACAGAGTTTAATGTGTCATTGCGAAATGCGACTGGATCTTTTTTTACCGATATCTTCTTCTTGTCATTTGAAGATTTCTTAGAATCTTTGTTTACGTTTTGAGCATCCTTTGACGAATCTGATTTAACGATAGCTTCTTCTTTAGCTAGATCTATTTCATTAGATTCTTCATTTTTCTCATTTTGACTCTTTAAACTTTCAAACAAAGCACCTACATCTCTTTTTGCAGGTATAGTTTTAACTTCACCAACTCCTGTTGGCGATACAGAAAGAGCTTCGTTAGAATCAGCTTGGGAAGTCACGGCTTTAATTTCTGTATCTTCAATTTCCCCATCTGCACCTAGAGCTTCTTTTACGTATTTTTTTAAAGTCTTGCGTTTACCAGACTGGGAAACTTCCTCGTTCTTCTTCTCAGAAGACGAGCTACTTTTATCTTCCTTTGATTGGTCGTAGATTAAAGGAGCGCTTCCCTGGGAGTTTCTCTCATTGGCTTGAAGTGTTTCGCTATTTGTTGTTAACTGATCGGACTCTTGAGCATTATCAAGCATTAATGGCTTTGAGGAATCTAGGGAACTTGGAAGCTCTACTGGCGCTTTAAGCAACTCGTCAACATCAATAGGATTCTCCTCTAGTTCACTAGTAGCACGATGTTCAACACTTTGTAGTGCATCTGTAGCCTTTTGGAATGAGCCCTTGACAACTTTATAACTTTCAAGAAGCTCTTCTCTACCAGTTCGAAGTTCATCGATTTGTTCTATCAGTAAATCTCTCCTACGTAGTAGATCTTTCAAAATTCGCTCGCGAACAACAACTGATTCTTGAAACAGTTCCCGCCCTTTGGTGCGAGCCTGTGATATGACCATTTCAGAATCACGCTTAGTACGTTCTTCCAATGATTTTGCACGACTCTCTGCATTAAGAACTAATTCGTCAGCTTTTTTTCTCGCTTCGTTAGCGACTTGTTCTGACTTTTCTTTAGCGCTCGCTATTGCCTTTTGAGACTGTTCCTTAGCTTCGGCAATCATCTGTTCAGCAGCTTCTTGGGCACTAGAAAGAACCAAAGTTGTTTGCTCACCTAAACTCTCTAACAATTCTGCTTTTGTGGCCTTAGGTTTTGCTTTCAACGACTCTTGAAGATTAGAGACTTTCTCCATTAACTCGTCTTCTCGTTTAGCTAAGCGTTCAACTTCTTCAGCTACTCGTTTTAAAAAACTTCGTACATCTGTTTCAGAAATTCCACGCACCTTTGAGGCAAATCCTCTCTGTACGATTTCTTCACTTGTCATTCGCACAGAACGTGATCCAATTCGATCGGTATCAGCCACTTTGTGCCTCCTTGAAATAGAAATTATGATTATTCTATTGTACTAGGTGGAAGGGCATGTCTGCACCTGTCGCATTTTTTCACCACCAGAATTTTCAAGTGCATCAATTGCCTGAGAAATATTTTCCACCTCGAACACTTTCATATTCCCAGATCGTTTTTTAGCTTGAGCACCTTCACCTTTAGGAACGAGTAAGACTTGGGTCCCTGCTCTTTTTGCTGCAACTACTTTTTGAGGGACTCCACCTACTGGACCGACGCTTCCATCTAATCCCATCTCACCAGTCGCTGAAACAACTTTTCCACCAGTTAGATCTCCTTGTGTTAGCTGATCAATTATAGAAAGCGTAAAAGCTAGACCAGCTGAAGGCCCACTAACATCTCCTGGGTCAATCGAAATATCTACGGGTAAGTCTATTTCTAGATCTCTGGTCAACAAACCAACACCTAAAAAAGCGCTATCTTTTTCAAATGGACTTTCAGCCAAAGTAACCGTTTTAGTTAGTATCTTTTTTTTCTTGCCTCGCTCGATAATTATATCTACCTTATCTCCAGGACTATTTTTTCTTATTTCTGTACCGGCTTGAGATCCTAAACTTATTGGTACCGAATTAATTGAGACGATTACATCACCTACTTTGAATGAACCAACCGCTGGTGATTCTTCTTGGATCTCAGAGATAATCGCACCTGTTCCTTTTTGTTCGACTTTACAGCCAATTGTATTTAGTGCAACAAAAGCTGCAGTATTTTGAGACTGTTTCATTAACGCTCTATTAATTTCTTCGCTCTCTTTATCCGTTAGATCTCCGTTTACCTGTTGCCACGGTAAAATCTGAGCATCATCGCTCAAATATTTTGCGATTAAATATTCAGAATATGTAGGCCTGCCAGAGCTAACGAGGACGGTCAAAAACTTTATTTCACCATCACTAGAAAAAGTTTGTACCCCACCAAAATTAATTTTATCCTGAACAGCTTCTGCACTTCCGGGTTCGATTATCACTTTATCTACCCGAATCATGTTCGAAGAAACAATAGCAACTAAAACAAGCAAAGCTGCTCCAGCTACAATGAACTTAAAAGTATTACGACGGGACTTGGGTTTGTCCCCTTTGGTCTTTTCAATCATGAAATCTATACATTAGTTGGTACTTTTGTTGGCGGGTTGACTAAATCACCATAAATTACATATCTTTGCTTTGCAGACCCCGGAGGATGACACGCAAAAAGCGTAATCCTATACCCTGGGGTTTGGTCTACTATCCATATATCTTCAGGAAATACGATTTCATGTCCAGTAACTCTATATACATGACGTCCAGTAGAAGTATTAACAATAATTTCATCACCTTGTTCTAGATCTTGGAGATTCCGGAATGGTTTCGAATGGGTGACTCTATGCCCTGCAATAACACTATTCCCGTATTCACCTGGCATTGCTGTACCTGGCCAATGACCGGGACCTACGTTTAATACTGTAAGCCAAACACCTTCATATAAAGTTGTGTTGAGTCCTATTTTTGGGATCTCAATCGAGCCTATAGAAACCACAGGAACTTTTTCATATGGATCTGCCGGAGAATCTTGTGGTTGGGGAAGATTTGGTACAGGTAACGTGGAAGTTGTAGTTGGTAGCGTTATACCTGCAACGGGATTTAGTTTTGCGGCTTGCGCATTATTAAATCCAACAAAATATGTAGTAGAAAAAATTATAATGACAGCTAGTGCAACACCAACATATATGGTTCGTTTACGAGTTGTTGAAGCTATATTCATCATCCACTACCATTTTCGGCTATTTTCCCCATTTTCTTTACGTGTTGGCAGGAAAACTGCATCATATCGTTACAGTTTTCCTGCCAACACGAGAGAAGATTATGTGTAGACAGAGGGTTTACCCATAAACATATCTTTCAACGAATCAAAAGCTTCTAGGCATCTTCCTGCACCCAGCACAACTGACTCTAAAGGCTGGTTTACAATATGCACGGGAAGTTGAGTCTCATTTGAGATTCTTTGATCTAGCCCACGTAACAGACCTCCACCCCCAACAAGGTGAATACCTCTAATAATTAAATCTTGCGCCAATTCTGGTGGAGTCCTTGAAAGCGCAGAGACGACAGCATCACAAATTTCTTTTACTTGTTCTTCTATTGCATCTCTAACCTCATCAGGTGTCAAAATAACAGTTCTGGGTAAGCCAGTCATCAAGTCTCGACCTCTAACTTCAGCATTACATTCATCTGGGGTCTTAAAAGCTGACCCGATAGCGAGTTTGATCTCTTCAGCAGTACGCTCACCAATTGCTACACCATGAACTTTGCGAACATGATTTTGAATAGCCGTATCGATGTCGAACGAACCAACCCGCCTTGCTTCCAAAGCAACTATTCCACCCAATGAGATGACAGCAACTTCGCTAGTTCCTCCACCAACATCGATAACCATGTTGCCTACAGGTTCATGAATTTCTAGTCCACCACCGATCGCGGCAGCCATTGGTTGTTCAATCAAATATGTTGCTGCAGCTCCCGCTCTTCTAGCTGCTTCTAACACAGCACGTTGTTCAACATGAGTAATAGCAGAGGGTACACAAATTAATACACGACTTCTGTTCATTCGAGATACACCAACGCGCTGAAATAATAAACGAATCATACGTTGAGTAACTTCAAAGTCAGTTATAGCACCACCACGTAAAGGACGGGCAGCCACAATATAGCTTGGAGTTCTCCCTATCATTTGCCATGCTTCATGACCCATTGCCAATACTTCTTTGTTTTGCTGGTTCAAAGCTATAACTGTTGGTTCGTTAAGAACTATGCCTTTACCTCTCGCATACACAAGAGTATTTGCAGTCCCTAGGTCAATTGCTAAATCTCGCGACATATATCTCATCCTTGAAACCACCGTTAACGACGTCGAGGTTTAGTGGGCGCAAGCGCCTGGCGAGCTTGTGAAAAAGTATCGATACTCGAATCCATGGAAGAAGGTGTACGGTGGCGTAAATGTACAATTCCATAACCGATAAGACATAGAGCTAGAGCAAAAAGTAAAAACCACATAATAGTTGTCGTCTATTTTACTAGCACGGAGATATATTCTTCCACCTCACCAGGATTTTTAACAATTGGGCCTTTGATGGGGCTATAAGCGAGAATATAAGTATGGATATTACAGATCGCCAAAAAGAACTATTAAATGCTGTGCAATGGTCATTTCCATTGGTTAAACAGCCATATCTTGCTCTAGCAGAGAAATTCGATGTTTCTGAAGAAACAGTGATAGATGAATTGAGAAGTGTCAAAGAACTTGGAATACTACGTCAACTTAGTGCAATCTTTGATACTCGAGCATTGGGTTATCTTTCTGCTTTAGTTGCAGCAAAAGTTCCCGACGACCAAATTGACCAAGCAGCAAAAATAATTAACGCTCATCCAGGTGTATCTCACAATTATAAAAGAAACAACGACTACAACCTTTGGTATACCGTTGCTGTCCCTCCGGGTGAATCTCTTGATGCACATGTAAATATGTTGCATGATATGAGCGGATCACTTGTAACTAGAAAACTTCCTACATTAAAACTTTATAAAATCGGTGTGAAGCTAGATATGACTGGTAAAGCAAAACCTTCAGACAAAGCAGAAGTTCTAGCTCACGAAAAACCGAAACGAGAAGCTGTAATGGATGTTCCCGTATTCAGCGAAAAAGAATTAGCAATCATTCGTGAAGTGCAAGAAGATTTGCCACTTGTTTCTAGGCCATTTGGGGCAATAGCAGTTGAGGCCCAGTGCAGCGAAGATGATGTAATGAATGCATTAAATGAGTTCAAAGAAAAAAAATATATGCGTAGGTTTGCAGCTGTTATGAATCACCGTCATGCAGGCTACAAAGCTAATGCCATGGGTGTGTGGGCCGTGAAGGAAGAGGATTGTGAGGAAATTGGTCCAAAAATGGCTGGATTCGCCTCAGTGAGCCACTGTTATAAAAGACCAACCTACGATGATTGGCCTTATTCAATTTTTACAATGGTACACGGCCACAAAGCAAGCGATTGCGAAGAAACAATTTCAGCAATTGCAGCTGAAACTGGAATTAGCGACTATACATTGCTTTGGTCAATAAAAGAATACAAAAAAGTACGTGTTCGATATTTCACGCCAGAATGGGATGCTTATATCGCTACAAATATGGAAAAACTAGCTTCATTCATATAAATCTTGATGCACCTATTGGAATAACAACTATAGATTCGCGTTTAAGAGACAAGTGGGTGCTTCTTTACAATGGAGATTTACCATTAGAAAGCGTAGAATGTGACTGTGTCAAATAACGACAACAACGATAACTTTAACAACGAAGACGATGAGTTTGGATCAAATCCATTCGGGTTGGACCCAGAAGCAATTTCAGGTATGTTAAACGAGATAATGTCTTCTGGGACTTTGAATTTTGCCTCTGGATTAGGAGGCATGTTTAATCCTTTAAGTGATGGGCCAATGGGAATTGCGAAAAGAGTTGCCGCCGATATCGCTTCCAGGGATATTGACGAAAATCAAATTTCCGACTCGGAAGAAATCCATCCTTCCAACAGCCAAGACCCTATGGCAGAAATAATGGGTATCATTTCGATGCTTTCGTCACCTCCACAAAATACGCTAGCCCTATCTGTAGATAAAGTATTTCAAGATAGATGTGAACAAATCTATCCTGCTGCCCAAAATTATGTTGCCAGCCAAGCTAACGCAGATTCTATTTCAGTTATTCCTCTAGTGGTTACGGATCGAGTTTCTTGGACAAAAGATTACATAGCTTCTATGCAAGGCCCACTTGAAGTGGCCTCAAAATCGCTAAGCCCCACCTTTGGAGAAGCGCCAGAAACCCAAGATCCAAATCAACCAACTGGTTTAGACATCCAATCAATGATTTCAAAAACTATTGCGCCGATGATGTTCGGCGTTCAAGCTGGAACAATGCTTGGTTATCTAAGTCATAGAGCATATGGTGATGATGATGTGTTACTACCTGCAAAACTTCCATTTAGAGTTGGCTTAATTGCGTCTGGTGTTCAAAAGTTTTGTGACGACTGGAGTGTCCCAACTGATGAAGGTATCCTTTATTTTTTAATACTTCAAACTTTACGTGCTCATATTCGTTCTGGGAGTTGGTTGACTGAAAAGCTTGATAATCTTTGCACTCAATATGTAGCAGCATATGAATTAAATCCTTACAAACTCGAAGAGTTAATGGGTGAAATGGATATAGAAAATCCTGAATCGATCACAGCAATAAACGTTTCTCCTGAACAAATGTTTGAGACCTTGCGAACACCTAAGCATGATATTTTGGATGAAGAAATAGGAAGAATTTCTTCTCTCCATGATGCCTATGTTGAATGGGTTATGCATAAAGATATCGAAAAACTTCTACCAAATTACAGGATCATACAAGAGGCCAGGAAACGAATTACAGTTACTACTTCAGATGCAGATAAGTTTGTTGAACAGCTTTTTGGGGTAGCAACGTCGAGAAATACTCAAGAAGAGGCTGCTATTTTCATAGATGGGGTTCTCCAACGTGAAGGTGAATCCAAACTTCATCAAATATGGAAGAATGAAGAATTAATTCCAACTCAAGCAGAATTTGGTGCACCTGGTTTGTGGCTTGCAAGGCTCGATGTTATGTAGCATTCCTAAACGCAGTTGATCTTGTTAAAATCTCTCATGCGTTTTATTTTCGAGCTGTACACTCGATCTATATGCAAATGTGCCCAAACTAATAGCCAACAGAGTTACAATTCCGAGAAAAATTCTGTTGAACGAAACAACAGCCAGACCAACACCAATAATCCAGGCAAGTTGCATTATCACTTCACCTCTTGAAATTATGACAGTATTTATATCGTCAGGCAACACAGATGCAATTCTCGATTCATAAATTACTCTCGAATAGGCACCAAAGGCGCCCAGCACTGAACAAAAAAGTAAATATTTCCAGCTAGAACCTGATCCAATTAACACTAAAGCGCAAATAACCAAAACTATTCCGCCAATATAAACGATAAGTGATGCATAACGAGTTTTAGTCGCTATCACAGCCGAAGCATTCATAATAAATGCAGACAGAGAGGCAACAGATAAACACAAGGCAATCATAAACATCGACGATCTATATTCCAAAGCTACACCTATTGCAATTATCCCAACTACTAAACGAGTCGAGGCCATAAATGTAAAAAGTGATTTTATTAACGAGATTAAATTCCTATTAGAGAGCTGTTGTGGTTCTTGTTCTATGCCATTTAGCCCTTCAGCTGAATCCATCTCTTTGGTAGCACTAACCATAGCTTTACGAGTAAGGCGCGTGTAAGAAACAAAACTTAAAACAATTAATATGAATACAATTACGCTTGAGAAATAAAGTGTTACAGGCTCAGAAAAAACTGAGCTGATCGCATAAAGAATACCGCCAGAAACGATTGAAACTATTCCAGTAGTCATTGCCAACCTGGAAGAAAAAAATGGAAAACTTTCCACAGTTGTAACTTGAGGTAACGCAGAAGTCCTAACGACACAATAACTTTTCGATAGGGTCAGCATTAAAAATGACAGAGGAAAAATTACTATACGCATATTTGATTCATTAGAAGCTGCCATTGCCATTAGTATCAATCCAATTAATCGAAAACAGTTGATATATATTGACAACACTATTCTTGGTACATGAATTTTTTGCACTAATAAACCTACGGTAGGAACAAGCGCAATAAATGGAATCATGCTGACAAACAGCGATACTAGTATTGGGATTCTTACATCACCTACGTCTAAAGCAAATAGAGTACTTGTCGCCAAAATTACTACCACACAGGTATCCACAAGCCCAGAAGTGGCATGTATATGAACCATCAATGGGAAATATCGATATTTAGGGCGAACTCCGGGAATTGATTTAGAAGAATTCATCAAACTAATGGTAACGAACAATGCCCCATGTGCCGATGCATTCATGATGGAAAATGAATTTTTGGATAGAGATAGCTCTTGGATAGATTTTAACGAACGA
>CAUJDU010000075.1 GCA_963169585.1 Actinomycetota bacterium | reverse complement strand
ATCTCCATTGAAGAGATCTCAGAAACAATCACAAAAACTTTTGTAGAACGATTCAATTATGAATCCATTGACATCGCAAGTACTTCAAACGTTAATAAAAAAGAGTTAACGAGTAATAAAGAAGATGGAGACGAACCCTCTCGCTCCGAGAGCTTCGCTATATCGCTCGAAAGTCCACCTCCATCTTCTTCTATATCTTCATCAAATAATTTAGATATCAGTCGGTTCTCTGGCGAAGCTGTTTCAGTTGCTCAACCGAGTTTGAGATTGTTGGGTAGGTTAAGTAAAGCCGGAGTTGTGGTAGATGCAACGAAAGACAGGACTGATCGTCCAGATTGGATGAAGAACAAGTTCCGAGCTACACAAGGATTTACAAAGTTAAAGCAGCTTTCGAGTGAATTAGGTTTGAATACCGTTTGCGAAGAAGCGGGTTGCCCAAATATTTATGAATGTTGGGGAGAAAAAACTGCAACATTTATGATTTTGGGCGAGCGTTGCACTCGTGCCTGTAGTTTTTGTTTAGTTGATACACGAAAACCAGGATCTGTTGACGAAAATGAGCCAAAGAACGTTGCGCTGGCAGTTTCGAAGCTAGGTTTAGATTTTGCTGTAATAACTTGTGTGGCCAGAGACGACTTAGATGATGATGGTTCTGGTCACTTCGCAAAAACTGTAAAGGAGATTAGATCATTATCTCCAAATACACAGATAGAATTATTAATCTCAGATTGTCGAGGAAAAGATATATCTTTAAATACAATTTTTGATGAACGACCGGATGTCTTAAATCATAATATTGAGACAGTGGCTCGACTACAAAAAGCTGTACGACCAAGTGCTAGCTATGCTCGTTCCCTTTCAGTTTTGGCACGGGCTAAAGCTGCAAACCTCGTCACTAAATCTGGAATTATCGTTGGAATGGGTGAGGCCAACGTAGAGATTTTACAAACACTTCGGGACTTAAAAAATGTGGGTGTAGACATTGTTACTATTGGCCAGTATCTTCAGCCAACAAGCCAACATTTGCCGGTTCACCGATTTGTAAAACCGGACGAATTTAAAATGTTTAAGGAATATGGAGAGAGTGTTGGAATCTCCCATGTAGAGGCTGGACCGCTTGTACGCAGCTCATATCACGCCAAAAGGGCCTCTAAAGAGGCGCAATTAGGACATAAGTCTATCTAATTTTGGTTAATTAACTCTAATCTGAGGTATTAATAGAGCCGATAACTACTTAGTGATTATTAAAGACTTGGTGAATAACATAATATTTCGGCGCTTAGCTACCCTTTTAGTAGTCCTAGCTGTTATTTCATCATCAAGCTTGTTTGTTTACTCCTCGATTGAGACTAGTAACCAAAATGAAATAGAAGCAGCTTTTGCCGCACGAATTGCAAAAGTAAAAGATGAAGTTGATAGAGAAACTATCCGCTACCAAAACTTAATCGCAACTGTTGGAGCATTTTTTAATGCTTCAGGTCAAGTTGAGTTAGCTAGTTTCGATCAATTTGTTGAAGGCATGGGTATTGAAACTTCTTTTCCTGGAGTAAAAGGGCTTGCTTATGCGCAGAGGATGGACGGAAACGAATCATTAGAAGTTCAAACAAGAGCTCGAGAACTTGGTGTGCAATTTAGCAAAAAAATATCAACTATACCTGGTGAACATGCTGCACTAATTTATGCTGCACCGAACACTGATCAAGCCCCTGTAGGAATGGATATCTTTCTTTTTCCGGGAGGTAAAGAAGCGCTTATGCATTCTAGTGAGACAGGTGTAGCTGTTGCTTCTAGACCTTTGACCTACGAAATTGGCGGAAAGAAAATTGTAGGCTTCGTATTAGCTTATCCAGTAAGTGGGGGAGCACCAATTACTTTGAAATCAAATCAAATGCAACAATATTCAGGATGGGTTTTTGCTTTTGTAGATTTTTCTACGATTCTTCCTGGGATAAATGCATTAAGGGATTTAAATATAACTATTACTGATTCGTTAAGTGGTGATTCAGTTATTAAGCCGAAGTCTCCAGGAGCACAAGGTATTAAATCGAGTTTTGAATTTACTATAGGAACTAGAGACTTTAAGGCTGTTGTGACACCTACACAAGAGTTTATTACTCAATCATTTGACAATGGAAAAGCTCTAAGGTACGCATTTCTTACAGCCAATATACAGTTTGTTGCGGTATTAGTTTTTGTGCTGATCTTCATGCATAGAACTAGGCGAAAACGAGAAGTCAATTTAACATTCCAAGCAGGCCATGACATTCTAACTGGGTTACCTAATAGGTTTTATCTTGAAAAATGGTTTGAACAGAGAGTCAAATCTGCTCTTAAGAAAACTCAAAAGGTAACAGTACTCTTTATTGACTTAGATGGGTTTAAAGCAATCAATGACACATTAGGTCATCAACTTGGGGATGAGTTTCTAGTCGCAATTGCACAACGCCTTCAAAAAGAGGTGAGAGAGAAAGATGTATTAGCACGCCTTGGTGGAGATGAGTTTATTGTTGTTTTAGATGAAGTTGGAGATGAAACGCAAGCAATGCGAATAGCGCAGCGTTTGATAGAAGTTATTAGATTTCCAGTAATGCTTGAATCTGGTCCAGTTTGTGTAGGGGCAAGTATCGGTATAGCGATTTCTCAATTAGATGCGAATAGTGATTCCGCTTCGATTATAAGGTTCGCGGATGCAGCAATGTACGCAGCAAAAGA
>CAUJDU010000074.1 GCA_963169585.1 Actinomycetota bacterium | reverse complement strand
CATAGTTTCCTGAAACTAGGCATGCCCGGATTTGATCCCCTGCAGCGAAGGCAGTGTGGAGCTGGTTGCCTTTAGCATAGACGTCATATTGCCAACCGAAAAACCAAGTCATTACAGGATCTTGTGGTGGTAAATTTCTATGTCCAAGTTGGAAACCACTTCTATCTGCAATCCCTAGGACCATAGCTCCAGTTTGATCAAACTGAATATCTGAAATCACAGGCTGTGGGTCAGCAATAAACCATTCAGCCAACACGTTAAAGTTTTGAACGGTTGCGAAATTATCGTTCCAAGGTTTCCAAGCACAACCTAAGTCTCCATTAATAGTATTTTTTAGCGCACACCCTTTTGGATAGTTTAAAGGAAGAGTGAGCAACGTATTTCCCCAAGTACTAGTTGCTACATCAAATTCAACAACGTGACCTTGTAGTTGGCTCGCTAAATTATTTGTTTGACCGGTACAAGTAACACCAACGTATAGTTTCGAAAAACCATTTACAACTTTTGAACCTAAACCAAACAACCTTCGATCATCCATACCTCCTGGACAAGTTATTGAGGGGGGTAAAGCATATGAACTAAAAGTTGGACTAGGCGTATCGAGATTATCTACTTTTACAATTTCGCGAGTATTTAAATTTGTTGCAAATAACGCCTTACCGTCACCGACAACATCGATATCTCCAAGAGAAACTTTACCTACAGCTGAATATGCGTTTATGTCTCTTGAAGTCGACGTTATGTTTCCATCCAGGTCTCTACCTGTCGGTGCAGCCCCAGCCGAAGGGACATTTAGTGTTCTAATTATAGAACCACTTGACGGATCTACCTCATAAATAGCGCCCGTTCCACCTGGCCCAAGGCCGGAATGGCGTCTTAGGAATGCACCTTGATAGATGTATCCAGTACGTTTTGAATAGCCGAGACCATAAATAGAACCAGTTTGAGCCTGAGTGGTTTTATTAATAGGAGCAACATAGTTAGCATGTCCAGGATATTTTGAGTCGTTGAACCGGAACGACTTGCTTGATGCTTTCGTTGAGGTTGCACTCGAAGGATTAGCTCCTACTAACTGGCCATCTCCAGAAGAAAAACAGCTAACAAAAAGTCTGGGGTTAGATGAACAATACGAACTTGGATCATGGATCGCAAAGTCAATATTGGTACTTCCAGAGCTAACACTTTGATGAACTGTAGTATCAGTCGCAGTTCCTATTGGGGCGGAAGTATATCCAAAAGGTACAACTAATTCGATTCGAAATGGCCCTGAATCCAATGAACTAACATCGATCGAATAGTCTCCATTAATCTGAGATGTTGCACTTGATGAGTTTCCACTCGAATCAAACGCTAAAACTTGGACGTTTGCAAAACCAACATCATCAGTAAATCCAGGTGCAACTTTTTTACCGTCAGCATTTAAATCTAACCAGACATTTCCAGTTATTGGAAGGCCCGTTGCTAATGCTGTATTCGGTAAGAAAACCGTAAAAAATGATATGCAAGCTAATATGACAAATAATTGAATCAAATAGTTTTTAATAGGCGTGTTTGTGTCACGTTTATTTACAGCCAAATCCATACCTATAGATTGTCGACCGTTTTATACAAAAGGTTATAGGTAATTTGGCCTAAAAATAGATGAAGAATGCTATATGTACTGGGGTGCTCTAGCTGTGAACATCCCAGTTGTCTCTAGAAAAGAGATGATTTGTGCAGCTGAACTCATCGGTTCGCGATCGTGTGTTAGGACTCTAAGTTCTGGAGCTATAGGTTCAACGAAATCAACAGCAGCATCAGATCCAACCCTTTCGATACAAATATCGAGTGGGGTATCGACAAAAACTTCAATAAAGTTTTGGATGGTTCCACGAGTTTCTTCAGCCGCTTCAGTCCAATTAGTGTCTGCTACAACAATTGATGTGATCCCATGTCTCGCTAGAAGAGCGCTAACCCAACCTAGGCGACGAGTATCGGTTGAACCATCCCCCATCGCACGTGGCCCTAAGTCTAAAGATCGTGCAATTGATTCTCTTTCTAGCAGTTCACATTCGATTTTGCGTCTTAAGAGTTCGGCAGTTACAAGCCGAGCAAGTGTATGTTTACCTGACCCTCTTCGTCCGGAAAGCCAGATACAATATCCCCGTTCAACGTTGATTATTGGTGTATCGCTAGGTAATTGCATTGTGTATAGATTAGTGCTTGATAAGGGATTTGTCACTCTAAACCCGAAGTTGTAATAGCGTTTGTGTTCTTCGACAATGCGAAAAATTTTAAATTCAGCTAGAATGGATGGCGATGTGCGGAATTGTTGGACTCTACGCTCCAGGTGAAAAGACTTCTAATCTTGCGTATCTAGGATTATTTGCTTTGCAACATCGAGGCCAAGAATCAGCAGGAATCGCAGTTTCTGATGGCGAATATATAACAGTTGTAAAAGATATGGGTTTAGTAGCAACGGTTTTTGATGAAAGGAACCTGGCTCCTCTCGATGGCCATGTCGCTATAGGACATGTTCGTTATTCAACAACAGGTACGTCTCACTGGCAAAACGCGCAACCATTATATAGGAGTGTTGGCGATACCGGTTTCGCAATTGCACATAATGGGAACTTAACAAACGTTGATGCGCTACAAGAACATTTAGGTAAACTTCCAGGATTAGAACTAAGAGAAAGTCCAGGTATTGATTCCACTTCTGACTCTGATTTAGTTGCTGAATTAATTGCACATTATTTACCTTCAGATGTAGAAAATATTCAAAGTGATGAACGTCACTTGGAAGCAGCTATCATGAAGGTTATTCCTCAACTTGAAGGTGCATTTTCGATGGTGTTTTCGGACGAAGCACACGTGATCGGTGTTCGTGATCCTCTGGGTTTCCATCCTTTAGTTTTAGGAAAACTCGATAGCGGTTGGGCTTTAGCTAGCGAAACTTCTGCTTTAGATATTATGGGTGCACACTTTGTGAGAGATATTGAGCCCGGTGAGATTGTAGTTATAGATGCCAATGGTGTTCATTCAAAACGATATGCCCAAGCAAATCCCAAAATGTGTGTTTTTGAATTTGTTTATTTTGCGAGGCCTGATTCCCATTTATATAACCAAAGTGTCCATGCTGTCAGACAACGTATGGGCGAAGAGTTGGCACGTCAAGCACCTGCTAATGCAGATATGGTTATGCCTGTACCTGAATCTGGTGTTCCTGCTGCGCAAGGTTTTGCTCGCGAGACAGGGATACCTTATGGGGATGGTGTTGTAAAGAATCGATATGTCGGACGTACTTTTATTGCCCCTACACAAAAGCAACGTGGTCAAGCAGTGCGCATGAAATTAAATCCGATAAGGGAAAATATAGAAGGCAAAAAGCTTATTGTTATTGATGATTCAATAGTTCGCGGTACAACAACAAAAGCATTGATTGCAATGTTAAGAGAAGCTGGGGCTGCAGAAATACACTTTAGAGTTTCATCACCACCATATCGTTGGCCATGTTTTTTCGGTATTGATACAGGAGCTCGGTCAGAATTATTGGCAGCGAATATGAGCGTTGGGGAGATATGTGAATATATTGGTGCTGATTCACTCGCTTATTTAGAAGCGGATGCCATGATTCGTGCAACAAATTCATCACCAGATTCATTTTGCACCGCTTGCTTGACTGGGCAGTATGCAGTAAAACTTGATGAAGAGCTGTCAAGTGAATTAAATCTCCCTAAACAAGAACTTATTCCTAACATTTCTGATTTTGAGTCAGAAAAAATTGAACTTTTATAGAAAGAATAATTATGAACAACTCGGATAGTTCTTTAACTTATGCTGTTGATATTGAAGCTGCAGATTTGTCTGTAAAGAAAATTCAAGATCATGTTAAATCCACCTATACAGATGAAGTCCTTTCCTCTGGAGAAACTAGTTTTGGTGGCTGCTATGCATTCGATCCTTCGAAATATGTAAATCCAGTTTTAGTTTCGGGCACCGATGGTGTTGGAACTAAAAGCGAAATCGCGTCAAAAATGAAAAAATATGACACTATTGGTATTGATCTGGTCGCAAGTAATATAGATGATGTTGCAGCCCAAGGAGCAAAACCTCTTTTCTTTTTAGATTATATTTCTGTAGGTAAAGTCGATCCGGACATGATGGAACAAATTGTTTCTGGGATAGCATCTGCTTGTAGAGAATCTGGTGTTGCATTAATTGGTGGAGAAATGTCTGAACATCCAGATTTAATAGAGCCTGGACATTTTGATTTGTCGGGCACAGCTACTGGTGTTGTTGAGAAAAACAATATTTTGCCTCAACGTATTCAAGAAGGTGATGTGATCGTCGGTATCGATTCTCCTGGAATACGGGCAAACGGTTACACGTTGGTACGGGATACTTTTTTGAAAAAAGAGAATCGTGATCTCGACTCACCTGCATGGAATGGTGCCGACCGAACGTTGGGCGAAGAGTTACTTTTGCCAAGTGTCCTATATTCGCCAGTAATGCAAACAATATTTAATTCCGATGCTGATGTTCATGGTTGTGCACATATTACTGGTGGAGGGTTGCCTGGCAATGTGGTGCGGATTTTAAATCAAGAACTTGATGCTGTAATTAATCTCGGTTCTTGGAGAGTTCCACGGATTTTTCCTGAAATACAAAAGAGTGGAAATATTTCTGATGCTGAAATGCAAAAGGTTTTTAATATGGGAATTGGTTATGTCTGTATTGTTCCACAAAGTGATGTTGCACTTATTGAAACGCTTTGTGATAACAGTGGTAGAAGTGCATTTCGTATAGGTGAAGTAGTAAATGGAACTGGTCGTGTAGTCTTGCGCTAAAGGGCGATTTGTCACTTTAAGTGATGATTTTTTTCTATTTCTATCTATACAGCTTATTACACTCTTAGTACCCATTTTCATAATCCCTGGTAGATTGTAATTTTTGCATCTTATATAAGTTAATATTTAGGACTAATCGTTACAATATTCACATTGGCGTCACAACGCCCATGTGAGCTATACTTTACGGGTTGCTAAAAAACAAGTAAGTTTTTCCGAACTTACCCAACAGGGACAAGACACACAAAAGGAAAAGGGGAAGCATGGCTACCAATTATGACGAAGAAGCGTTATTGACTCCTTCAGAAGTTGCTGCAATGTTTAGAGTAAATCCAAAAACGGTAACCCGTTGGGCACGCTCAGGCAAGATATCAGCTATTAGAACACTCGGTGGTCACCGTCGTTTCAAAGCTTCAGAAATCAAAGATTTCTTAGCTCAAGTCGAAGAAGAAACCGAAATATAAATATTTGGCTAGATCTGTCACACGTGTATGTGGCTCATCAAGTCAAAGTTAACCTTGATCAAAACCAACCAATGTCTGGGGGCTGCGGTTGGTTTTGTGCTATCTGGTTCCCGGCCCTTTTCGGCCTAACGCAATGAAATGTTAAACCACAGTTACGGACAGACATGAATACAATGTTGCAACAATTAAGTTCTTACTATGCAATGGTTCGAAATGGGCATTTTGAACAAGTAGCAAATCGACCAAATGGATTTGAGCATATTGGTGAATCATTTTTTCCCGATTCAAATATACCTAGAGGCATTGCAACCGATCGTAGCTGGAAAAGCCTAAGTGGTGTTGATCCACGCTGGAGGAGACATTTACCTCCGGAATATGCATCTGAAGAGATCAATAGACTTTTTTGTCAGGGAACTTTAAAGCCGATTGTCTTTACTGATGTTGACTTTGCACTAATTGATCGTGATGCTCAAGGACACATTGATCAATACGTAGTTGACAGGGCCACACTAGAATCACTTGGCTTTATTGCCCAATATTACGATGAGCTACAAAATCCAGAAATTCATTTATCAGAAATTAAAGGTTCTGCTTCTAGCGATCGTTGTATTGAAATCGGTCAAGATCTATTTCATGCTTGCTTACAGGATTTGGTTCAAAATAGTAAAGCATTAATCCCGGTATCATTTGCTACAACATTTGCTCAACTGACCAATAAGAAACCTGGTGAATTAACAGATGAAGATTTTAAGGCTGTATTGACAAAAGTTGAAGATGCATTTTATGAGTTAATAATAAACCCATTGAGCAACCATTTTTCTAATGGTGGGATAAAGCATTCAAGAGATGCACAGGCCGGTCAAAATAGAATGAAGCTAATCTATACTACGATCGCTGCATTTTCGCATTCTCAAATTCAAGATCCAAAAGAAATGCTAAGACATAGGTCTTTTTCTGAATTTAATGCTGACGAACATCTTTATCCGGGTGTTAGAGATTTCCTTCAAAGTGCAAGTGGATCAGGCTTAGAGGTCGTTGCCATAACAAGAGGGAATCAATTCCCGTTTATGCAAGGGTCGGGTAGCGGTATTGATGATCTCTTTGACAGAGTGCATTCGACATTAATTGCTTCAAGAAGAAGAGAAGAAGGTCAAGATCCACTATACCCCGATAAAAAAATACGGTCATACTCTTTAGAAATTGACCACATGGCTACTGAGGATAAAGCACGTATTATGTTTAGCGAAACATTACGAATGTTTTCTAGAAAAGGGGTCGACTTCTCTAGCCCAGAAAAAATGCTTGCCGGAATAGCAACCTACCTAGATCACTGTATCTTCATTACCGATTCTGATCTTGAGGCCTGGGGGACTTGTCCCACAATTTGTGTACTCGCTTTGCGATCACCAACGTATAAGGCAATCGATGAAATGTTTGGCGATATTGAAAGTATTTCAAACCCGATAGCGATTATTAATCCTTTAGATAGGGAAGATCCACTTCTTGGTTTAAATTCAAAAGACGTTTTTCATTCTTTTAGCCCAAAAAATCCAGCACTTGGCAAAATTATATCTGATATGGCAACAGGAGCAGATTTACAAAATATTTATTCTGCTAATGCCGCTAGAGGAATTGCTCAATAAAGCAAAAAGATCTAGAGGGCCATTGGGTTTTTATTAAGATCTACCCGCGTTGGGGGTAGTGTCCCAGTAATTGGTCCAGCAATAACTAAATCTTGTGGAAGCCAGGCTATGTCTGCACATGTAAAATGCGCACCACCCTTCACGTTCCTAAGTGCCGGAAACAATGAGCTTGAATAATTGGCAGTTAGGTTCCCTCCAACTGTTTCTAGTGCAGGAAATTCACAATGGGTGCTAGTAAGTATTGCATGTCCACCAACTTTTGTTAAGAATTCTAGGTTTTGTCGTGAATTGACATGACTTAATGTTCCTCCAACGACGGCTAATTTCTCCATGTGATTGCCAGTTGAGGCAAAACCCGATACAAATGCAAGGTTAGGAAATTTGTTGTCCATCCGCTCGAATCTGGCATCACCGACAATTGCAATAACATTTGGGTACTCATCTAAAGTTAATTGGGTTTTCCAATTAACTTTAAATACGCAGACAACGCTTTCGTGTGCTAGCTCTTCGGGAGATACTGCAACTTCATCAGGCTCACATCCGAATAGGAAGGCCATATCATCTTTGATATCTCTATTTTCAATGGCATTAGCAATCCTTGGATCTTTACGAAGACCGAAACTGGTTAGTGGCTGCTCAATTTCATATAGAATAACCAAGTCTTCTCTTGCTAATGGCTCGCCTTCTTCGATTTTTTTCATTATTTTTGTTAGTTTTCTAGTATCTTCCAGTTTCTTGAAATAACTAGGTCCGCTATTTAGTTCTTGGAGTTTTTCGAGAGTCGCATCTAGTAGTTGTTCTTCTATGCTTTGGTTTGGACCACGACCTATAACTTCACGCACTCGTTCGTGTTCTAACCTAATAGAAATCCGCGGTATAACCATCTCTCCTGATTTAATAGGTGTGAAGTAGACCAAAATATCTCCATGCGTGAGATACATTAAGGACTGTCCCATGTTCGCAATGCACCAACCGGTGTTATATCCTGATATAGATTTTGTGAGTTCGCTAGTTAGATGGGGGCCGTCGAATAGAACCCATTGGCCTTCGGTTTGAAAAAGATCATCTGGAGCTACTTGTCTTAAGAAGTCATGAGTCCAAAATTCATGTAGTTTTGCAAAGTTTGAATGTCGTTCAGGTAACTCCGCATGTTGATCTCTTGTTTCCATACGCAAGTATTGTTCGGCGAGCATACGTTTTTTGTCATTGTGAAAATCTGGTTCTGTAATATGTCTGTAAATGTTGCGTATAACTTCTGGGTTAACCTCAGGAAAGTTTGCTGTAGAAGTATTTGATCTTCGAGGGAAAGTTCCCTTTTTTGTGTCGAATTCTTTTAGCTTTACAATATTTGAAAGTACAAAATATCTGAACCAGATTGGATAATCACTTTCACTGTTTAAATGGTTGACCCATTGTTTTAATCGTTTGGTTTGGTCTGTGTTTATAGACGCCATTAATGCTTTACGCTGATTGTTATTTAGATCTATGAGATTGATTCCATCATTGTTGTATCTTTGAATCACGTTTTCAAAATATTTCTCTGGGAATTGTTCTGGCTGGATACAGAATTGCTGAATAATCCGATCTCTTCTGGATTTCTCATGTTCTGAAGGATCTTGTATGAATAGAGCATGTTTGCTTTGGAGTACATGTAAATACTGTGCAAGTTTGGCTTCAGGTGTATTTGGTATTTTAAGTTGGTTCGTGAGTAATTGCACAGGACCAGAATCGAACAGCTCATGAAGCCTTTCATGCAATAAGCCGGCTTGTTGTTCTAAGTCTTGCCAATAGAAGCGGTCATCCGTGTCCACACTTGAAGCTTAGTTAAATTTTGATATGTATGCACAATGCATGCTTGCTTCTAAAAGGCAAAATGGTGAGAAGTTTGTGGCCAGGACCGGCGTCGATCCGGTGACCCCACGCTTTTCAGGCGTGTGCTCTGCCGACTGAGCTACCTGGCCACACGCGTCGACTCGCTACTAAAGTAGTTGCGCCGCGTAGCGGTCCCGACGAGATTTGAACTCGCGACCTCCGCCTTGACAGGGCGGCGTGAACTCCAGACTTCACCACGGGACCAGGAAAATAAAGGTTAGCCGATTTACGTATAGATTTCGTAGCTGGAAATGAAAAAGTTATCATTTTGTTTGTCGAATTCACGATTAATGGCTTGTTTCGGACTCTAACAGCAATATTACGTTGGTTAGCAGGGTTTATGCTCCCGGCTTAAATACCATAAGCGCTAACACAGAAATAATAATAACTAGATCAATATATGAAACGTATAACCAATTCTGGATAGATACTTTTAGAGCACCATCATCGCTAGCCTCTATAGCTTTTAATGCACTACGTCCTGCACGTGGGTGAAATACTACACC
>CAUJDU010000073.1 GCA_963169585.1 Actinomycetota bacterium | reverse complement strand
GAGCCGGTTAACACCGCTAGCCCATACGCGTGTTGGGGCGTAAAACACGGGGAACCCCCGTGTTAAACGCCCCAACACGAGTATGGTGTGTGGTGAAGTGCTCACCTACTGTCATTATGCATAAAAAGATCCGCCCGTTGGCGGATCTTGCGTCCTTGTTTTCCACAACACCCTGTGGATATTGTGGAAAACTTGTTTTAAATTGTTTTAATTAGATCTCTGTTGCGTATTCTTGTTCGAGAAGCTCTACCTTTGGCATTGAGTGCTCGATGAAATTTGCAATATCAGCCTTAAGGAAACGGTATCCCCTTACGCCTGGGATCTGCATTGCGGGAAGTCGTCCGTCTTTTGCCATCAGCTGTATCATTCGAGGACTCAAACGCAACCATGCGGCTACTTCTGAGGGCTTGAGGATCGCTGGAAAGTCATCCGGATCGAAGGGTGTTTGTGCTGCCATGTCCGTATCCTACCATTTCTTGTCTTAATTGTAAACCTTGCGTATCGAACGAATAATTTGTAATATAGCGTTATGAATTGCTTTTACTAGGTTATTCGTCGAATACAATGATATTTTCGGCACCCAATAAGCCAACTTGAGCATTTCTACGAAAATTTTACTTGGAATAGTAAAAAACGCCCCTAAATGGACTTTTGACCAAATTAACCGTTTTTTGAATACTTATATTGTTGCTTTATTTCTACCGGTTTGTAGACGAATAAAGCTATAGCTACTAGCTCTAAAGAGTCAAAGTGGCTGACACAAGAATCGTATTCGTATAGTGCGTCAATGTATGAAGACGTTACATAAACGATTGCGTTAAAGAAATCGGAGCCGCCCCGTGACACAACCAACATATTCACCACAAGTGCCACCACCTGCAATGCCAAAACGGAAAGTGGGTTCAAGGTTTACATCAGGCCACTTAATAATGGTTGTCTCAGGAATGCTCGCATTCCTATTAGTGCTTGCCGTATTACAAGCAGGAAATTCATCCATAACTATTTTCATTGCAAAAGACGACATCGTTGCAGGACAGCAATTATCTTTAAGCCAGTTTGAAGCAAAAGAAATTCCATCTAGCGCTTTAAATGATGTTTATGTAAATAAATCTGAAATCACAGAAAACAAAACTTTCTTTGCTGCAAGATCAATTTCAAAAGGAGAACCTCTATTAGATCGATCTAGGACCCCTGAAGTTAATAAAAGTGATGTACGTTTACAATCGATTCCTATAGACAAATCATTAGCTGTATCAGGCAGGATTGCAAGAGGAGATCGTATAGATATTTTGAATACTCCCGAAGATCAATGTGCAGAAAGAGTATTACGCAATCTAGAAGTAGTCGAAGCTTCTTCTGCTTCAAGTGGAGGTGCTCTTGGTGGAAGCTCAGGGTCTTTCGTTATTACCGTAGCAATAAAAAGAGCGGGTGATGATCTGACTTTAGCTGGTGTTATTTCTACTGGTAGTTTCCAAGTGGTGAGATCTACTGGAACAAGTAGTGACACTGTACTTCGTGACCCATACTGCGAAAATGGTTTAGACACATCGCTAGACAACTCTGATAGCGATGCGAGTGGAGCATAAATATGGCAGATATCACGATTGGAATCATTGCTAGTGCTCGCGAATGGCGAAGTGTGCTTCAAGCGCATGTTCGTGACCATGTGGCAGGTGTTCGTGTACAAATTCTTCGTGAGCCACGAATGGCTTTGGAGCTTGATCTAGATGTTGTTGTAATTGATGATGTATCAAGCTTTCTGACACGGGACAAAGTTGTAAGACTTCGCGAGAAGGGTACTCGAGTTGTTGGTATCTATGACGAAGAAGGGACAGAAGGTCTTGGTGTTAAGTTCTTAGAGAACCTTGGTGTAGATCTTTGTTTACCTTCAAACATTTCACCAGAAGAAATGATTAATGCTGTTTCGCAACTCCAACCTCGCGAAAGTTATACGCACACTTTTGATCATATTGTTGCCGGTTATGAAACTGGTGGTCAAGGTGTAAATACACAAGGAGAATCTACGCTAATTGCAGTAAGTGGGCCTGCTGGTACGGGATCTACAGAAGTAGCAATAGCTTTAGCAGATGTGCTTGTAGCTAGGCGTAAAGCTACATTACTTCTCGACTCGGATGAGATTGGGCCTAGCGTTGCAAGACGGCTTGGATATGGGTTGCACCCAAATATCTTATCGGCGATTGATACAGTTTCGAATGTGACAAGGCCATTAACAGAAATGGTTGGACGTCCTAGTGATAGAGCAGCAAGTGGAATTGCTTTTGACATTATTCCTGGAATAGCTAATCCAGAAGACTGGGCGCAATTACGTTCTATGGAGATGGATGATCTTTTTGCGGCGGCAAGAAAATCATGGCGTTATATAGTTTGTAACACCGGACCTTTTGCTGAAGACTTGTCAGGATATGGAATTGAAAGGTTTGGAGCAACTAGAGCAACTCTTTTGGCGGCTGATGTAATTATTGGTGTCATGTCTCCGACCCCGACTGGCTATTTGAGATTTTTAGACTGGATGGCTTCATTACGCACACTAGGTGCAGATCGACAAGTTTTTGTTGTTGTAAATAACACACCAAAATCGACATACATACAACGTGAAATAGAAAGTCAGCTCACAAGAGATGTTGATCCTAGATATTTTGCAGGATTATTTTTTATTGCTCATGACGAGAAAGTCATAAAAGCTGAATGGGAAGGTCAAAAGGTTCCTCGAGGTGTATTCTTAACAGGAATAGCCGAAGTAGCTTCTTATACCGTACCGATGGAATATTCAAACATGCGAAATTCTAAAGGTAAAGCACGTCAACAAAACTATGCCCAAAACACACAAGGTGCCAATCAAGCTGGATATGCTCCTAGTTCGCCACCAAGCGCCACTGGAGCTTATGCCTCCTGGGACGATCCTGATGTCGTAAATCCACCACCTGTTCAAAGTGCAACACCAGATCCATTAGCTTCGCTACCACCACAGGCTCCACCTGTACAGAGTCAAGCGCCGATATCTTTAGATGAGCCACCTAGTGCATTTTTTGATTCAGCAAAAGGTGTAGTTGAAGATGTCCAAGAGATAGAACATTCATTAAGTGTAAACATGAATGATCAAGTACAACCTCAGGTTCCTCCAACTCCGGCCAATACAGAGCCATATTCATTTTCTCCACCTCAACATGGCCTAGAAGATTTTTCTATTGTTAGCTCTGAAGCGCCAATATCTTCGGTTCGGAATGCTGAGATTGAAAGCTCAACTCAGGATGCGTTATCTGAAGGGTATGTGCCAGCATTTAAGAGAGGTGCTGAACCGCAAAATTCTGGTGAGTTCGTTCAATCACCTCCGCCTGCACCACCTTCAACCTATACACAACAGCCTGATTCTCAAGCAACTAAAGCACCACCTGCGAGCGATCCTGGATATGTCCCACATTTCTTGGACCCCAAAGGTGATGAAGATGAAGAACCAGAATCGTTTTGGAAGTAGAAGATTGCTATGTCTAAAGATCGCCCAGTAACCGCTTATGAAATACTTAGGTTACGACTTCTTGATCGAATCAAGGAGGGCAAAGTCGATCCTGAAAGCGATCCCGATGGTGTTCGTGCCCTTATTAAAGCAGAGGTAGAAAACTATCAACGTCAAAGTCAAAGTGGAGTTGGTGGACGTTCGCTAGCAAACCCACGCGATATTTCTGATCGTTTAGAGAGAGCAATTCTCGCCTATGGAATTTTGGGACCGCTATTAGAAGATGACAATGTAGAAGAAATTTTTATTTCTGGTGGAGACGTTTCATATTTAGATGCAAACGGTCGATTAGCCAGCGTTGAAGACCCTACTACTGAAGAAGAAGTGTTTCACTTAGTTAATCGTTTGCTTCAAACTTCTGGACGTGAAGTTTCACAACGTAACCCAATTGTTCAAGCTCGTGTTTTAGATGGAGCAGCACGTATCGGTGTTGTTGTTCCTCCGATCGCTGATGAACTTAGCGTTACATTGCGTAAATATACAATGCGTCATGAAGATTTAAATGACTTGGTTAGATTTGATTCTCTCTCCCCGGCTGCAGCTGCACTGTTGCATGCAGCAATGCTTACTCGTACAGGAATTGTTGTCAGCGGTATTCCGGCTGCTGGAAAAACAACTTTGGTTAATGCTCTTTTACGTGCTGTTCCTCCTTCTCACCGTGTGCTTGGATGTGAAGAAACTCGAGAACTCTCAGCTCCTGTTATGCATGGTGCTTATTATCAAACCCGTGCTTCAAGTAGCGATTCTGGTGGTGAGTCAGAGGTTTCACTTCGTGACTTGGTCCGAATATGTTTAGGTATGCGACCCGACCTTTTAGTGGTTGGTGAGGTTAGGGGTGAAGAAGCTTTTGAACTTACACGTGCTGGTAACGCTGGTTGTGGTGTACTTTGTACTGTCCACTCGAACAATGCAGCTGAAGCATTGCAAGCGTTAACTTCTACAGCAATCATGGCTGGACAAAATGTTCCAGAGCAACAGGTTAGAAGTATTTTTTCTAATGTTTTTGATTTAGTTGTTCACTGTGATCGTGAAGATGTTCAATTTAAAACTGAAGATTCAGGAAAAATTAGAAGACAGATCATGGAGATAGCTGCTGTCCCTTCGCTACAAGGCGGGGAAAGCGATTACACCATTGAACCAATTTTTGTTCGCGAATCTTTTGGTGCGCCGCTTCGTTGGACAGGTGCTCCATTGCCAGAAAATCTACGTAAGCGACTTGATAATGTGCTAACTCGACATGGTACTAGCGTTCAACGCATTCTTGATGGATCAAACCAGAGGATGACAGCATGACTTTAACCGCACTTCTCGCCGCTTTTTTTGCAGGAATATTTGTGTTTTTGCTGATTGCTTCGCTTACTGGAAATATGCCTAAGCGTTTAAATAAAGTTCGCGAAAAAAAGCAACGTCTAACTAAACGTGAACAACGTCAAAGCTGGCTTAATCAAAGTGGACTAGGTGTAACACCCGCACAGTTCTGGTTGATTTCAATCGGCTCAGGAATTACAAGTTTTGCGGTGTTGTTTTTAATCACAAAAGTTTTTATTGTTTCGTTAATTCCTGCAATTTTAATTAGTGCGTTGCCAAAGTCTTACTTTTCAAAAAAACGAGCAAAGCTAATTGATGAACGCCAAAGAGTTTGGCCTGATGCCCTTCGTACCTTAATTGCAGGTATATCTTCTAGTCAGTCTTTGCATCAAGCCATGAAAGCATTGGCAACGGGAGGGCCGGTTCCACTTCGACCGGTGTTTGCGAAATATACACGTTTAACTCAAGCACTAGATCAAAAAAGCGCGCTCGAAGTGATTAAAGAAGATTTAGCAGATCCAAAGAGCGATCGAATAATTGAAATCTTAATTTCTGCAACAGAAGCAGGCCCTGGTGTAGTACTCGATATTTTGCGCGACCTGGCCGCTTCAACGACTAAAGATTTACAACTAGCTGATCATATAGAGACGATGCAGGTTGAGCAAAAACTTAACGCGCGAATTGTTTTCGTTATGCCATATCTATTGTTGGTAATGATGGTTACGAGTTCACCCATCATAAGAGATTTTTATAAAGAGCCAGTAGGTATAATTGTGATTATTGTGGGAACTGCAATTTTGTTGGCTGGTATGATCATCATTCAAAAGCTAGGAAAAATTCCAGTTGAAGAACGTGTGTTTACAAATTCAAAAACAGATGCAGACGAACAAGCAATTTCAGCTTTGTCTAAAGAAAATGAAATCGGGTATTCGTTATGAGTTCGTTAGCTTTAATTGCGGCTTTACTTGCTGGTTTTTGTGCTTGGAATCTGGCTAAGTTTATAAAACCTCCGCCAAAGAGGTTAAGTAATCGTGTTGGTCCTTATACGCAATTAAATCGATCGAAACTAGGTAAGGGAGCTGATATATCTTCAGTTGGCTTTTTCGATTACGATCAAGAAAAAACTGCTCTAGGTAGAGTTTTTGGACCAATGGGGCAATCTTTGGCAGATTCACTTAGCTCTGTTTTAGATGCTGGCGATGACGACTATTTGCGTTTACGTCTTCGACAAGCTGGATTCTTAGACACTTCACCTGCACAATATCGTTTACGTCAACTTACCTATACAGTAGGTTTCGCATTAGGTTTTGGCGCTTTTGGTTTACTTTTAGGAAATACTCTATTAACTCTTATCGGGTTTTTTGGTGGAGGTTTTTGGGGAACAAGTATTTGGCGAAGCAGAATTCATAAGGCTATTTCAAAACGAACTGAAAGAATGCGTATTGAACTTTATACGGTTGCTCAATTGATTGCGATGCAAATGAGAACAGGTCACGGTAGCGTTGCCGCAGTTCAACAAGTTGTTTATCGAGGACGAGGACCAATTGTTCGAGAATTAGGCGAAGCACTTAGTTGGATGGCAGGTGGTATGGCTCAAGCTGATGCATATGATCGACTTGGAATAGAAACTCCCGAACCAACAGCTGGTCGTTTATATAGAGCATTAGCTGATGGTGTTCGCAGCGGCGGAGATTTGGCCAATACCTTGCTTAGTATTTCAGATGATTTACGTGGAGAACGCCGTGAAGAATTGGAAAGAAATGCTACAAAAAGACGTGGAGCTATGTTAATTCCGACAATTATTTTTATGGCTCCAGTTGTCTTGCTATTCCTTTTGGCGCCAATGCCGAGAATTTTGGCTGGAGGATAATGATCGAATCAAAAAAAGAACTGCACATGGTGAGCTATAACGAAAAAATATTTGCAGGGAAGTTAATATTACGAATAAAACGCATGACGCGAAGCGTAAAGAAAATAGAGCTTGTCAAAACGAGGTTTGACATTCACAATAGAGCTATTAAGCAATCCGCCATTGCTTGATTTAAAGGAGCCCCAAAATGTTAAGGTTATATGTCGAAACGATTCACCGCCTAGGTCGATCGACACAATCCATATCTCAAAGGTTTGAGAACCGTAATAATCAGGATGGTTTCGCATCTGCTGAAACTATTGCACTTGCTGTTGCTGGAGTTTTGATAGCCGGTGTTGCCTATCGATTGTTTAGTGGTGCTATTAACGGCTGGTTTACAAACATAACTACTGAGATTGACAGCTTCTAGCTGGATCTATTTCTGAATTATATTCAGGAATTTCTGCAACTGAGTGCTCTATGTTTAGGTCAGTAATTAACAGTCGATTTTCTAGAAAAGATGATCTGGAATGTGGTTTTTCAACAGCTGAATGGGTCGTTTTAATGGGCTTTACAATCCTGCTTTTGGCTTGGATGGTTCAAGGTTTATATGTAGAAAATGTTAGAGCTACGACCATCTCTACTCTTAGAGATTCTGCAAAAGTAGGTGCACGCGAGGGCGATCTTGAATCAGCTTTTGGCACAGGAAGTACTATCGAACACTCAATAATTAACGAATGTGAGCTGAGAATTAGAGATACTTTGGCACAGGTGACTCAGGCGGATACTAGCGACGCAAATTGCCAAATTGGATTTGATAGTGCTGGGTATTTTGTTGAAGCTCGCGTAGGTAATAATTTTAAAAATATCAAATTACTGCCAGGTGCAGAAATTTTTAATGGACGTATTTCCAACTTGAGTGCTAGATATTATTCAACATCGGATGCGAGTTAGCCGTGGCTAGTGAGCAAATCCTTCTAATGAAGAAAAGTAGGAGTTTAAAAATTTCTGATAGGGGTTTTATGGCTGCTGAGTGGAGTGTAGGCGTAGCACTTTTATTGTTTCCTGCTTTTGTGTTCGTAATGACTGTAATCCAGATTCCAGCAAGACAAAGTTTAAGTCAGGCAGCTGCTAGTGCAGCCGCGCGTGCGTATGTTCAGGCTTTAGATCAAAGCCAGGCGGAAACAGCCGCTCGCGCTGCTGCACTAGCAGCTGTCCAAGATGAGTATCCTTTAGCAACTCCAACAGATATTAGTTTTAGTTCTTCAACAACTTTCTATTGTCCGGGGAATGAAGTAACTGTTGAAATTGGGATTAAGGCCCCAGTGGTCTTAAATCCATTTAATGGATACAATTCCGTTTCTTCCGGAATTCTTATCCACTCGAATGCAACGGAGCGAATTCCTGATTATGCAGAACTTGCAGATAGCGAAACAGGATATTCTTCTAATACAAACTTTTATGATTATGAAAACGGTAGGTGTACTCCGTGATACCTTTTCTGAAAAAACAAGAATCACCAACGAGCGAATATGGCTTTACAACTGCTTGGATGTTGGGTCTGGTTTTAATAATCATTTCTATTGGGGGCGCGTTCTATGATTTTTCTGGAGCGCTAACACAAAGGCAAAAATTGATTTCAATTTCAGAACGAGCATCTAATGCGGGTGCAACTGCACTTGATGAACAAGAGTTAATTGATAGCGACGGAAGTAATGTAATTTTAAAGAGCGGTTCTCCAGCTCCAGCTCCAGATGAGACAGCCATACAACGTTGTGAAAATGTTATTGCACAGGAAATGGCCAAACCACATTCGGTAATAGAATCTTATGTTTGTGGCCCTCCAAGTAATGGAGATCCAAGAGTGATTGTTGCAACTGTGACAGGAAAAGTCAGCTACGGCGTGATCGCATCTTTTGTTGGCCAGGACGACCAGACTTTTACTGTTTCATCCAGAGGGCAACCTTCGTGTAGCGATGGGTCTTGCTGATGAGAAATAACACGAAAAAAGGTCTTGCTATAAAGACGATACTGCTAGACAATTGGAACATAAGGTTTATCAGGGCGTGTGGTTTTGACGTTACAAAAATGACGTGGCTCAGTTGAATCGGTTAAATAATTAGAGAAAGAATAGGGACAATATGCCAGAGGTAATGAGTATTGAAGTCGATGATGAATTCGACCCAAGACCGCCAAAACAGCCTTTTAGCATTCGCGATGATGAAGGCAAGTGGAATTGGCCGATGATCGCAGGCATTGCACTCGCAATTATTTTACTTATTGCTCTCATCCTTGTTATAACCAAGCCATTTTCTACCTCGAAGCCACCCGAAATTTCAACTTGGAAGCCTCATGATCCAACTGTTGATATTGAGTTCTTAGAAAGTTATTCAGCTACCAGCCAAATGGTTTCGTCAGTCCAAGCTTCACTTGATGCAATGGCAAAATTCTATGCTGATGGAAAATTAGACAATATGGAAGCAACCTTTGATTTATCTGGTCCTCAATATGCGATTTTAGTATCACAACAACCAGAAGTCTTAGCTAACGGGCAGGCAGGAAAAGCTGCAATAGTCCAGCTAGGGCCACTAGGTGAAGTATCTCGAAAAGATAATCTCTATAAAACCAGGGTGGTTGTAACGTGGACTGTTCCTGGAACTAACGACCCTAAAGAACATCGTTGGGATATAGATATGAGAGCTCAAAGTAATCGGTTTGTGCTTTTCGAAATCACTGAAACTGATTCATCTGCAAAGCCTCCGATCGATTTTTGTGGGGCTGTTGATTTGGTCGCTGCGTTAGATGACGACAAAAAGATCGAAACAGAGACTGCCAAGATGCCTTCTGACCAAGCATTTCAGCGAACTGTAGAAGCTATGGAAATCCGTTTGAGGACCTGGGGTTTTCTTGCAGATGCAGTAGCTGGATCTGATAGTGAAGAAGATGTTTTCCCTATTGTCGAACAATACAATACTTTAGTAGAGTCTGGCCGTAAGGCTAAAAGCTTGAGTGAGCTGGCTAGCGGACAACAAACTACCGATTTAACTAATAATCGGAGATCTATTGAAGGAAGGGCTAGCGACGAATGTGTAGGTGCAGATATTAGGAATAAATAAATCAACAAATCGTATTTGTAATGTTTTTTTGCGAATATGGCGAATCAAAGTTTTTCTTGCGATTTATGGTACCTTATGGTAAGGTTTAGATAGGTTTTCATTAGGAGGAAACGATATGGCAAGTCAACTAACGCAAGCGGTTGTTCGAGGATATGAACGAATCGCTTTTACTGTTCCAGACCAAGGAACAACACCAACAGCTCCAGGACAAGCACAACTCACACAGCTGGTTGGTACTATCCGTAACTGGTCAATCATCGCATGTGTTATTGCTATTATTATCGCAGCTATTCTTTGGGCTTGGGGTTCACAAAGTCAAAATGCTGCACAAGCTACGCAGGGTAAAAAAGGTATCCTTGTTGCAATTGCTGCTGCGGCTGTAATCTTTGCTGCTGAAGCACTTGTCAACTGGGGTATTGGACTTGGTGACGCAATCCAATAAGACAAAGAAATAAACCCTCCTTGAAAGACTAATGGCGCCCAAAAATAGGGCGCCATTGCATTGTGAGAACAAAACAGGAAGTATCAATAGGGGTATACCCATTGGTTAAAGGTTATGGAGTGATAAATGGCCACAATAACAGATGAAATGAAAAGTTTTGCACATACTCATCTTCAAAATAAAACGGAAAGTGATTACGATCATGCATTACAATCGCTGAGACAACAGGCTCAAGCCAGTAGCGATCGCCATGCAGAACTCATGGCGGATTGTGCAGAGTTAATAAGAAATGGAAGTGTTGCCTCTGCTGCACTAATTGCAGAGCGAGATGCAGCTGGATCAGATGCACAATTTTGTGAAGGTGTAGCTGAATATATTCAGACAAATAAGTCGTTACTAACTATTGCTCCAGATGCACCTGCATCGGCGCTACCTAATCCCACTCCAGAACCAACACAAGGTCAGTTAAGAGACATGTATGGCGCAAGCCGGAAAAAACTCAGCATACCTGGAGCTGTCGCAGCTACAGCATTTTTTCCTTTCTCTTTAGCTGTCCCTAAAGTTAGAGAGGCAATTGTATGCAGATCGAAAGAAATACTTGGTGTCAGGCCTCCAGCTCATCCAGATG
>CAUJDU010000072.1 GCA_963169585.1 Actinomycetota bacterium | reverse complement strand
GAAATAGATTTAGACTGAACTTTCTTATAAAAATAGCCTGTTTGAGAAAGCGTTTCCTCTAACTCTTCAACATTTTGTGCTTCAAAGCCGATCAATACACTTCCTGTATCTCCACCTTGCCCTCGGTAGTGAAATAAGGAGATGTTAAATTTATTATGCATGGCAGCCAAAAACTCCCTTAATGCTCCAGGGCGTTCTGGAAAATTAAATAAATAAATTCTTTCGTGTTGAGCCTCTTTAGACTTACCGCCAATCATAAATCTTACATGTTCTTTGGCGTATTCATCATGAGATAAATCAATGAATTGAATATCATTATCTTTAAGCCGGCTTATAACAATATTCTTTTTTTCTTCATCACCAGTCAATAATCCGATAAAAATATTCGCCTGATCTCGAGATGACAATCTATAAGAAAACTCAGTGATCGATAAGCCATGTATCACATTCTTATATAAAGCTTTTAAGGCACCCGGTTTTTCAGGAAGTGTAATCGCAAATAGAGATTCTGACTTTTCACCAATTAGGGTACGCTCGGCAACAAATTGTAATCTTTCAAACGTAATATTTGATCCACTATTTATACAAACCACTTTAGCTTCACTCAATTTAGCAGGATATTTTGAAAAGTAACTTCTAGCTCCAGCAACAGCTAATGCACCAGCAGGCTCACATATGCTCCTTGTATCTTCAAAAATAAGTTTAATCCCAGCACAAATCTGATCGTTATCAACAGTAATAATGCGGTCCACATATTTAGAAATTATTGAAAATGTTTTCTTGCCAACTTTCTTAACAGCAACACCATCAGCAAAAATACCAACGTGTTCCAACTCAACTATTTTTTTTGCTTTTAGAGATAACTGCATCGCATTTGCATCGTCGGGCTCAACTCCTATAACGACGATACTTTTCTTGGCTTGCTTTAACACTCTTGCAATTCCTGCTAGTAGACCTCCACCACCAACTGGAACGAATACATGAGTAACACCATCTAGCTGTTCCAAAATTTCGCTTGCTATCGTACTTTGACCTTCAATAACCTTTTCATCGTCGAAAGGATGAACAAAAGTCATTGAAGTCTCTTTAGCTATTTCCTGAGAATGGTCATAGCAGTCACTGAAACTGTCTCCATGGAGGACGACCTTTGATCCATGTGCTTTAACAGCATCAACCTTAATCTGAGGTGTAGTAGCTGGCATAACAACTATCGATTTGAGTTTTAATTTTTTTGCTGAAAGCGCCACACCTTGTGCATGATTACCAGCACTTGCAGTAATTACACCTGCTTTTAGCTGTTCTTCGCTAAGTGATGCGATTTTATTATATGCACCTCTTAGTTTAAAAGAATGTACGCTTTGTAAATCTTCTCGTTTTAAATATGTTTCACACCCGATTATTTTTGATATTTTGTCTGCTTTTTCTAACGGTGAGACAATTGCAACATCATATACAGCATTGGATTTAGTTTTTGGATCATTCATGTATTTCTACACATTTCGAACCTGAGCTATTGCTTCAACTTCAACAACTAGCTCAACGTCTGATACTCTCGGAAGTTCCTTAACCCCAATTGCTGTTCTAGCTGGATAGGGCTCAACGACATACTCGGTGTAAATTTCATTACATTTTGCATAATCGCCCATATCCGTCAAGAAAATAGTCACTTTTATTATGTCCTCTAGAGACGAGCCATTGTTTTCTAAATGTAATTTTAGATTTTTCATAGCTTGGTGCATCTGAGGTTCTAAACCTGGTTTTACAACGAGAGTTTCTGGGTCTTTACCGATTTGCCCTGCACTAAACACAAGGTTACCTGCAACACGCGCTGGGCTGTAAGGAGGTTGTACTGAATTATTCATACTTATAAGCTCTAACTTTCTCTATGCGGAAGGAGGCCCCATGGCATCTCTATATGAAGCCGGAGCCATCGGAGGTGGTAGTTCAATTCCGTTTTCATCAAAAGCAATTTTAACTTTCGCCCTTAGCTCACGGGCAATTTTCCATTGTGCAGAAGGAATTGTCTTGACAATAACTCTAATGACGATTCTATCAGTACCGATCTCTTCAACGCCTAAAACTTCAGGTTCGTCTATGATTTCAGAGGCATGCTCGACATCATTTGTCAGTGAGTCAGCTGTATCCTTGATTACTCGTTGGGCAAGATCAATATCTGTATCTAGCGCTACACCAATATCAAGGACTGCCCTTCCCCATTTTTGCGATTTATTACCTGCTCTGACGATCTCACCATTCGGTATATACCAAAGCACACCATATACATCTCGCAATTGAGTAGACCTTAACGTCACTTGCTCTACCGTTCCAACAGCTTGACCAGCATCGACAATATCGCCTACACCATACCAATCTTCAAAAATGATGAAAATTCCAGCAAGAAAATCTCTAATCATTGTCTGAGCACCAAATCCTACAACCACCCCTAATAAACCAGCTCCTGCGAATATAGGGCCTAATGCAATATTATATGTCCCAATAATAAGTAGTATCGCGGTAACAATTATTGAAAAAGTTGCTACCCCTTTTAATGCTGATCCAATTGTTTCAGCGCGTTGGACTGTCCTATATGATGGGTTTTCTGAAGTCTCTAATTTAGAAAGCCCAGTACGCTTTTTAAATTTTAATAATCGCTCTCTAGATTTAGCTTTAGCTAGATTTTTCACTGAACGCCTAATAAAAAATCTGATAATACGATTTGCTAAATATGCAATCAGGATAATTAAAAGGATACGGACAGGTTTTGAAATTGCATCAGAGACTTCAGCCACATATTGAGAACCCGTTAAATTATGTGCAAACTCACACAATTTTCCGCGTGTTTGTTTATCTCCACAGGCTTCTTGCAGTTCATTTAAATCATTTATATTTTGAAAAAAACGATCATTAAACAACATTTTCTAGACAGAACTTTCCATCATTTTTTTGTCTGAATCTTGCAACTTCGCTTCTTCCATCGCAACTAGATCAATGACTTGTTCACCTGAAGTTGGGATACCTTCTGGTTTTTCAATTCGCTGTTTGATTGCACGTGAAGATCCTCCAGGGGCCATTGTCACTCCATAGAGTTCGTCAGCAGCTTCCATAGTTTTCTTCTGGTGAGACACAATTAACAATTGAGCATCATGACGAAATTCTGCAACAAGATCGAGGA
>CAUJDU010000071.1 GCA_963169585.1 Actinomycetota bacterium | reverse complement strand
CTAAATACTTTTATAAATGCTGCACGCAATTTTTCGGGTGGTGTGCTTGCAAGAGGGTCTGGAGCCATGGAAAAAAATGGTTCCTCAACTGAGATAGATTTAGGTTTGGAAAGTGCTGCCTTACTCATTAACTTTTCAAACATTTGAGCTACATCTTTGAATGTTTTACATTCTAAAAGCCGAGCTAAAAGTAGATCTCGGTATTCGAATTGTAAGAATTCTTCGTCTAAATCTATAGTTTCAGGTTTTGGCAATAGGCGCTTAACCTTTATTTCTATAAGAGTAGAGGCAATAAGTAGGAATTCTGTAGCAACTTCTAGATCTATTTTCTCATTTTGCAGAGATTCACTCTCTTGAAGAAACGCCTCAATTATTGAACTTAGTTGAACTTCCCAAATATCAACATCATCTGTCATGATTAGCTGCAAAAGCAGCTCAAATGGACCTTGATAGACATCCGTGGCAATTTCGTAGCTCATTGACACCCATTCTAGTGCCTAGATAGCGTATCTGGGGGCTATAAGGTGTCTGCTTGAATAAAAAGTTCTATTTGTCTTAGATGCGTGTCGCTAAGCTCTACTCCTGGTTGTATCCCATGATGGTAAAGCGTGACGTTTTTCACAAATTCACTATTCGTCTGGCCTTTAATGGTTTCATAAGACAGTCGGGCATGATCAACATAAACTCCTATCCGTCGCAGTATTTTAATAGGTGATTTAAGTAGATTTTCATGATTCCTATTCGGGATAAAAATTAGTACTGTAGCAAAAATAACTCTTTGTGATACAGAAAATTTACAATTCCTTTTAGCAACATCATGGAAAAGACTAGCTAAAAGGATCTCACGATCACTCGGCATGAGCTGATCTTGTTGACTTTGAAAAACCAGATTGCATTTCTCTAGGACTAAGAGTCCATGCCTTTGATCGCATAGAGGTTGAGAATAGAACAGTGCAAGTAATGGATTCTCTAAATTCTCACGAATAAATTCATGCTCGTCTTGGTTAAGTGGTTCTGGAAAATACGATTGCCAAATACGGACAAAGCGATGTCGTGCCAGATTGAAAAAGCTAATCTTCACTCTATAAATTTAGCCCGTGGATGTGTACGATCATACAATTTCTGCAGCCTATCACTATCAACTGCCGTATATCGTTGCGTGGTTGCAATAGAAGAGTGGCCCAAAAGCTCTTGAACTACTCTCATATCTGCACCTGCACGCAAAAGATGAGTAGCAAAGCTATGCCGAAAGACATGTGGCCAAACTTTCTTCTCTAAATTTACACGTTTTGCAGATTTTCGAACAATATCATATAAAGCTTGTCGTGATAAACGATTACCTACTTGAGAAAGAAATAACGCATTAGTAGATGTTTTCTTTGTGCGTTTAGCAACAAAAAGTGGACGAATATTGAAATGGTAATCTCTTAAAACTTCCAGTGCAACCTTTCCTATAGGCACCACTCTTTCTTTAGAACCCTTACCATAAACCCTAATTAATCGTGATTCATAATCAATATCTGTCGTGTTTAGCGTTTGTACTTCACTAATTCTTGTACCAGTCGCATAAAGCAATTCACATATTGCCTTATCTCTAGTTCCAACACTATCCGAACTAAATGATCCGAGGATTAATTCCATTTCTTCTATTTCTAATGCGGGAGCGGGAGGCATTGGAACTTTAGGCAAGGTTAGCTCTTTGATGTCCACAACGTTTTCTCCGTATTCTTTCTCACAAAACTGGAAAAAGCTTCGTAGAGTTGCAACTGTTCTAGCACGTGTCGAAGCGCTTCGGTTTTTTTCTTCTTTTGAATCAAGGAACTTTGAGATATCCGAAAGAGTAATTGAAGCAACCTTCTTATTTTTAAAATAGCTACCTGCTCTATTCAAATCGTTTTTATAAGCGACAGTTGTATTATTTGCAAAACCGCGAACGCTAGAGCAGTAATCTAAGAACTCTAATTGAGCATCCGAATATGTCAACGTAGCCATATGGATAGTCTATGCGGTTTTAGAAGTACCTCTAATATGTTTGATTGCTCTATCTATGTTCACTATAGATTTATTATCAGTAATTGTTCCATCTTCGATCCAAAGCAGTGCAGTTTCTACGTCTACTGTTATCGTTTCAGCCAGTTTTTCTTCAATCCCGTCGGGGTCGTTTCGTTCGAGTTGTTTACAATTTGTTGCTAAAAACAAATATATTCTCTCATCCGTAAAGCCTGGAGAGGTATGTACCCATCCGAGTTCAATGATTTGTTCAGCTTGTATAGCAACTTCTTCTATGAGTTCTCGTTTCGCACAAGCTTGTAGATCTTCATTAGCCACATCTCGTCTTCCTGCTACAGCTTCTAAGCTAAGTGCATCTATAGTCGATCTATATTGTTTTATTAAGACAATATCTCCGTTATCTAGAATGGGAACAACAGCAACTGCCCCGATATGGGCAACACTATTACGAACAAATTCTGTATTTGATTCATCTTCGAGCACTGTGTCTCTCACAACTTTAAAAAAGCTGAAGTCATGAAGAATCTCTCGGGATTTTCGTATGAAAGCCACTATTTGCTAGTAATCGTTTCTTGTAATAACTCTATGGAATCATCCACATATCCAGTAGGAAATTTAATTTCCATTGCCGCTTTAATCAAGCCCTGAAACAGCGGATGCGCTTGGTCAGGTCTGGATTTAAATTCAGGATGTGCTTGAGTAGCAACATAATAAGGGTGAATTGACTTTGGAAGCTCTATAAATTCGACAAGCTCACCATCTGGAGAAGTACCAGAAATCACTAAGCCTGCATCAACTAGCTGTTGGCGATATTTATTATTTACTTCATATCGGTGTCGATGCCGTTCGTATACGACATCTTCTCCGTAAAGTGCTTTAACAACAGTACCTGGAATTAATTTTGCCGGGTAGCTACCTAGGCGCATCGAAGCTCCAAGATCAACTACATCTTTTTGCTGATGCATTAAATCAATAACTGGGTGTGGAGTAGACGTTTCAATTTCGGAAGAATCTGCACCAGCTAATCCGCATACATCTCTAGCATATGAAATTACCGCACATTGCATCCCTAAACAAAGACCAAGAAACGGTATTTTTTTCTCACGCGCATAGCTTGCTGATGCGATCTTACCTTCTATTCCTCTGAATCCGAAACCTCCAGGAATAACAATTCCGTCAATGCCTTCTAATGCTTGTTCGGCTAAAAGTCCATCAGCATCATCGGAAGCAATCCATTTAATTTGTACTTGTGCTCCTAATGCATAACCACCGTGCTTTAACGATTCGACAACGCTTAGGTAGGCATCTGGCAGATTAATATACTTGCCTACAAGACCTATCACAATCGGGGCTTTCGCATTTTCTACTTTATTAACTAGTTTGCGCCAATCTTTAAGATCAGGCTCATCAGCTTCGATATGAAGAGCAGTACAAACATACGAATCAAGTCCTTCATCATTGAGAACTAACGGTATGTCATAAATGCTATCTGCATCGATTGCGGAGACTACACCTGCTAGAGGAACATCGCATTGTTGAGATATCTTTTGTTTTAAATGGTGAGAAATAGCACGATCGGCTCTACACACTATTGCGTCTGGGCTAATTCCTCGACTTCGTAATTCTGCAACGCTGTGTTGAGTGGGCTTTGTTTTTTGTTCGTGCGATGGGCCGATGAATGGAATAAGTGTAACGTGAATATAGAAAACATTATCTCTTCCAACATCATTTTTAAACTGTCTTATCGCTTCGAGAAAAGGCAGAATTTCGATGTCTCCAACAGTTCCACCGACTTCAGTAATTACAACATCAACATCTTCAGCGGCTATAGCTTTAATTCGAGATTTTATTTCATCTGTGATGTGTGGGATGACTTGAACGGTTTCTCCTAAGTATTCCCCGCGGCGCTCTTTTGCTAGAACTGCTTGATAAATCGATCCAGTAGTCGCATTTGACTTTTTATTGAGTGTCACATTTACAAATCTTTCATAGTGACCAAGGTCAAGATCAGTCTCGCCTCCATCATCAGTTACAAAAACTTCACCGTGTTGGAATGGATTCATCGTTCCAGGATCGACATTGATATATGGATCGAGTTTTTGAAGTTTTACTCGTAATCCACGAGATTTAAGGAGTCTTCCAAGAGAAGCAGCCGTTAGGCCCTTGCCGAGACTCGATGCTACACCGCCAGTTACAAAAATGTGTTTCGTCACGGGATAACATCATACCATGGAAAAAGATCCGGTGCAGATTGTTGAAAAGAAGAAATCTCCTATTTTGACCCTATCCAAGCAAAGAAATTTTCATTACCTAGTTTTGATCATTGTTGGTTTAGCAACGCGTCTAGATCTCTTATTCAGGCCATATCCACTCAGTTTTGATGACGGTGTCTACGCTATGAGCATTAAACATATAGCGAATGGGGCTAAACCATTTACTGATGTATTTTCTTCACAGGGGCCCTACTTTTTGCCGTTAATTTCTATCCCGGCACAGATATTTGGGTTTTCACCATGGTCTGCAAGATTAGTTCCATTTATCGCTGGAATTCTAGGAATCATTTTTACCTATAGGATCGCTATTAGATTTATGTCTCACGAGTGGGCATTGTTATCATCTTCGCTAGTTGCCTTTTCAGGTATATTTTTACGTGCTACAACTCCAATCACATCTGACGGGATTTTGGCAACAATAGTTCTTGGTTGTGTTCTTTTAACATATCGTTTTATAGACAAAGCAAATTTCTTAAATGCAGTTTATTTAGGTCTACTTGTTGGAGTTGGGTGCGGAATTAAAAATGTTTTCATGATTCCAGTTCTCATCTTTATCATAATTGCTACTTGGAACACAAAATTTATTTTACGCCTTGTTGCTGGTACTGTTTCTGTTGGGACTTTTCTAATCCCGTTCTTTATTTTCGGTTTTAATGACACCTTTAATCAGTCAATTCTATATCATCTAGGGAAGGATGAGTCTTTAGATTTAAAATCAAACATTTCTAAAATTTCTACTACATTTTCATCTTTTGACCTTGTACTTCTAATTTTTTGTATCGTCGTACTATTTATTTTTTTACGGTATTTAATGCAGAGTTTTAAATCTGGCAAAATAACTTTTGCGCATATAAAAATGAAGCTTTTCAAGTCTGACAAACCTTACTTATTTATTCTTGTTTTAGGTATTGGAACTACTTTTTTAATTACGATCCAGGCTCCTTTATTTAGAAATCATTTAGCTGCAGTTATAGCTCCACTTGCTATATCTAGTGTTTGGATTATTTCGAGATATATGGATACAACCAATTTTGATTTATCAAAAACCTATACAAAGGTAATAATGATATTGATTGCATTAGTAACAGCTTCTATGTTTGCATCAGGGATATATAGCACTTATGTAGATGCACATATTAGAGGGACAAGCCAACTAAAAGGTGCGATTAGAGTCCTTAATAATATTGATGATGAATGCTTGATCTTAACTAATAATCCTGGCTTAGCTTTTGCTTCTTCGTTAGATGTCCCTCTTGGACTTGAAGACACATCAAGATTTAGATTTTTAACTAAAAATAAGGATCTTAAAATCTCCATCCAGAATTTAGAAGATACTCTTGACGATAATGAGAGGATTTGTGCTTTTGTTACTGCTCCACTGCCGATCACCCAAGAAGTTAAGTTGAACAATATTGCTCCTAACGACTGGGAACTCATTTATGATGATGGCTACATGATTTGGTTACGTCCAAACAATTAAGCAATCCAAGTCGATGATGTTATTAGGAAGATGAATTCCGTCTTTGTTTCGACCATTCTTTACGCTCTTTTAGTTGGCCGACTTCTTCAAATAACCGTAGAGGTAAGAATCGTTGAATAATTTTAGAAAATGAAACAAATTCAGAAAGGATGTTTAGAGCAAAAACAAGGATAGTAATTATTAATGTGTGTTGAAGATTAAATGCATGAACAAAAGCAACACCGACTAGAGCCCCTATGACATTAGAACCAGTATCTCCCAACATATACTTTTCGCGAATATCTAAAACTAACGAAGCAGCGAGTATTGCAAATATTGTGAACATAAATAATCGTACTTCTGCGAATAGAAATACTGGCAACAGGCTAATAAGAGCAAACTTTGTAGTCCTCCCAGGAGAGAGATCTAAAAGGTTAAACAGATTTGCAAAAAGTGAAATACATACAACATCGATTAACACACCTAAGTAGCCATTTTGTTCTATCTTAGGGCTAAGGGCCAGAAGCACAATTGCTGGACCTCCAAAGAGCTTTAACGAACCAGTGGTCAAACGGCCTTTAAATAATTCGGAAATATGGCCTTTGAATCCCTGTTTTACTTTATCTCCAAGTAAATCATCAAGTAATCCAATTAAAGCAAAACCTAACACGATTATAAAAGTACCGTGATCTAATCCGACAATCTTTTGGCCAAAAGGAAAAACGGATACAACTAACTGCGAAATTATTATCGCTAGTAGAACCACTAATCCACCTAACGAAGTAATTTCAGCATTTCTATAATTCTTTTTTACGAAATCTGGACTATTAATGAGATTGTTTAACAATAGAAAAGAAACAAGAACAGCCCCCACGCCAAGCAAAATATATGCCCATTCACCCATTAGTACTAGCCTCTTTCTTACCTAAAATCTCTTTTACTATGTTCACTGCTCGAATACGTAACTTTGCTGGCGTTAACACAACAACAAACACACATGTGATCCCTAAGAATAACGAACTAAATATTATCGCCTCAACACGAGATTCAACATCAAATATTTTTTCTAGACCAATACCAATAGCTGCATAGATAATTGCACCTAAGAAAAAGCCATATGTTGTTTTATCTGGATAAACATCATATTTTTCTTTTCTTAACCCAACAGAAAGAACGAGAGCAGCAATAATATAAGTGAACGTATGCGCTAATCCCATAATGGCGGCTATCGCTAATCCATCGAAATAAAACGATGCAACGATCCCGCTGCCAGCAAATACGATTGATGATATCAATACAGAAACTGCAGGAAACCTTGTATTAGATTTTGCAAAATATACTCTAGATAAAGCTTGGAACACGCTATATGGAACAATCCCAACAAATAATGTGACAAGTGTAATTTCAATTAATCCTTGCCCAGAAGTTGCTCTACCTCTGGCAACTATTTCTGTTAACGGTTCATATAAGGCAATACAAATCGCACTAGCAACTATCATTGGACGAAATGTCCAAACCATCATTTTAGAAACAATTTGTTTAAATTCAATCTTATTTTCATCTAGTGCGCTCAATGAAAGATCAGGAAGTAGCACAGTAGAAAACGACTGTGAAATGATCGCATAAGGAGCTAAGAAAAATACGAACGCTAATTGATAAGCAACGACTGCTCCTTCGACTTGATTCCCCACAAGAATCGACATTCCCAACAGAATTGCTGCACTTGCTTGGATAGCTATTGCCCAAATTGAAGAGTAAAGCGCACGAGCACCTTCTTTAAATTTGGTGCTAGGAAGGAAACGTATACCATTACGTAGAGCAACAATTATAGGTATTGAGACAAAAGCCAAACATGCCCCAGTACCCGCTATACCTAAGATCATTGTATCTCTAAAATCTAATTCCAACCCGATATTATCGTTAAACAGACTGAAGAGTATTACTGCTGCGATTAAGAATAAGGAACTACCAATCGGAGCAACAACTTGTGGAATAAATTTCTTTTTTGAAATCAAGCCAGCAACAGCCACTGCACCTAAACCATATAAAAGCACCTGAGGCATAAAAAACCGTAAAAGTATTGCCCCAGTATTTATTTGATCTGCTCTAGTTTCGATCGGAGCTTTTGAAAACATTAACTCAGAAATTTGTGTAGCAAAAATTATTCCGATAACAGAAATAGATCCAAGAAATACAACCACTACAGAGATAAGAGAAGATATGAGTTGCTTAAATTCTTCTTCTTTTCTAGACATTGCATGCACAAGTTGAGGAACGATGGCAGCAGAAAGTGCACCTGCAGCTAACAAGTCAAATAAGACATTAGATATTGAATTTGTTGATTGAAAGGTATTGCCTAAAGCTGTTGTACCCAGCAAGCCAGCTACAACAATAATTCTGACAAAGCCCAAGATCCTAGAAAGGATCGTTGCTGTTGCCATAAGAGCAACAGAACGTTTTAAAGTCATGGTATAGCTAATTCTGGTGCTGGGTTTTTTGCCTTTGAACTCACACCATAGATCCCATTTACGCCAAATATCTTCCTCGAATGAGCTATTAATAAAGTAGCTCGACCACTAGGTGATTCAACATTGTCCACGACCATCCAATTTGGTAGCTGATTATTGAATTTGCTGATTGAAGCAGCCCTCGAAGGAGTTTGAGTTTCGCTACCGTTAAAGCCGATGGTTGTATTAAAAGGTGTTACAAAACCACCAACGAATGAAGAAAAATTTTCATTCTTAAGATTTGCACGATTAACTAAAACTATAAAACTTACAGGTTGTACAGGATCATTCGCCTGCGATGTTTCTCGTTGTTGAAACGCATTATTTTGATCAAATATCGCTTGCAATTGATCTGTGGGAAGTTGAGGATCAGTCTGGCCTAATGCTCTTTGATTGAGCATAGAAAATAAGACGTTAGCTACAACCTTGTTTTTGTTCGTTTCTTCACCAACGATTTGGGAGACACCTGGAACAGCTTTTAGTTCATTAGCCAGAGTTGCTTTATCACTATTTGCGAAATCATCATTAATAATGATTTCAGCTCCTAACCTTGCACCAGATACTGCTAGAAGTTCTCTAGTTTCTACTACAACATCTTCTGGCACATCACCAACAGCAACTACGACGACAGTTAGGCTAGTTAAATATCCTCGAACACTATGGCCTGCAAGAACTGTATTTTGTTGATTCTGCCCTTTGAGTTCACTGCGTAAGGAATTATTTTCAATTTTTCTAGCTATAGAATTTTCCTCTGCCCTATCGATTCTATTTTTTAAGCTATCAACTATGGCTTTATCAACAACTGTCGATCCCATAACAATGCCTATACCCAAAGCAAGGAAAACTGCGACTAAAGAAATGAGGTGGTATCTAAAATGTATCATCAAAACCAATCTGAGAAGGAGTACCAAAGGTCTCTAGCTGTCAATCTTAAACCACTTAAGAATACTCTAAGTGGTTCTGAAACGAATACCATAATTACTACTACACAAAGTGCTGATAAGAACAATAACGCTAAGTCTAATCTGCGGACACGACCTTCGTATAGGCGTGATACCCCCTTAGCATCAACGAGAACAGGACCAAGTCTGGTTCTCGTAAGAAAAGTTGAAGCCATTCCTTTACGTCCTTTATCTAAAAGTTCAACCATCGTTCCATGAGTTCCAACAGCGACAATTAGTGAAGCACCTGCTTCATGGGCCATTAGCATTGCCACATCTTCACTCATGCCATTAGAAACGAATTCTTTATAGGGTTTCCCAAAGGCTTCAAGTTCTTCTTTTCCTGGGGCTCTACCGTCTCGGTGTACATGGTGAATGAGTTCTGGACCCTCTAAGGCTTTTGCAGTCACTGAATCAAAATCACCAATGATCACATCTGCTTTTAAACCTACTTCCAATAAAGCATCGGCTCCCCCATCAACAGCAATAATTACAGGCTGAAACTCTTTTATATAAGGTTTTAATGCCTGTAGGTCCTTCTTATAGTCATGACCACGAACCACAACTAGACAATGCCTGTTTTTAAATTCTGTTACAAGATCAGGGAGAACTAGTGGTTCAAAAAATTCATCTACCTCTTTTTCTATGTATTCAAGTGTGTTGGCAGCAAAAGATTTAAGTTCATTTCCAATATTTCCCTTAGAAACTTCTATGGCTTCTTCTGTGCTTTCTTTATCCCAAACCTTTACATTAGAGTCCAGCCGTTCTTCAGGAGAAACAAAAACCACCGTTTTTAACGTAAGATCTATTTCGGCAGAACTAAACCCTTTGAGATCATGCATTTCAACACTAAGACAATCAACTAAAGGTATAGAAGATTCACATAATACGCTAGGTCCTCCATTTGGGTAGCGTAACGAAATTGAGGGCCGTAAATTAATTACACCAGCGACTTTTGCTTGAACCAAGCTTTCAGCAGCGACACGATCTAAGTCTTCATGAGCAATAACAGCTATTTCGCCAGGTTTAATTATTTTTGCTAGATCTTTGGTTCTATTGCCAAGCTGGATTATTCCGGTTAATGCCATTTCCTACTTCTTTATTGTTGCAGAGTTCGAAATATTTTAATCTCGAAAGTGCCATCTAGTGTATTCTATCGGCTCCGAAAGCATGAGCCAGCTTGGAGACCACGCTCGCAGGTTTTTCAAAAACACGGATAAGTTGCTGTCCAACACTAATACGGACAGCTTCACCACCAACAAGCTCTCCCATCTGGCGTCCATCACAAACGATCACACATTCTTCTTCAGCCCGCAAATACAGGTTTTCATTATTAGTTAATACCACTGCTGGGATCCTGGGATGATGTAAGGCAACAAGTGTAACGCTCATAACATTCGAATATGGAGATATCGCAGGTCCACCAGCAGATGAGGAATATGCAGTTGAACCTAGCGGTGTGGCTACGACTACCCCATCACAAACAAACGCTGTTCCTTTAACGGGGTTACCAGTTTCATCCGAATATGCAGAGAATTCAGAGATAACTTCATCCATCTGAGAATTTAAAAAATCTTGTCTTTGTACTTTTCCTTGTGCAGAGATCTCTTGCTGCAAGGTTCCATAGATAGGAGGTGAACTTATCATCGACAAACGCAAAGCACGCTCTGTACTCTTTCTTTCGACAACGATCTCATTGATTGCATTGAATTTTTGTGGACCAGTATCTATGTCTAGGACACACCGAATGTGTGGCTGCGTTAGTTTTAGGCAATTTAATAGATCATGAGGATTGTTTGCAGAAAAAGACGGTAAAAAACCAAAACGCCCTAGGTTCACACCTGCTAATGGAATTGAGTATTTTAATGCTAGACGAGAACCGTATAAATATGTTCCATCTCCACCGATTGTAACGACACAGTCGGCATCTTTGGGGTCGTCAACCACAGACATACTATATTGATCGCAAGTCTGCTTTATGTTGTGAGCGACTTTATTTGCATCTTCTTTTTCGAGATTCAATGAAAGGTAAAGCTTAGAGATCATCAAGTTTCCATGTCTGTTGCACTATTGCGTACTATAGATTCAATTCTAGCCCTTTTCATAGGAATTTCATGTTTAGCATCGGTTAAATATGCTAAAAATTCTATGTTGCCTTTAGCCCCTTTAATCGGAGAAGCTGCTAGCCCTAACAACACTAATCCAGTTGGTAAGTTCTTCTGTACGTTAATAATACACTCAATTTGGGCATTAGCATCATTAACGACCCCTCGTGAATCAACAAATTTTGGTTCACATTCAAACTGTGGTTTTATGAGCACTACCATTTCTTTAGGTTCTAAACATTTTGCAACGGATTCAATTAATCTTGAAACTGATGTGAAGGAAACATCCATAACCCCAAGCTGACATTTGCCACCAATCATTTCTTCATCTATATCTTTAGCATTAGTTTTTTCTATCACTGTTATGTTTTCATTATTTCGTAGCGACAAATCAAGCTGACCATGGCCAACATCTAAAGCAACCACATGTTTGGCTCGAGCTTGTAAAAGGCAATCGCTAAAACCACCTGTACTTGCCCCAATATCTAGACAACGCTTCCCAGTTGGATCAATATTGAATTCGGCCAATGCGTGCTCAAGTTTTAATCCACCGCGCGAAACGTATTTAGATTTTTCTGGTGTAACTTCTATTGCAGAACCAATCTCTACAAAACTATTTGCACTTAACTGGACTGAACCATTTACGAGAATCTTTCCTGACTTAATTAGTTCTTGTGCTGTGACCAAAGAATCAGCTAGTTTTCGTTTCAAAACCATTTTATCGAGCCGAATCCTAGCCATATTCCCACTATAATAAAGTGAACGTGAAAAAGCTGACGTCAGCTCAATTGAAAGGCAACCTATGAAGGCTTCTGATATTTATCAAAAACATGAAGATTTACTCAGCCACAAGTGTGAGACGATTCCGGCCGCAATGCTTCACCTTCCTTCGCCTAGCTCATTAGATCTATTTATTTCAGATAGCGACCGCACTAAAGCAGTTACAGATAACTTAGGTCGTATCTATGCGAATGGTCGGCTTGCAAATACTGGATACATATCAATTCTACCAGTAGATCAAGGGATCGAACACTCTGGTGGAAAATCATTTGCAAAAAACCCTGAATATTTTGATCCTGCTCGAATTGTTGAATTAGCAATCGAAGGTGGATGCAATGCTGTTGCAAGCACCTTTGGTGTTCTCGGTGCAGTTTCAAAAAAGTATGCGAACAAAATTCCTTTCGTCGTAAAAATTAACCACAACGAGATGATGACTACCCCAGCTACAGCAGATCAAATAATGTTTGGAACAGTTGAACAAGCTGCTGATATGGGTGCAGCTGCAGTTGGGGCAACTGTTTATTTTGGGGCACCAGAATCTAATCGCCAAATTGTTGAAGTTGCTCAAGCTTTTGCTCGTGCGCATGAACTTGGTTTAACAACAATTTTATGGTGTTACACAAGAAACGAGGCTTTTAAAACTTCTGATATCGATTACCACACTGCTGCTGATTTAACTGCGCAAGCAAATCACTTAGGTGTAACAATGCATGCTGATATCATTAAGCAAAAGTTGCCAGAAACTGCTGCTAATGGTTTTGATACGGTCGGAACTGGCCAAAGCGATCCTCGGGTCTATTCAGAGCTTCTAACAGATAACCCAATCGACCAGACCCGCTATCAACTTGCCAACTGCTACATGGGTCGTATTCCGCTAATTAATAGTGGAGGGCCTTCTGGAGATAACGATTTTGAAGATGCTGTTGTTACTGCAATTGTGAACAAGCGTGCTGGTGGTGCTGGCTTGATTGCTGGACGAAAAGCTTTCCAACGCCCATTCTCTGAAGGGGTAGAACTATTGAATGCCATCCAAGATGTTTATTTGGATGATACAGTCACAATTGCTTAAAGCGAAGCTCTTTTTCGCGCTTGCTCTGTTTGAATAAGAACAACTGAGTTAGCTGAGTTGTTTTAGTCGATAATCAACGTCTGCAAAATCAGGTATAACTTTGGAAATTCTATTAAACCATTGTCTTGCTTCAACGATATTTCCTGCACGTTCTTCTAAGTCTGCAAGGCAATACCAAAGTCGTAAGTGATGAAGTTTTGGTCTTGCCAATGGTTTAGTTTTCTTTCTCAGTTGTTTTAGAGCTTCGCTTATTTGTCCCCGTTCAGCTAAGGATTGGCTATGAACGATTCTGCCTTCTGCTACTACTTCCCCAGAGGGAGAAACTGAACCTAACTCTTCCCAAAGTTGATCTACTTTTATAAAGTTTTTCTCGGCGCGATAAATATCCATTAATAAAGGGTGTTGATCGTAGCTACCAGTTTTATTCACAAAGTCTTCTAGTATTGGTTTTGCCTGTTTGAATTTACCTGTTGCATATAAGGACATCCCGTAGAGCTCGTGCACACCACTAGCCTGTCCAAAATTTTCATATAAAGGCTTAACAATCCTTAAAGCATCACGTTCACGACCTTCTTCAAAGGCTTGGCTTGCTTCTTGTAGTGAAGCAATAGCACGAGGTGCTCGTCGTCCAGCAATATGGGCGAGTTCATCATAAGGATCTTGAGCATTTTTCATAAGCTAAACAGTTTACTTGTGAAAAGTTATGGAGTGCTCACGCAAAGACTTTTACAATGAATTTAGAGTTCGAGACCTTGAGTTGGTTGTGTGCGTGTGGCTAAGACTGAAATATCTGTTCCACGTTGAGCGAGTTCTCGTGCAGCGCCCGGATTTAGATTTCCATGTCCTCGACCTGCGGGCCCCACAACCCCTCCAGATCGAGTAACTCGATCAAGAGAAGTTGTGAGGGCACCAAGATCTATTTGATAAGCACCAGCAGGTGGCGTTGGTTGAGTGTTATATAGATCCATGACATCTCCCTGTTGTTACTAGCTGGTAGTTATAGGATTATGATAAATCTTAAACTCATACGGAGCAAGTAGAAATATGTGCATTATGCCCGAAATCCGAGGGTAAAACTGTTCCATTTTTGACATTACCTACTTAAAGAGTTAGCTCAAAATATTCTTCTCGCCTGTCAACTGGTCGAACTTCACTTGTTGATACAGAGACATAGATAAACGATCTTCTAAGACTCCATTGCTTAAAACACAGCGTTCCACAGATACCTAATAGCAATGCGATAGCCAGTAGTGCAAAATACGAATAATCGATTTTCCCACCTAAAAACATAGGAATTACATGCTCAACCATCAAAATCCCTACTGAAAAAAGTGAAATTGAGACCAAAGCGATTGATGACATGGCTATGAATATCAGCACAATAGTCTTGAAGCCTTTAATATCGGTTTTCATCTGAGTCCCTTAGATAGAAGATATCTACTAGGGGTTTCGTCGATCTATACGGCAATATTTAGAAATATATAAAAATATTCCTTAGATTTAATTCTAGAATCTGGAATAGGCTGATTTCACTATCTCTAATTGTTCTTTTCCAATAGCCTGTACTGGTTTTGTGCTGTTAGTACGATAAGTTCTTGGCTCTACCCCAGCACCTCTAATAAGCCCGATAATCGCGTCATCAGTAGTTTTTGCGCCTTTAGCTAAACTTGGTACTGTAATAGCATCTCGAGGCAGTTTTATGGCAGTCAAAATACCCCCACTACGTTCATTTATTTCGTCAAATTCATTCGCGGTAATACTCAAGCTAGAAGACGTATGCACACGCCGAAACTGAGGTGTAATACCTGCCTCTTTAGCAAGCCTAAATAATTGCGTTCTTGAAATCTCGTATCTCGATACAAGATAGGAGATCGTTAATGCATGATTACCTGGAATATTAAAACCTTCATAGGCTTGCTTTATCTCTTCAAGTTGAGATTTCGTATATCCTTCGCAGCGACGTCTCTTATATGCGTATCTTGTTAGCTCTACACCTGCACCGTTAGCCAACTCATTTAATGTTTTAACTGATATTTTTAACTTTGCTGCAGCACCAACTTGACTGAAAACATCAACACGATCTCCGAGCAGTTGCCAATCAGTCAAGAAGGGCTGCAATTGCTGGAATTGTTCAAGAGTAATCGCAGGTTCTAATTTCCATTTAAAAGTATATTCTACAGGTTCAATACCTAGCCTAAAGATCTCATCTAGTAATTGACTTTCTACCAATTTGTATTCTTCCGAAATCGCACCGATAGCGATATAGTCTTGTGGCGCTCGGCTTGGCCTTGTAGCGAAAGAATCAGTTATTACTTTTACTTGAGCTGGTGTAAATCCCTTACTTATAACTTTAGAAAATTGGTAATATCCTGGGTTTATCCCAAGCTCACAGACGGCTGCTTCCAAAGTTTTCGCATCAATGTTATACGTCAAACAAAGATTTCGGAATGAAGTGATATCCGGTCCTGGTTGTTGCCATTTATAAGTTGCAATGATTCTTTCTAAAACATCGCGATCTAAACCGGTTATGATCTCACCATATTTCGAATCGATAGGCTTCGGATATATCACATACCCGGTATCTTTTTCGCCTAATTTTTTAACAAGCTTCCTCCAGGTAGCCTTAGTAACTTCTGGATATATGTTCGATAATTCTCTATACGATAAAAAGTTTGTAGGTATTTCATCGATAGATTCCACATATCGAACTGAACGGTGTAACTCCATAAATATATTCTACTTTTGATTACAGAATAACGAAAATATGAAAACCCAGTATCTGCGATTCAGATACGATTTATTGATGTTAGTGATCATATTTCTATATATTTAGCTTTTTACGTTGTCTAAACCAAGGTGGGACAAAAAATAATGAATACATAATAATAAAAATAATTATGTACACCCCAAAATAATATGAGCCACCAAATCCACCCGGTAAGCCACTTTCATCTAGATACATAAAGTTTGTGTTATCACCTGCAAAAAATATACGGTTACCTATTGCTGCCCAGCTTATGAACAGCAACATTATTGGGAATATAGTCCAAGATTGTTTTATATCAAAACGAAATTCTCCACGAGCATGTTCGATAACAGGAATAATGATAAGTAACGTATGCATAAACACACTTTGTAGAGCATAAAAAGTAGTGAAGCTACTTGTAAAGGTCTCTCCAATCAACACGGTAATAATCCCGCCCATTATCCCAATCGTATAAATCGGCAACTTCAACTTTTTAATATTAAATAGTGCAACTATAGGAACAGCAAACGATGATATCCCACACATATGATAAGGGAATAGCCAGAGTATATCTTCACGTCCGAATATTACTTCTGCTGAGTTCTCGTATACTCTAGAAATAATTAGAGCAATCGAAAGGCCGATTACCCATCGTTTTGCCTGCACTTGCCGATTGATGAAATATTTATATACTGCCCAAACCAGAAATGGCATAATGACTATCCATAACAGTTGCCTATAATCCGTGTATGGATCTGATACCCCATCATCCTTGTAGTGGGCAAAAAGTCCATCTTCATATTTGAAGTAGCCAAAGAACTTCTCTAACCAATTGGCGTTTTCCATCTGTTCGGTCATAGCGTTTTCTTTCTATAAAACAACTTTGACTATTTTAACGGCAAGTTAACAATAATGGTATACATCAAAAAGCTCCGACCATTCCTGATCGGAGCTTTTTATAGTTTTCTTTTGTTAGATTCGAAACCGAATGGGCAACCTAACCGATAAGTTTTGCTTTTGCTCGCTCGAACTCATCATCACTTATCACGCCTGCAGCCTTTAATTCAGCTAGGTTTTTTAGTTCATCAGCGATAGAGCTACCAGATCCTGCAACAGAACGGATATATGCTTCTGATGCTTCTTGTTGTTCTTCGAATTGCTTTACTGCCCTATCTTGCATTTTGCCGCCGTTAGCAATCAGGTATATAAAGACACCGATATAAGGTGTAATAATAATTAAGACCAACCAAAATGCTTTAGCCCAACCTGACATATTTCTAGCACGGATAATGTCAGCAAAGACTGTAATAATTAGCCAAAACCAAACAAAGAATAAGAATAACCATAAGATTGACCAAAATACTTGGCCTGTACCAAATTCTGCTGCGAGTGTTAAATTTTTTAGCATTTAAATTGTCCTTTTATTAGATTTTCATCGACCATAATCATAATGAATGATCACAACATAATAGCTTCAAATGGGTTATAGTCATCGATTGGACGACCGGAGTTAAAGGCCAGTTCTTGGTGCGCCATACATGCGTTGGATCGTAAACGTCGTCACAGAACATGAGCTTAGGACTCTGTTATTAGAAGTATATGATACAACTCACACAGAGTACCCTTTTGGATAAAATTTTAAGCAAATAAGGTCTATCCACGGATACAGCTTGTTAGTTCAATGTATAACGGGTGAATAAAGCGATCAAATAGAACCCGTGGTATTTTGTTATATGATAACGGCTGGTTGTCGTTTTGGCCTGAAGGTTCTGAATCTGCTGAATTCAATAACAACCACTCAGGTATCACTCAAATAATCTTGATGCCTAAAGGGATTATTCAAGATCGATTAGAGGCAAATAAGATATTTGATTTTCCTTTGGCAAATCCTCTACTTTTAGCAACATAAGCAAATCCTTGCGGCAAGATTAAATCGCCTTCATTCAAGTCTGGATAAATAGATCCGTAAACGCTGTCTATATTTTCTCCGAAGGAAGCTTCACCAAAATACATATTTGAATCATTAGCTAAACTCCAACGGACTTTACCAGTTTTCAACTCTACAGATTCGATAGCTCGTGACCCATGCTTAATCTTGTCACCCGTACTGTGGGCTACCCTATCCAAAAGGAAATAGATCGAACCATCAATCTCAATAGCATCAAAAACTGAATCGCTTGGATTCTTAAAAACACGACTAGAAAAAGATAATTTTTCTTGTGTCGATACACTACCTTTGGTAATCGTTATCTTATCGATTTCTATATTGATAATATCGTCAAAAACGCTCTGTGAGCTCTTGTTTGTAAATATCAGCAAACCACTTTTCACCCAAAATAGTGTTGCCCTCTTTGGAATAGGGAATGTTTGTAATAGCTCCTGTGTTTTGGAATCGTATATCCGAACTTGAGATATACTCTCTTCCTCATTACATGTATTAATGATATCAATCCAATAATCGCCATTGACAGCATACATGCGTCGACTTACATCATTGAGATACTTTACAGTCTTATTTTTAATGTCAATGTCAATTGAAGGTAAGATGTAACTAGAATCTTTATTTAAGCAACTTGGTCCAAATGCTGCTTTTAAACTCGAGTCAGCAGTTAGGCTTATGTGGCCTCCTGACAATCTTGGACTACTAAAAGACGAGGGAACCGTTTCAACGGTTTCAGTTAGCTGGGTATCACCTTTTGAATCAAAAAGATACGGTAGATATTCACCAAATACAAGACTTGAAGATTTGAGCGATACAGCATTATCAAACAACTCTTCAAGAGCATCTTCTTTATTAGTTTCTTTTTCACGAGTTGACTTTAATTGGCTCGATGTTCCACTACTACAGCTAGACACTACCAATATCAATAACATAAAGATGCCGATTTTCATTAACCTACTATGTACTAATAAAAATCGTTTCATTGTGCACTCCGCTTCTTATCAAAGAATAAAGTTTAGCAGCAAAAATTCTAGCAACAGCCAGAATTCTTACTAGAGGCAAAGGCAATTGCATTAAAGATAAAAAAGACCCGACCAAATTAATGATTGAGGGTAAATTAAAAACCTGGCAGCGACCTGCACTCCCAGGCGCTTACACACCAAGTACTTTTAAGCGCTGGTCGACTTCCTAGTATTTCACTCGTAAGAAAAAGCAGACAAGGTAAAGTCGAAATATTATATTTAGGTGATGTCTAGTGTTTCTGTAGTCTCACTAGATACTTTTTCGATTGCAGCTTTGTGTTTCTTTCTGATCAGTGGCGGTACAAAAAATAAAGCATACGCCGCAAAAAAGATAATCACATAGAAAACAAAATAATATTGACCTCCTGCTCCTCCAGGAAATCCACTCTCCTCTAAATACATAAAGTTGAATCCTCGATTTCGATAGATTACAGAATTACCTATTTTTGCCCATGCCATCAATATAAGCATAATTGGAAACATCAACCAAGATTTTCTTATATCTAAACGGTACTGCCCTGAAGCATGTTCGATTATCGGAATTATTATCAACAATGTGTGTGCAATCACCGAGATCAATGGATATATAGTCACAAAATTATTAGGAAAATTCTCTCCGAGCAACACGGTTACAATACCGCCTATTATTGACAAGGTATAGACGGAAACTTTGAGTGACTTGATATTAAATAGTACGACAATAGGTAAAAGTACCGACATGATCGAGCACAAATGATATGGAAACATCCACATGAATCCCTTGTGTCCGTAATATGCGCTAACAAAATTATCTCCTAATCGTAGTGTCAAAAGAACGACTGAGAGCACGACGACTGCAGTGCGCGCCTTATCTTTATTTTTAACAAAATATTTATATGCTAGATATGCGAGAATTGGAGTGGTAAATAGCCAAGTTAGTTGGCGCCAATCAAAATAAGTGTTTTCAATAGGGCTAGCTCCGTATTGGCCATAATAGCCTTCACCATAATCATAAATGCCGACAAATTTTTCTATAAAACTCAAATCTTTATCCACGAAATTTATCTTATTAGATAAAGTACATTGATTAGTTCATTTGTTATAGCTGCGCGCCTACCCGGTCTACTTGGATGCAAGTTTCATGCTTAGACGCTTTCAGTGTTTATCTTTCTTGCCCCATTGCCATGAAGGTTTTTCGCTTAAATATTAGAGAGGAGACAGACTAATGCAGCAGGCCTGGCCTCTGACCAAACCAATAACTCAATGTGAATTAACAGGTCAAAAAAGATCTTTATGGCGATTCGAGAAAAGATAGAACGCTACTGGAATTGTGAACGCAATTAGAATCCCGATACCAGCAAGAACGGCACGATAATCGTTTATCTCACTAACCTTAGGTATTAACCAAATAAATAGGATAACGACAAATATAAATACTGCCAAAACATTAACGACGTTAATTTTATGTGGCGCAGTTTTAGATATGTATATATGGAGAAGCGTAAAAGAACCGACTACAACGTAAATTTTCAGAGTTCCGTCAAGAGCGATTAATCCCAATGTCATAAATATTCCAGCGACACCGATAGACAACAGTATTCGTAAAAATTCGTTTTTGGATTCCAAAATGTCTCCTGACAATAGAGATAGAGATTATCAAAGGCATTTTAGGCGTATAAACAAAAAAGCTCCTAACCAAATTAATGATTAGGAGCTCATAAATTAAAAACCCGGCAGCGACCTACTCTCCCAGGGGGTAACCCCCCAAGTACCATCGGCGCTGGTCGTCTTCACTTCTGTGTTCGGAATGGGAACAGGTGTTACCCGACCGCTATCACCACCGGAGATCTCTAACGTTGCTTT
>CAUJDU010000070.1 GCA_963169585.1 Actinomycetota bacterium | reverse complement strand
CTGAGCCTAAGAATGGATATACAGATGACCTAATTGCAGATAGGAATCTCCGTATGAAAAAAATAGGTGAAGAAGCAGCAGAGCTAGTTGTCGCATGTGTTGATAACAACCCTATTTCAGTAGCAGAAGAAGCAGCAGATTTGATCTATCACGTTTTAGTTGCGACCAGAGCAGCTGGTGTGTCACTCGACGATATCCGATGTATTTTAGAAGGAAGAACTTCCTAACAGTCAAAATAATTTAACAAAAGAATGCTATCGCCTGTTCTAGTGCTTTTCCTAGCGAATTAATATCTTCTTCATTGTTATAGAGATACACACTCGCTCGCGATGTTGCGCCGATACCCTTTTGCCCATCTGCACTTAGCTCACGCATTAATGGTTTTGCGCAATGATGACCGGCTCGCACGCAAACCCCATATTCATCGAGAAGCTGTGATACGTCGTGAGGATGTATACCTTTTACAGAAAAACTAAACACAGCTAAACGGTCTTCCATTGTCTTTGGACCATAAACAATAACACTATCTTTGAATCGATCCTCAAACATTTCTAGTGCGTAGTTACCAAGCTTTTTTTCATGTTCAACAATATTATCGAATCCAACATCTTCTAAATATTTAACAGCTCGCGCTGTTCCGACAGCTTCAACAAATGCAGGAGTTCCTGCTTCAAATTTGGCAGGAAGATCAGCGGGGCTATAACCATCCAGAGTCACATCAGAAATCATTGAGCCACCGCCTAAAAAGGGTGGCATAGTTTCTAAAAGCTCTTGCTTACCCCAAAGTACACCTAGTCCTGTTGGTCCGAGCATTTTATGTCCGCTAAATGCAATAAAATCTGCTCCCAGACTTTGTGTATCTATTTTTTCGTGCGGAACAAGTTGGCAGGCATCAATTATGCTGATCGCACCAGCCTTTTTTGTTAGATCAACAAGTGTCTTAACGGGCGTAATTGTTCCCGTCACATTACTTGCAGCTGTGAACGCAAAAATCTTCACTCCCTTAAGTAACTCATCAAGATTGCTGAGGTCTAAACGAGCTTGCGAGTCGATTGGAACCCATTTAATTATTGCGCCCTTACGCTGTGCAAGTTGTTGCCAGGGAACTATATTGCTGTGATGTTCAAGCTGAGTCAACAGTATGACATCACCAGAATTTATATTCGCATCACCCCAAGTTCGAGCAATTAAATTAATAGATTCTGTAGCATTTCGAGTAAATATAATTTCCTTTTCTGACTTAGCATTTATAAAATTCGCAATAGTTTTACGTGAATTTTCAAACTGATCTGAAATTTCTTGAGCAGTTGTATAAACACCTCTATGTACATTTGCATAATGAGTATTGTAAATATCATTCATTTCTACAATCACTTGAGTAGGAGTTTGAGATGAAGCACCTGAATCCAGAAATGAAATCTTATGACCATTAACAATTCGAGACAGGCCGGGAAAATCTTCCCTTATCTTTTCAACATTGAAATCACTCACAACCCTATTCTAAAGGTCAAAGCCCATTAATTGTCACTTGGACAGATTGGATTGCCCTGTAATGTCACGTAACTTGAAAAATTAACTGCCGGGATTAGAATATATGCTAATTCAAGGAGGAAATGTTGACAGAAGAAATGGATTTATCCAATTTGCTTAGTAGAGATCGCAGATATAAGTTGACTCGTGTCTTTAGAGATCCTTCATTGGGTGACGACGGAACGTATAAACCGAAGTTCGAATTGTGGATTGCTTTTAAATTTGATGGACACCATTTGATTAATGCGCAAGTATTGAAATCTAATGGTGTAGGAAAACCACATGATCGTCTTAAAGTATCAGCGATCGATGTACAGTTAGCTATAGCTGCAGTAACTGAGCTTGCTAATCATCAAACTGCGATTAATGGCATATATAGATTTATTGACTATAACCGTGACTACTCTTTTGATGTTGAAGGTTCAGAACTAATGCCACTACTGCAAGCTCAATTGCAAGAATTAAAACCTAAGGTTAGACAGCCCAATGGTGGCACTAAACAAGAATTAAAAACCGTTAAAGATGAGAAGCTAAGCTTGCCTCCAGGTGCATCGAATATTATGATTCAATCGATCGATGACGTTTTAGATGAGTCTTACAAATTTATTCGTAATTTTCGATCTACCAACCCCGACTAGCCCAAGCATCAATTGAAGGACGCTCTTGTCCAACAGTTGTTGATGACCCATGGCCGGGTAAGACAATAGTTTCCTTATCAAATACCATTAATTTCGATTCGATTGAGTCCATGATGGTCGTAAAATCTCCACCTGGGAAATGGGTAGCACCAGGTCCGCCTGGAAATAATGTGTCTCCAGTAAAGAGAAAAGGAGAATTTTTAAGTTTTAAACTAAGTGAACCTGGGGTGTGACCCGGAGTATGGATAACATCAAATTTTAGTTTTCCAACCTCGATAATTTTCCCATGCTCAACATTTAGATCATAAGAGGGAAGCTGGCTCGAATCGAGTTCATGAACCCAGATTTCGATCCCTTTATCTCGTAACGTAGCTACGGCACCAATATGGTCAAAATGTCCGTGAGTAGTTAGAACCCTTCTAACTCCATATTCTTTACAAATATCACTTAAGAATTCATCCTCATCAGCTGCGTCAATCAGTAAACCCTCGCCAGTTTGGGTGCACTTGATAGTAAAAACATTATTAGCTAAGGGACCAACCACGACATGGTCTAATACAAAGTCGCTATTTTCAAAAATAATAGACATAATTACATTATTGCATGGAAATGGCTAGTTAGTCATACAGCTTTGTCTACGATAGATATTAAGAAATCATTTTGTTAGACGAAGGAATAGTGTGGATTTAACAGATTCTAAACAAGATAGTGAATTTAGAGATCAGGTACGTACTTGGCTTAATGAAAATCTTAGCTCCGAGTTTTTAGAAGTTGGCGGAAAAGGTGGGGCTATCGACGATCAGCATTGGGAAGTTCGACTTGAATGGGAAAAACTTCTTGGTGAAAATAAATGGTTAGGTATGAGCTGGCCCCAAGAATTTGGTGGACGGAATTCTACTTTTATGGAACAAGTAATTTTTAACCAGGAATATGTTCGCGCAAATGCTCCTGCAAGAGCAAGTTTCTTTGGTGAGGGCCTTTTTGCTCCAACGGTTTTGGCATTTGGTACGCATGAACAAAAGCAAACACTTCTCCCAAAAATACAAAAGTGTGAGGAGATTTGGTGTCAAGGTTATTCGGAACCAAATGCGGGAAGTGACTTGGCTTCTATTGGGACATCAGCCACTTTGGATGGTCAAGAGTGGGTAATTAATGGGCAAAAGACTTGGACAACACTTGCACATAAATCAAACTGGATTTTTGCTGTTGTGAGAACAGACAAAGAAGCTTCCAAAATAAAAAAGCAAGCAGGTCTTACATATATGTTGATACCTTTAGACCAAGAAGGTGTAACTGTTAGACCCTTAGTGCAAATGACTGGGACAAAAGAATTTAATGAAGTTTTTTTTGAAAACGCCAGGACACATAAGTCAAATGTGATTGGTGAAGTGAATGATGGCTGGAAAGTAGCTATGGCTACTCTTGGCTTTGAGAGAGGAACCGCTTTTCTAGCGCAACAATTAAGCTTTGCCAGAGAAGTGCAACATGTGATTGAGGTTGCGAAAGATAGAGGTGTCGACAGCGATGAAGCAATAATTTCAAATCTTGTTGACAGCTATGTTGGTGTAGAAATCATGAAGTACAACGGAATGCGGATGCTCACTGAACTTGTTGATAAAGGAGTTCTTGGTCCAGCATCTTCGATTGGAAAGCTTTATTGGAGTAGTTGGCATAGAACTTTTGGGGAGAGAGTTATGGACGTCCTTGGCACTGAGGGTTTGCAAGCAACCTATGTTGACCCTGACGACTACAGTGTGAACGATTTGCAAAGAATATTTATGTTTTCCAGGTCCGAAACAATTTATGCTGGAACAAGTGAAATTCAGAAGAATATTCTGGCAGAACAGGTTCTAGGGCTCCCCAAAGAAAGTAGGCCTGGCCCGGCAAAAGGCACAGAAGGTACAAAATGAAGTTTGCTTTAAACGATGAACAGTCAGCACTTTTGGATGCTACACGTGATTTTTATTCAAATAAATCAAGTTTTGAACAAACTAGAAAATCATTTTCTAATGACAAAGGATTCGATGAAGCACTTTGGAAAACTTCATGCACGGAATTAGGTTTACCTGGCCTATTAATTGATGAGAATTTGGGTGGTTTTGCTGCAAATGATGTTGAAGCAGCAGTCGTGCTAAGTCAACATGGGTACTATTTAGTTGCTACACCTCTGCGAATGCATTGGAACGCAGTAATGGTTCTGAATGATTGTTTAGATGCAAAATCTCGAGATCATTTTTTAACGCCACTCGTCGACGGGGCTGTACTTGCTGGAGCCGTATTTGACGATATCGATTACACAATTAATTTTACAAATGATGCTAATTCACATGTATCAGGTCGTTTTGCAAGAGTTCCTTTTGGTGCAAGCCTTGATGTTCTATATTTTCCTATTTTTGTTGATGGTGTGATGTGTCTTGCGCTTCTTGATTGTCATCAAGAAGGAGTTAACCAAACCTTGACACCTTCTATCGATCAAACTCAAATACTTGGTGCGATTGAATGTACCGATGTACCAATTGAAATTATTGCCAAAGATATAGAAATTGGATTTGGTCGCGCAAAAGCAAGGGCAACTATTGGAGCTAGTAACGAGATGGTCGGAACTATGAAGGCTATTTTGGATATGGCAGTCCAATACAGTAAAGATAGGAACCAATTTGGGCGACCAATTGGGAGTTTTCAAGCTATTAAACACAAATTGGCAGACATGCTTTTAGAAACTGAAAGTGCAGAGTCGATTGCCTTGTATGGGGCTTGGTTGGCAAGTATGGGCAAAGAGTTTTCGAGTGAAGATTTAGAAGATGACGTTGTCCATATTGCATCAATGGCTAAATACTATTGTTCTAAAGCGCTCAGTCACGCTGCTGGGGAGAACCTACAAATTCATGGAGGGATCGGGTTTACAATGGAAAATGATGTTCAGCTTTACTTTAAGCGTGCAGCATTTATGAATGCGTATTTAGGCTTGCCCAGCGAACATTCAAGAGTTTTGGCATCTAAGATTTTTTGATTTTTCGGA
>CAUJDU010000069.1 GCA_963169585.1 Actinomycetota bacterium | reverse complement strand
ATGCTTGGAAATTCAGGGGTTTACAACCATACGCTTTCGCCTGCTTGTCAGCAATATGTTAATTTACGTTAGTTGGATCCCAACAGGTACGAAAATCTTTTTCCAAGGAGGCTATTTTTGCTAAATCTTCTTCATTGAGCTCAAAATCAAAAATATCTATATTCGATTCGATACGTTCTTTTGTAATTGATTTTGGCAGGACAACCATATTGGTTTGTGCACACCATTTGATCATTATTTGTGCAGAAGATTTTCCGTATTTCGATCCAATTTCAACCAATGCGGGTTCCTCTAGGCCGTTTCCGTGGGCAAGCGGCGAATAAGCTTCAACAATTATCCCGTTATCATCGCAGTATTGGCGTAGTTCTGGTTGTTGCAAAAACACATGTAATTCAACCTGGTTTACAGCTGGTTTAATATCGCATTCATTTAAAAGTTCCTCTAAATGTTTGATCGTATAGTTACTGACCCCAATATCTTTTGTTCGACCGCTAGTAGCAATCTCTTGCATCTTGTGCCAAGCAGGACGGCGCAGTTCCGTGACAGGAAAGTGCACTAGAAATAAGTCAACATAATCCATTTGTAAATTATCTAGCGATTCGTCAAAAGAAGGGATAACACCATCAAAATATTGGTTTTCATTACGGAGTTTTGTTGTTATAAAAATATCTTCACGTTCAAGACCAGGATTTTGTTGGTAAGCATCTTGTAATCCATCTCCTAAAAATCTTTCGTTTCCGTACGCTTGGGCAGAGTCAAAATGCCTGTAGCCAGCATTTATTGCTGCTTCAACGGCAGTGCGACATTCTTTTTCATTGTCCATTTGCCAAAGACCTAAACCGATCTGAGGGATTGAGTTCGAGTTGTTCAATTTGATTGTTGGTAAAGCTGCATCAGTCATAAAAATAGATTACTTGCGTATTCTTCTAAGTGTCTACCTATAAATATTGGGCAGTTGGCATTGAATTGGTGTCGTGTGAGAGAATATCTCCCCTGTTTGGTTGGTGAAATATTAATTTGCCATAGCAAACGAAATCTGGAGGAAAAATGAAAAAAGATATACATCCTGAATACCGAGAAGTTGTTTTTACTGATGCTTCTGCGAATTTTCAATTTATAACACGTTCAACTGTACAAGCCAAAGACACAATTGAGGTTAATGGCAAAACATACCCGCATGTACCGGTTGATATTTCCTCTGAATCTCACCCTTTCTTTACTGGCAAGATGAAGTTTGTTGACACTGCTGGTCGAGTTGAGAAATTCCAATCTAAGTTCGACAAGACAATGAAGCGTCAGAAGAAAGAAAAAGAACTTGCAGCACAAGAAGCAGTTCTTGAAAAAGAGCGCCTAGCAAAAGAACGTGAAGAAGAAAAGGCTCGTAAGGCTGAAGAACGTGCTAAAAAAGAAGAGAAGAAAGCTAAAGAAAAAGCTGCGATAGAACGTAAGAAGAAAAAAGAAGAAGACAAGCTTGCTGCAGCTAAAGCAAAGAAAGATGCAGATAACGCTGAAGCAGATTCTGTAGATTCTCCTGAATCTGCGGTTTCGCCTTCTCCATCCACGGAGAACCCTTCGGAGCCTGAAGTCTCCTCAGTGGCTGTAAATGCAGATTCAAGAGGATCTACAGAATCCACTGAAGACGCTAGTTCTGCAGAGTAATTAGAGGTAGTTATGCCGGGGACAGTAATTACAGGCGCCCAGTGGGGTGATGAAGGAAAAGGTCGTTTTACGGACTATCTAGCTGAGCGAAGTGATTTGGTAGTTCGCTATCAAGGTGGACACAACGCTGGTCATACCATCGTTGTTGATGGTACAACTTTTAAATTGCAACTTGTTCCTTCTGGAATTTTATATGAACATGTAACTCCAGTTATTGGCAACGGTGTTGTTGTAGACCCGATTGTTCTTCTTAAAGAATTAGATCTTCTTGCTAGCCAGGGTCTTAATACTTCTCGTCTTCGGGTTTCTGGTAATGCTCACGTGATCATGCCTTACCATCAAGAGATCGATCGTCTCACCGAACGATACTTAGGTAAAAACAAACTTGGAACAACAAAGCGCGGGATTGGTCCTTGTTATGCGGATAAGGCTTTGCGTGTTGGTATTCGAATGCAAGATTTGCTTGACGAAAAAATATTGCGTGCAAAACTTGAAACGGTTTTGCGTGAGAAAAATCTTGTTTTAGCGAAAGTTTATAATCGCCCTGGTTATGACATTGAAGAATTAATGCAAACATATCTTGCTCTCGTACCTCGCCTTGAACCTATGCTTGATGATACTGTTCATTTAGTTCATAAAGCTCTTGATGATGGTAAAGAAGTTCTTTTCGAAGGTGCTCAAGCTACCTTCTTAGATCTTGATCACGGTACATATCCTTATGTGACTTCTAGTAATCCAATTGCTGGAGGGGCATGTCCAGGTGCTGGTATCGGGCCGCGAGCATTGACGCGAATCATTGGTGTTGCGAAAGCCTATGTAACACGAGTTGGTGCGGGGCCATTTCCTACAGAACTTCCACTTGAAGAAGGTGACGTTGCTTATGCGCCGGGAACTTCTGACGAGATAATTTCGAGAGATATGGAAATAGGAAATTTCCTAGTTGATCGTGGACGAGAATTTGGTACCAACACTGGAAGGCGTCGACGTCCAGGCTGGCTTGATTGTGTAATGTTAAAACATGCAGTCCGTTTGAATACTTGTACCGAAATAGCTTTGTGCAAGTTAGATGTTTTGGGTGGGCTCGACGAAGTAAAAATATGTGTCGCTTATGAAACTCCTGATGGTAAGCGTATCGATCATGTTCCTTACCACCAAAGTGCATTTCATGAAGTTAAACCAGTTTATGAAACACTTACTGGTTGGGATAAGGACATTGAAGATACTGCGAACTTTAGCGATCTTCCTGCAAACGCAAAGGCGTTTATCAATAGGGTAGAGGCAATAGTGGGAGTTCCAGTTACTTTCGCTTCAACCGGCCCAGCGCGAGACCACACCGTAGTAATGCCTCGTAGCTAACACCCTTACTTGCTTTTGTGCGATTTTTTATACGCTATAGGGCAGAAAATCGCACCAAAGGGATTAGTACGTAGCGACAAAACAATATCTTTTCGCCTAAACTCGCTTACAGAATGAAAGTTTTAGTTTTAGGTAGTGGTGGACGCGAACATGCTCTTTGTTGGCGATTAAGTCAAGACGAAAGCGTCGAAGAGGTTGTGGCCGCTCCTGGAAATCCAGGAATTGTCGAAGATGGATTTATGTGTTTTGATATTGATCCAACTGACCCTCAAGAAGTTTGTGAATTGGCGAAAGATAAATTTGATTTAGTTGTCGTTGGTCCTGAGGCACCTTTAGTCGCTGGTGTTGGAGATGCTCTACGAGAAATCGGCATAAGTGTTTTTGGTCCTAACAAAGATGGTGCACAACTTGAAGGATCTAAAAAATGGATGAAAGATTTACTTGTTGAAGCTGGGGTTCCAACAGCACAACATAAATCTTTTGAATCTCATGAACTTGAAAGTGCATTGCAATATTTAGAAGACATTCGAAAAATTTCCAATGTTGAACTTTCAGTTATTAAAACCGATGGGCTAGCTGGTGGTAAAGGTGTGATTGTTACCGAATCGCTCGAGCAAGCTCGCAAAGCTGTACAAGAATACTTGTCGGGCGATGCGTTTGGCCAAGCTGGAACAACTTGTGTAATAGAAGAAGGTTTGACAGGCCCAGAGATTTCTGTTTTTGCAATTTGTGATGGAAAAGATGCAACTTGTATTGGTGTAGCTCAAGACCACAAACGTGTAGGTGATGATGACACCGGTCCTAATACTGGTGGCATGGGAGCATATTCTCCAGTTCCATTTGTTGACGATTTGATGATTCGCGAAATTATGGACACGTGCATTGAACCTACCTTGAAAGCATTGCAAGCAAGAGAGATCAGTTATAAAGGCGTATTATATGCAGGCCTAATGCTTACACCGACTGGACCAAAAATGATCGAATACAATATTCGTTTTGGTGATCCAGAATGTCAGATTCTAATGATGAGACTCACCGGCGACCTTGCAATGGCACTCAAGGCATGTGCTGATGGTGAACTCGCAAATATTTTGATGCAAGAAAGAAAATCTGAGCAGCTCGGACTTTCTGACTACAACGCAATAACAGTTGTTATAAGTGCTAATGGATATCCAGTATCTCCAGTTTTAGGTAATGAGATTTCTGGTATTAGTGCAGCAAACGATATCGAAGGTGTAAAAGTTTTCCATGCTGGCACAAAGATCGATGATGGTCATTTAGTTAGTGCGGGTGGTCGAGTATTAAACGTAACAGCAATTGCTGCGGATATAAGTACCGCACGCGATCGAGCATACGAAGCTTGTGGGTTTATAAAACTCGAAGGTGCTCACTATCGAAATGATATTGCATATCAGGCCGTAGAGGTCCAAGACTAGGAGTTTTTAATGATTGAGCGTTATACCACGGCCGAAATGGGAGAACTCTTTAACGATGTGAATCGTATGCAAACTTGGTTAGATGTTGAAGTTGCAGTTGTTAAAGCGTTGAGTGACTCAGGTGTTATCAGCGCAGAAGACGCAAAAATGGTTGAACAAACTCAACCGGTAATCGACCAAAGCTTTGTTGGAAAAGTTTTAGAACGTGAAGCCATAACTCATCATGATGTTGCAGCTTTTGTTGATGTAGTTCAAAGTGAAATGGGGAATAGTGCTTCTCGTTTTGTGCATTATGGTTTGACTTCGTCAGATGTTGTGGATACTGCCCAATCGATAATTCTTTCAAAAGCTATGGACCTAGTTTTAGATCAAGTAGGTAAACTAGATTCTGCTTTGCTGGAATGCGCGAATCAATATCGTGAAACGATTATGGTGGGACGTACTCATGGTATTCACGCTGAACCAACAACTTTTGGAACAAAAGTTGCACTTTGGTTATTACAAGTCCGTCGCGATATTGTTCGTTTAAAGGATGCACAAAAAGCTGTTAGTGTAGGAAAACTTTCTGGTGCTGTTGGAACTTTTTCTAATATTGAGCCTGAAGTTGAAAGAAAAGTTTGTGAAGCTCTAGGTCTTGAACCTGTTCCTTCGACCCAAGTGTTAGCCAGGGATCGTCATGCTCAGATGCTCTATGCGATAGCAA
>CAUJDU010000068.1 GCA_963169585.1 Actinomycetota bacterium | reverse complement strand
GAGTGCTGCAAATGTTCTTCCTCGCACTTCGTCACTTACTTCTTCTTGGAGAATAGTAAACCCTGTTACGTATGCGCTACCCGCAAATGCTCCAACAAGACCAACCCCGACTATGGCTATAACCAATACATCAGTCAAGCCAGTTAGTGTCATCGAAACACCAAACAAAACGATAGCTGACCAAAACACGGTTCCACGCTTTAAATGTTTTTGGATCAAAAGCAAAGTAACCATTCCAACAGCTGCACCAGTACCTAATGCTGCCATCAAAAGCGAGAATGCAGCTGGGCCACCGCCAAGAATTTCGGCGTAGGTATTTCCTAGTGGAACAAGTGCCCCACCACCCAAAATTCCTACCCCTAACCCAAGCATAACTCCTCGCACTATGCGGTTCTTCCCGATAAAAGTGTACCCATCTTTTATTTCTCGTATACCTTTTGTAACATCAATACGCTTTGATTTCTGTCGAGTGTGCTTATCTTTATTTTTATTTTCTTCGCGTTCTCTTTGACGCTGTTTAGCCAGCGTCTTTAGTTGTTCACGCCTGATTGACCTAAAGATCCTTGTGAGCGAAAAGACTAATGCGGCCGATACTAAATAAGTAGTTCCATCAACCCAAAGAGCTAAAAATTCTTTGTCAATTTGGAAATTAAAAATATCATTCGAGTTAAAATATTCAGCAAACCTTGCTAAAAGCGCAAAACATATGGAACCGAGCGGGAATGTTCCATAGGCTGCAACGAGTCCCAATGAATTCGCTGTGGTTAAATGCTTCTTATTTATCAAATGAGGGATAGATGCATCTTTTGCTGGCCCCCACAATAAAGATAATATTTCTAACAAGAAAGAAATAACTACTAGGCCTATTAATGTATTCCAAAAAGGTAAAACCAAAAGTAGTGAAGCACGCCCAATATCACACACAACCATTGTTCTGCGTCTGTCCCATTTATCAACTAGTAAACCGCCTATTGAAGCAAGAAAAAACCCAGGTACGATTCGAGCAACCATCACCAAAGAAACTGCGGCTTCAGAATCACTAACTCTGGTTGCAATAGCCAAAATAGCGAATATCCCAATCCAGTCACCAAGGGATGAAATAACTTGCGCTAAGAAAATCCTCCAATATCCATACTCGCGAAATACCGCCCATATATTTGGTGGAACGGGATCTTCATCTATAGATCTTGGAACGAAGGGAGCTGTTTGGCTCATAGTCTTTCGAGTTTACTCGGTTTTAGACTCATTAGAATCTACGTCAGTTTTCTTATCGGTTTTCTTAAGGGATGAAGCCTTTTTCTTCACCGCTGGTTTCTTCGCTGTTGATTTCTTTTTAGCAGCAGCTTTCTTTTTAGGTTTTGGGCCACCTTGTGCTGCAATTTTGTCAGCTCTAGCAATTAATAACTCAACAGCTTGATCCATTGTTAAAGTTTCGGGTGTCTGGCCTCTAGGTAGTGAAGCATTAATCTCGCCATCTGTGACATAGGCCCCGAATCTTCCATCTTTAACGATTATCGGCTTGCCAGAATCTGGGTGTGGACCTAGATCCGCCAATGGTGGTTTTGCTGTTCCTCGTCGGCGTGGCTGAGAAAAAAGTTCTAGAGCTTGTTCTAAAGTTATATCAAATAGATCTTTTTCTTCTGCCAAGGTCCTAGAATCATTCTTTTCGTCTACTTTGCGAGAAATATAAGGTCCATAACGGCCATTTTGTGCTGTAATCGCATTTCCATTTTCGTCTTTTCCTACTTCGCGGGGGAGGCTTAACAATAAAAGCGCATCCTCGAGTGTGATAGTTGCAATGTTCATATATTTAAGCAACGAGGCAGTCTTAGGTTTCTCATCAGTTTCTGGAGCATCCTCAAGAGGAACAAGAGTAATGTAAGGACCAAACCTTCCATCTTTTACAACAATAGTTTCACCAGTATGGGGATATTTTCCAAGTTCACGACCATCTTCTTGTGAACGCTCAAAATATTCTTCAGCAGATGTTGGAGTTAGCTCATCAGGTGTAACTCCTTCAGGAATGTTTGCACGTTGGGGCTCACCATCGACTTGCCGTTCTAAGTATGCACCATAGCGGCCAACTCTAACTACTACATCTCTTTTTTGATCATCGTGTCCGATAACAATGGAATTAATTTCACGCGCGTCGATCAAAGCAATTTTTTCATCGCCTACAAGTGCTTTTAATCCTGACTTAGGATCAAAATAGAAATCTTTTAGCCATTTCTTCGAATCTAATTCACCAACAGATATAGCATCTAGATCTTCTTCCATTTTTGCAGTAAATTCATAATTTACTAACTCTGAAAAATATTCTTCTAACAATCTAATCACTGCAAATGCTGTCCATGTAGGAACCAATGCAGAACCTTTTTTCCAGACATAGCCACGATCTTGAATTGTTTGCATCACGGCTGCATACGTAGAAGGTCTTCCGATTCCTCTTGATTCTAATTCTTTAACAAGGCTTGCTTCTGTAAACCTTGCAGGTGGAAGCGTTGCATGTTCTTTTGGTTCTACATCAGCACACACAACTTTTTCACCTTGCGATAATGGTGGCAATAGTGATTCTCGATCTTCAAGATCTGTATCTGGGTCATCTGAACCTTCAACATAAGCTCTTAAAAATCCTGGGAAGACAATCGTTCGACCATGGGCTGAGAAAGTAGCAACACTGTGGTTATTGCCATCTATCTCTATTTGGGTTGAAAGATTAGCAGCAAGTTTGGCAGTAACCCTTTTGCCTTTAGCATCATTCATCTGCGAAGCAATAGTTCTTTTCCAAACAAGCTCGTAGACTTTCTTCTCATCAGTATCTAGATCCTTTCCGATCGAATCCGGAGTACGCATTTCGTCCCCAGCTGGACGGATAGCTTCATGTGCTTCTTGAGCATTCTTCACTTTTCTTTTATATTGTCTAGGTGTATCTGGAACATATTCGTGACCATAGAGGCTTGCAATTTGTGATCTTGCAGCATTAATCGCTTGATCCGACAAGTTAGTTGAGTCGGTACGCATGTAGGTTATGTAACCACGTTCATAAAGCCGTTGTGCAACAGCCATAGTCCTAGCTGAAGAAAATCGCAGTTTTCTTCCTGCTTCTTGCTGCAAGGTTGAAGTAATGAATGGAGGATGGGGAGTTTGTTTCCAATCACTTTCTTCTACGCTTGTAACTTCAAATTGAGTATCTTTAACTTGGTTAGCCAGGTCATTAGCTGCTTGAGAATCTACAACTACAACTTTATTATTTTTAACTGCTCCAGTTTTTTCGTCAAAATCTTTAGAACTTGCTATTCGAGTATCACTTAGATGAGTGAGAGTTGACTCAAAATCTGTACCCTCTTTTGATTTCATCTGAGCTACAACATCGAAATAAGTTGCTGAAACAAAAGCCATTCGAGCCCGTTCTCTATCTACAACTAATCGAGTAGCAACTGATTGAACACGTCCAGCAGATAATTTAGGCATAACCTTACGCCACAGTATTGGTGAAGTTTCATAGCCGACAAGGCGGTCTAATACACGACGTCCCTCTTGGGCTTGCACAAGTTTCGTATCTAATTCGCGCGCATTTGAGATTGCTTCTTTGATTGCTTCACTAGTGATTTCGTGAAACACCATCCTCTTCACAGGTATTTTTGGTTTTAACACCTCCAACACGTGCCATGCAATTGCTTCTCCTTCACGATCCTCATCAGTAGCGAGATATAGTTCTGAAGCGTCTTTCATCTTTCGTTTTAATTCAGTAACAACTTTCTTTTTTTCAGTTGGAACTATATATATAGGAGTAAAATCATTATCTACATCTATACCGAGTCGACCGGCTTGTGTTTTTTTAAACTCTTCGGGGATATCGGCTGCCGTTCTCGGTAGATCTCTAATATGTCCAACACTGGAATCGACAACATAGTCATCACCTAGAAACCCAGATATAGTTCGGGCCTTAGCTGGTGACTCTACGATTACTAATGGTTTTGACACAATGACTCTTCCTACATCTATATATGCTCTATTAGCAGCCATTAATTAGAGCACAATATGGGGGGTTATAGCGACATTATGCTTTTATCCCCTGGTGTAAGCCTTATTCACACAGATAAAAAAGTGTGTATTTTTAGCACTTTATACCTTTTATGGTGATAAGTTCTATAGTTTAGAAATTTTAAGAGTACGTCTACAGCGGTACTAATAGCAATTAGCAAACTAGACTTGAACGATGCCTACTATCAGTTTTTCGGTTTTTTTTGCTGCTGGATTTTTAAAGATTTTTGACCCAGTTTGGATTGAACAATTTCTAAAAGATATTTCACCCTGGCAATACGTAGTTTTGTTTGCTGTTATCTTTGCTGAATCAGGACTATTAATTGGAATGTTCTTACCAGGTGACTCTCTCTTGTTTGTAGCCGGATTCTTAGCGTTCAAAGGTGACTTAAATATCTGGGCGTTAATACCGATGTTATTTATAGCAGCTTTTGCTGGAGACCAAGTCGGCTATACCACTGGAAGGCTAGGTGGAGAAAAATTTTTTAAAAACGAAAATGCAAGAATATTAAAGAAGTCTCATGTTGATAAAACAAAAACTTTCTTTGATAAGCATGGTTCAAAAACTATTGTAATAGCCAGATTTGTACCTATTGTGCGAACTCTCGCCCCGATAATGGCTGGAACAGCGAAAATGGAATATAAAAAGTTTGTAGTTTTTAATGTGATTGGAGCACTAATTTGGACTACAGGAATCACCTTGGCTGGATATTTTTTGGGTCAATCAATCGGTGCAGAAACTATCGACAAATACTTACTCCCCATCATCGCGTTAGTTGTGTTGCTTTCACTTTCTCCCGCAATTTTTGAATTCATTAGACATCGTATTTCAAAAAAACAGTTAAGTAGCACCGAAGGAAACTAGCAGCAAACCGATAACTGCCAATACAAATCAGGCCTCAAACATTGCGCTCCTATAGACTTGATGGCAATGAAAACCAACGTTGAATTCAAAAAGCCCATTGGCTTATTATACGATTCAGTGAATAATAACACTGGAGATATTGCTATAGGGATAGCCCTGAGCGACTATTTGAAGAAGAAAAGGATTCCTCATAAAATTGTGGATCCCTTTTCCTTCTCTCCTGATGACTATGAGTTCTTGATCATTGGGGGAGGTTTTCTTTTGCGCGATGAAGGGGATAGTTTTTATGATCGTTTCCGTGTACCTGGTAGGCATGTACTTATGTCAATGGGTACTGCTACTTCCGAAAACCTAAGCTACTTGGAGGATTACAGAAAAGTAACTGTACGTTCAAGCGCCGATAAGACTCGACTCCTTGCTAATACATCAGGGTTAGAGGTAGAGATTGTTCCTTGTATTACCTTAACGCTTCAAAAAGCAAATGTGTTGCCAGCCGATACTAATGGCATGATTGGTATTCACTTCGTAGCGGACACATTAACAAGTTGTGATGGATTTGACGACATACTAAATTCGCTTCCTCAGACAAAAGCAGTTTTACCCTTTACTTTCTACAATAAAGACTCTGATCTAATGCGAAGAACGAACCTCGTAGGAGATTATATATTCTTAGACGAGTACGACCCCAGAACTATTTTTGGATTAATCGGCAATATGTCAGCTGTAATTGTGTCTTCTCTTCATGCAACAATTTTTGCATATGCAAACGGGATCCCATTTTTAACAATGCATCAAGAAAAAGTCCAAGAATTTTTGGATGACAGGGACCTGGGACACCTTTCATTTAAAAATAGTGAAGAGCTCAAAGAGAAATTACATTTCCTAACCGAAGATATCGGAACTAATCCTTTCAAACAATCGTTCGACAATGATCTTGCAACAATTGAGAAATGTTTCGACGATCTTCTAAGTAACATCACTGGTAAGGAAATTAAGGACTTTAGCTCTTCTAAAGATCAAGAGATAACAGCTTCATCACAACTGGATAGAAGTAAATTACAAACTTCACTCCTTCAAACTGTCGTTTCTCACAGAGACGCCCTTATCGGAGAATTACATCAGCGGGTTACAACAAAGCAACGTAAAATCATAGAACTTGAATCAGAATTAGCAATACGTGATCTTACTTATTCAGCAAAGTTAATGAAATTCGAGCGGCGAATACGACGATTCTTAAAGCGAGGTAAAGGCAATTTTTGAATTCAT
>CAUJDU010000067.1 GCA_963169585.1 Actinomycetota bacterium | reverse complement strand
TTTCCAAGGTGGAGGAAGCTGGTTTAAACGACATTTGTTCAAAGAACCATTTTTTAGTGATCGCAGAGTATTTGAAAATGCGATGTTGTTATTAGACCAACGCCCCAAAGATCGTGTTATCACCATGATGAGCATTACTTGTTATCACCTCTCCCCGTTAGATGGAGCACCAACACAACTTGAACTATTCAGAGATTTAACGAACGAAGAAGAAATCACCACAACCATTGACGAAATAAATGACCTATTCGGCACCCCCACGATCACAATGGCAAGCGCACTTGGAGCACACGACATAGTAAAACAATAAGTACCCTTCGGGAGCACTAATTATTTCGAACTGCTTTGTAAAAGAGGTTAGCTGCCTAAAAGGCTCTACTACTAGGTGCGATACCCGCACAACAACATTTTGCGAATATAGCGAAATCTAAAAAAGTCTATTTTTCCTAATATTCGTATTATGCAAGCCTTACTGGTGGCCGAAACATATAAGGAATAATAATCGGTAACACACTTTATGGAGCAAGCTATGTTTCGACGTTATAGTTTTCCTTTAATAGCAACCTTATGTGGCCTCTATCTTTTGTGGCGTACGGCAATGACAATCACATATTCGACAACGCTTGCATGGGCATTGTTAAGCATCGAGGCTATAACCTTGCTCGAGCTCACAACAATATGTTACATCTACACCCGCTCGCACAAAACACCACGAAAGAAAACACAACACCAAGCATATTCTGCAAGTGCAATAATTGATGGAAGAAATGCTAGCCAAGACGAAATATTATTGAGTGTCTATTCTCTCCAAGAGTCACCAGAGTTTTCTCAAATACATATAATCCCATCAAATACTTCTGATATCGATACGTTGATATCTAAAAATCCAAAAGCACAAATCTTCGATCCCAAAAATCAAATTTCCACAGATGTTGTTGCATGGATCCATGCAGGTGATGTTGTCCTTGAGGATTTTGTTGAACAAGTCTCATCCCATTTCTCCCCTGACGTCCCGCTCGTAGTTCCTAGTAGCTCACTCTGGTCTAATACGATCAACAACGCAAATACCCCCAAAGAACTCGATGAAGTATCTATCGCAGCATCAACATTTCTTTCGCATCGATCTGGAGAAGTTTGGGCAGGAGAATCTGCGCTATTCACAAGAGACTTCTTTAGCGAACACGTACTAGCACTTTGCACTGACCACAATATATTTACACAGACCAATAAATCATTAACGCAGAACAATCAAAAAGGCAGAATAATTGAGACTGTCGTTGTTGAACAGCATGATATGAATTCACGTTCATATATATCAAAACGTATGAATGAAACACGTCTGGGATGGAGTTCGCTCTCATACAGAAGAAGCGGTTCACGAAAATTATTGGCAACATTGCGATTCATATCGAGACCGATACGTTCGCTACGCGTTCTGGCACTTGGAATAGTTGCAATCGTTGCAACATTAACTTCAAGTATCCCATTCCCTGCACACGTAGCTGTCGTATTGGGATCAATCACTTTCTATGTAGGTATCTATTTCATTGCATCCAAGACAACAAAACTACCCTTTGATTCATTGTCACGCATACGACATGGTCTCAATAATGTTGGTGCAGATATCTCATCACTTTTCACAACTAACCCGACGGTTGGACGTTGGACAAACCAATACGTTGCCCCAGCAATAACAATCTGTGTTGCACTTTCGCTTGTTGTACGTTGGTTTATAGATGAATTTATTAAAGATTTACGTGGCTCATCACTATCCATGCTTTTTGCTGTTTCTGTTCTTGGAATACTGGTCTTTGGGCTTGAAATGGTTGGTATTCGTCAACGTCGATTTGGTCTACGTCGAATCATAAATGTTAACGCTCATTTTGGATGTCGCTTAATTGAAATTGCTGACCTTTCCCCAGATGATTGCGGTGTTATATCTCGGCGCCCTATCGATATAGGCCACGAGGAAACGATTAAACTTGCTATACCTCACCGAGATAGCATACAAAAACTTTCTTTAGATGCCCGTGCAGTTAACTCAACAAAAGTTGGGGCTCATTATCGTGTCGGATTTGTCTTCGAAAATATTTCCGAAGAGGACAAGGCAATACTAGTTCGGTTCTGCACATTAACTTATCCGTTATACACCCAAATAGGATTAACAAATATCTCAGGCGATTCTAGGGCTACAGATATAACGCTATCGAAAAAAACCAAAAAGTCTGATTCGCTTACATTTCTACGTAATGGAGCACAGCGACCTTTAGTTAGAGTCGCTGCAATAATTGCCCTATTTGCAGTTACTTTCAGCAACTTGCCTCCATACAAGAATGCTCAAGCAGCAACAACTAGCGGACCTGCAAAAATCGTGTCAGGTATTGTTTACAACGACTTCAATGCAAACGGTGTTAACGATCCAGGTGACTCATCGAGCGCTACAGATACGCGACTCGCGGGAGTAAAAGTAATTGCATCTTGTGTATCAGGTACAACAACTACTTCAGGCACATCGGTAACTAACAGTGCAGGTGAATTCTTAATTGGCAATCTGGAAGGATCATGTCGTGTTGAGATATCACCAAATGATATTCCTGTCGGTTACGAATCAACAGCGATAGGAAATGATTCAGACACACTTGTTCAATTCCATAACACAGGTACAGCCAATATTATGTTCGGGCTTCACCAGCCAGGTGCATACTGCCAAAATAACCCTGATATTGTCGTTGCTTGTTTCGGTCGAGGTAGTTCTGATGTTCTACCAACAAATAAGGGAGCATTACTTCAATCAACATGGAAAGGTGATACTTACACAAATCGAGCACTATGGTCGCAAGTAGGAACTGTTAACGGTATTGCCTACAATAAAGAAACTAACGATGTTTATGCGGCTGCATACTTACGAAGAAAAACTGCCTTTGGCCCACTAGGCATAGATGGTATCTATACGGTTTCGAAGAATAACACTGTTACACCTTTCATAAAGCTCTCCCAACTTGGTGAAAATGTTGGGGCAGATCCACATACGACAGGAACAGATCTAGCTAATAGAGATTTTGAAACTCACAAATACGTTGGTCGCAGAGGTATTGGAGATATCGACATCTCTCCAGATAATAAAACTCTTTATGCTACCAACCTCAACACAAGCACTGTAATAGGAATAAATACTGCAACAAAACAAGCTACCAATAAACTAAAAATTTCCGGGCCTCTCACAACATCAAATGGTCGAACTTGTGCCCAAAGCGATATACGAATCTTTGGACTCGGAGTCAAACCTAATGGCGACGTGTACATTGGCGCAGTGTGTTCAGCAGAATCCACTAAGAACAGAGCAGACTTGTATTATTACGTTCTTAAAACCAATGCTGCACTTACATCAACGCCGTTAGTTGTATCGTCAGGAGATCTTAATTACGAGAGAGATACTGCATCTCAAACTGTAATTAAATGGAATCCTTGGACTTGGTATCCAGACGATGTTGTATATAACACCATCCCATTCCCTTCTGTTTCAGACATCATTTTTGTTGGCAATGATCTCGTTATAGGTATGCGTGACATAGCAGCTGATGCAAGCCCGAAAAATGATGTCTTCCCTGCACAAGAAAGTAGTGCGTGGGGTGCGGTACATGGAGATGTAGTTCGTCTTTGCAATACTGGTACTGACAAGTACACAATGGAATCAAACCGAACCTGTCCTGATGGCAGAAAAGCTTCTTCTGCCGTCCCTCAACCAATAGATGAGGTCGGAGCAATCGGCGGAAGAGGATCCAACGGACCTGGTGGAGGTGAATGGTTTGTAGGTGATGATCCTATCGATGGTTTCGCCGAAGGCACTTTAGGTTCTCTCGCCCATGCATCAGGATTTAAGGAATTTGCTTCAACACAAATCGATCCAAAAATATTCTATTGGAACAAAGGTAAAAGGAATGATTCAATCGTCTCTGCTGGTGTACGTTGGTTCAACAGCGAATCAGGTACTGATACACATTCCAATCTTATCTACACCAGAGATGACCTAGATTGGTCTTTTGCAAAAGCTAATGGGCTTGGTGACCTCGAAGTTCTTTGTAACGGGGCTCCGATAGAAATTGGAAACCGTGTATGGTCAGACGACAATGCCGACGGCATTCAAGATCCTAACGAAGCTGGAATTAGCGGTGTGAGCGTAGAACTTCTTAACAGTACGGGCAGTGTGGTATCTACTCAAACTACAAACGCTAATGGAGAATATAAATTTACAAATATAGATCGAGATAAAACCTATACAGTGCGTGTTGTTCGTTCTAGCCTAAACAGTTATGAGCCAGCACCGGTAAATGTTGGACGAAATGATTCTATCGATGCCGATGGAGTAATCGATCCGACTTATGTATCAGCATCAGTTCCAGTCTTAACCGCAGGTCAGAATAACCATACTTTTGACTTTGGATTTATACCTCTGTATGCTGCTGGAAATCTTGTCTTTGAAGACAAAAATAATAATGGTATTCAAGATAATGGTGAACCAGGAGTTGGTGGCGTAAAGGTACGACTACTTGATAAAAATAATAATGCTATAGCCGGTCAAGAGACTACAACTGATGCTTCTGGTAATTACTACTTCTTCCACCTTCGCTCTGGAAGCTACGCACTCGAGATTGTCGCTCCTAGTGGATATATCTCATCTACGGGCAAGAACGGCTCGTCATCGGGACCTTATGAACCTGCACCAAGTGCGCAATCAACACCTAAAATTGATAGTGACGATAATGGAACAACGCAAGGTAGCGTTATCCGAAGTTCACAATTTTCACTTGGCTTCCCTACCGTTAGAGGCGAAGCACAAGGGACAACTGTTCATCCTCCTGATATAAGGAATGATTACACTATTGATTTTGGGATCTTTAAGCCTGGATCCATTGGCGACTACGTATGGTCTGATACCGATAACAATAGTAAACAAGATGCTGGAGAGCCTCCTGTTTCGGGCGTAAGCGTTTCTCTGTATCTCAATGCTTGTAGTGATAACGGAGTGCTAGTTGCTACGACTTCGACCGATGCAAACGGTAAATACATGTTTGAAAAACTGGTTGCTGGTAACTATTTTGTGAAATTCCAACTTCCTAATGGAGCTAGCTTCACTCAACCTCTAGCAGGTACTGATCGAGCAATTGACTCTGATGCAAATATTGATACGGGCTGTTCAAACAAAGTAGTTCTTCCATATGCTGGTAATGACATTACGATTGATGCTGGAATTTCTACCCCACAATTATCGCTAGGTAATCGGGTCTTCTTAGACAGTAATCAAAATGGAAAAGATGATGACGAACCAGCAATACCTGGTGCCACAGTTGAACTATTTAAAGGTACTAGCAAGGTAGGGACAACGACAACTGACGCAAATGGTCATTACCTATTTACGAATCTAGTTGGTGGACAATATAGCGTTAGGGTAACTGCCCCAACAGCCGATTATCGATCAACAACACCCGATGCAACTAATCCGGACAATGATATTGACCGCGATGACAATGGTATCGGGACTGGACATATAGCAACAAGCGGTATTGTCACATTAGAAATAGGTAAAGAACCAACAGATGAAAGAAACCTCCCAAGTTTCGTTGACTCGACACCTAATAAAAATTCAAATCATAGTGTCGACTTTGGTTTCATTGTACCTATTGATCTTCAAATCACGAAAGATGTAGTTAACAAGAAACAAGGAGGCTATCTTCCTGGTGATAGTGTTCAGTATTCTTTGACCGTGAAAAACAATGGGCCAGCTAATGCTCGCGTGGGCTATACAGTGACAGATGTTCTTCCTAGCCAACTTTCCTTTGTTGAAAGTAGCATTAGCGCTGCCGGGTTTAGCTGTAGCGTAGACAATAAGACTCTGACTTGTACTGCTCAACAAGGTTTAGCAAAAGCTGAAACACGTACTATTACTTATACTGCAACGATTAATACAAACCTTTCTTCAAGCGTTCAATCGTTGAGAAACGTTGCAACGATTACTCCTCATAAAGATGATGTGATCGAAACTGTACCTTTGAATAACTGCGATGCTGTTGGTAATGGTACTAGCCCATCTTTGACCTGTAACAACAGAGATAATGAGGTGATCACAATCCAAGCTGGTGCAACACTTGGAGATTATCTATGGTTTGACGCAAATCATAATGGTAGCCAAGATAATGGTGAATCTGGTGTAGCTGATATGAAAGTTAGCCTTCACGAAAATTCTTGTGCTTCTGCTGAGATTGCCTCAACAAAAACTGATGCTACTGGACTCTATCTCTTTGGTAATCTCACACCAGGTAAAACCTATTTTGTGAAATTTACTAGACCAGACTCCATGGTGTTTACTCAATCGTTTGTCGGATCAAATCCAGCAATAGATTCGAATGCAGACCCACAAACTGGGTGTTCAAATGGTGTTGTTTTAGGTTCTGGTGAACAGAACCTCACTATAGATGCTGGAGTGTATCTACCTTGGGCTTCTATTGGCGATTTTGTTTGGCATGACCTTAACCGTAACGGCCTCCAAGACAACGGAGAAAAAGGCGTTGCTGGTGTTAGTGTTGCGTTGCTAAATTCGACGGGCACAACAGTCGCTACTACCACAACTAATGCGCAGGGATTGTACCAATTTGATTCGTTAGTTCCAGGTGACTATTCGATAAGTTTCACTTTACCTAGTGGCTACAAGATTTCACCTATTAACGTTGGAACGAATCGTGCTATTGATTCAGATGGAGACACGACTACTGGCCGAACAGTAAAGACAACTCTTTCTCCTGGAGAAAAAGATTTGTCTTGGGATCTTGGTATCTACCTCATCCCAGCTGCGATTGGTGATTATGTATGGTACGACGACAACCATAATGGCATTCAAGACAACGGAGAAAAGCCTGTTGTAGACGTCATGGTGATGTTGATGAAAGATAGTTGTACTACCGAAGTCAGCCGAGTAAAGACCGACAAAGATGGAAAGTATATTTTCGACGGCCTTGAGCCTGGAACATATTCAATCCGTTTCGTTCTCCCCGATGGGTCAAGCTTTACGCTTGCAAATATTGGTAATGATGCTACTGATAGCGATGCAGGCCCTGACGGCTGCACAGGTAATGTTACTTTAACTCCTGGAGAACGCAACATGAATATTGATGCAGGTGTTGTAGTGCTATCAAGTGTCGGGGATTTCGTTTGGAACGATAAAAACCGTAACGGCATTCAAGACGACGGAGAAAAAGGTGTTGCTGGAATTCATGTTTATCTTCTTGATAAGGATGGTAAGCGTAAATCCAATAAGCGTCTTGTAACAGACCAAGATGGTAAATACCTCTTCGCTGGATTGTTACCTGGAACTTATGCTGTAGAGTTTGATCTCTCGACCTTACCGGTTGGATATCAAGTTTCACCTCATAAACAGGGTAAGGATAACGCCCTCGATTCCGATGGTGATGTTGATACAGGTATTACACAGTCTGTAACGTTAGGAGCAAATGAGCGTAACCTCACTCTCGATCTAGGAATCAATATCATCCCTGCATCGTTGAGCGATTTTGTCTTTAATGACGAAAACCGTAATGGTATTCAAGATGAAAATGAGCCAGGTATTCCAGGTGTGATAGTTGAGCTGTTCATGTGTGAAGCATCTGTAAATGATGAACCGCTTGAAACAACGACTAGCGATGAAGATGGATTCTATGAGTTTGTCAACCTTGAACCTGGAAGTTATTTTGTTAGGTTTACAACACCAGACGGCATGGTGATTACCCAACAATATAGCGGTGATAATAGCGATCTAGATTCAAACGTGAATATAGATGGAACAACTGCTTGTGTAGAGTTAGCTCCTGGCGATAACGACCCGACAATTGATGCTGGGTTCTATACGCCTGATGAACCACCGGTACAAGTTCTTCCAAATCGTATAACTCGACAACTTCCATTTACGGGATCAATGGCTACACAAATTGCAGCCTTCGCACTGTCGCTAATAGGTGCAGGTATCCTTCTAGCTGGTTTCTTTAGGAAACGTACAAAGCAATTGAAGTTCTACTAAATGATCTGTTGCAAGGGCCAAAAACCAAGGCTCTTGCAACCTGATCTATAGCCCTTTAGCATTAAATCATTGTATTTATTCCGACAGAGCAAGAGAACAAGTTTGAGGTGCGTTAATAATATCTGTTGTATTTTGTGCTAACTTTTTCGTTCGGCAGAAATACGATTTCTCCAAAAAATGCACCGCTAGCTCAATCGGTAGAGCAACAGACTCTTAATCTGCAGGTTCCGGGTTCAAGTCCCGGGCGGTGTACCAAACCATTCTCTTCGCTATTTTCATCTATGAAATCTATAAACAACCAGGACTTTTTACTGATTCCAAATTCGTTGCCATCACAGGTAAGTCCCTCAGGGTATATAAGTTGTTGAAAGGCTACTTTTTGTTGGATTTCTAAACGATTCCAAGTTTGTGGAAGGTCAGTCAGCATTGCTTTTGATTTAGCAATCACATTGCTTAGCTGCGTCTCTGAAATTGTTGCCGTTGGCATAAGTGATTCTGCTTCTTGCATATCCGCTTTAATGCTCTCAATCCGACTTTCATACGTTTCTTGATCTATCTTTTTCTCTTCAACGTAGGCATCCACCAAACGATCTCTACGGCTCTTGAGATTGTCTATCTTGGCTTGAAGCAATACCTTTGCTTTACTCTCTTCTTTCATTCTCTCTGCCCATACGTCCTGAGCTATTGCTTGTATTAGTTCAAGTGTTTGAGGCCGTATTGATAGTGTGCCCAACTCCTCGTGAAAGAGTTTTTCTAATGCATCTTTTTTAAGGGACACTGCTCTGCATCCTTTATTTTCACAATGATAATAAGCGTATTTCGCACTTCTACCTTTGCTCCAACTTCCAGTTAGAGATTTAGTGCAACTAAAACACTTCACAAAGCGTCGTAAAGGAAAATCGGGATGCAACCGCGAGTGGGCTAGTGCCTTTTGTTTGCTTTCTTTACTGTTCACCTTATTGTATAAGTCCCCAGAGACGATCGGCTCGAAATCCCCGATTGCGTAAACGCCCATTTTGTCGATGATGCCAGCATATAGAGGATTTCTTAACATGCCATCGAGCGATTGCTTCGTGAAACTCTTACCATTACGCGTTTTTAATCCCTGCCTTTTCATATTGAGTAAGACTTGAGCTTTAGACCGTCCACTGGCAACTTGTTCAAAAGCAGTTCGAATGATTGCTGCTTCTTCCTTCACCACGAAAAGGCTTGGTGATGTCTTAGGTTCATTGCGTGTATATCCAAAGGGAGCTGCCCACATCCAGCAACCCGCTTCAAGACCTTTGCGCATACCGTCAACCACTCGCAATGCTCTCATCTCATTATCGTGTTGAGCTACAGCAGCATAAATGTTCTCCAGCATCCTTCCACTTGGATCATCCTCAAGAGGTTGCTGGATTGAGATGAGCCTAATTCCTGATTGCTTTAACATGAGCTTGATCGATGAATGGTCATGAGCGTTGCGTGCAAATCGATCAAAATTATGCACTATGACAAAATCAATCTCATTGCGCCTAAGCGTGCAATAGCTGAGCATCTCGTTTAATTTAGTTCTGTTAGCAGTCTTTGCAGACTCTCCCTCTTCTCTGAATATCTCGACTAAGTCATAGCCTTCTTTTGCGCAATATTGTTCGATCGCCAACTGTTGATTACCGAGAGAGTAATTCTTAACCTGCTCTTCCGAGCTAACTCGTATATATCCAACTGCTTTCATGATTGCACCTCACTTAGTTCTTCATCAAGGATTAGGTTTACAAAGCTTCTGAGTAGCACCTGTAACCTCTCCATTTCTTTGTCGCTAATTTCTTCGTTATCTGCTCCGAGTATCTCTCGGCATCTTTCTACACTTAACATGGCGTGCCTTATCCCGCGCACTAATGCGCGTTATCAGACCGTCACGCTGGTGCTTCCAGTGGCTTCGGTTATGTTTCTTGTAAGACCGAATAGCCTGCTGTTCTAGGCCCAGCTATTCAGCTTTCTTGCGAATTATTTTTTATGTGTAACTGTTTGCTTTATCTGCACTATCTCACCATCACGCTTAGTTATAGTGACTGTTTGAAAGTCATTTTCATCTAACAATTTTTTTAATCGCGTTTGCACATCACGACTTCGCGTTGTCTTTATCGTCTTGACTGTCTCATCGTTCATAAGAACTTCTACCTTTTCTATTTGACTATTACGCACGTGACATAATATTTCTTCTTCCATTTCTTTTCTTGCCTGGAGTGCATTGAAGAGCGCGTTAGGAAAAGCTATTTCTTGATTAACTAATGCTTGCCCGATTTTTTGTATAAGTGGCGTTATGTTCAACAAAACGTACGACATTTGGTCCGTGGAGTGAAAATCACCTCGATCAAACATATCTCGAATTTCAATCTCTGAATCTATAACGATCTTTTTTTCAAAATCTGTAAGCAACCATTGGCTAATGCCATTTCCTGCTACTTGAAATATCAATGCATTCAGACGGCTAATGCCACGCTTTTCAATATGACCTTTAACAAACTTGAGCTTTTCAATAGGTGTGTTGAACTGAGTTTTCAGCTCCGCCAAAACAACGATGATAAAGAGATCCAACATGCTGTATCTCCGCCATTTAGAACCACGGTCTTTCGACTCAGGTAATGCTCCTCGCTCTTCCCAATCATTCAACTGCCGATATGTAAGACCACTAGCTGCTTTGACATCACTGGCTTTAAATATCTGCTCTGTGTCTTCAGAAATGACATCAGGATCGTACATATAAAGTGAGTATACCAATTTATACGGTACTGTTCAATTTATACTTCGCATCTCTGCGGATTAGTTCGCTTTCGTGCCCTGGTAACCGGTGGTATCTCGGTCAAACCGCATTGGCCAGAACATTCACATGCAATTACTTTATGTTTGGTTGGATTGCAGACCTAATGCAGATGGGTAAAACTTTTGATGAGG
>CAUJDU010000066.1 GCA_963169585.1 Actinomycetota bacterium | reverse complement strand
GTTACAACAAAGCAACGTAAAATCATAGAACTTGAATCAGAATTAGCAATACGTGATCTTACTTATTCAGCAAAGTTAATGAAATTCGAGCGGCGAATACGACGATTCTTAAAGCGAGGTAAAGGCAATTTTTGAATTCATTAGACATCGTATTTTAAAAAAACAATTAAGTAGCACCGAAGGAAACTAACAGCAAACCAATAACTGCCAATACAAATCCTAAATGTTGTGCTCGATTCGTCTTCTCATGATTGAAATACTTCGCTAAAACGATTGTTATGGCTGGATATAAATTCACAATGATATTTGTTACAACAAGCGATGTTCGTTCTGAAGCAAATGGAAATAACATTTGGCCTATTTGGTATCCAACACCAATCACAAGTAAAAGTAAAAATGATTTTCTAATTTTTACAACAGCTGATTGATTAAGGGCAACGTAGATAACACCAAAAATAAATCCTGAAAGTTGCAGATAAAAAAGTTTCGGAAATATTGAGCTTTCGATTTGGTCTAAACCAACAAAATACGATCCGAGTGTCAATCCTGCGATAGAGCCACCTAATAAAGAAATACGAATAGCTTTTTTATGAACGTTACTTTCATGATCATTCTCAGGTTCCGATACTCTAGTGACACAAACAATGGCTGCTACTGCAATTACTACACCCACCCACACAAAGATATTTGAACTTTCACCAATAAGAATTGATGCAATTACCGGCACCACTAAAGCAAGTAGACCAGAAAGAGACATGACGATACTTGCATAACCTTTTGTTAAACCGTAAACCATGCTAGAAAATCCGATTGTTCCAAGTATCCCAACCAAGAACAGCACCAAATTTGTTTGCACATTACCGAAACGTTGACTCATCAGCATTAGAACGAACAGGAGCGGTACTTCAACAAAATATATTCCAGAAAGTAAAGCATAAGGATTCATCTTCTTACCCAACTCTCCAGAGCCAAAATCACCAAAACCAAAAACTAATGCAGCGAGTAGTGCTGTAAAAACTCCTATTAAAACAGTGTTTGAACTGGCAAAATACATTTACACAGCCTAATGGCTGATACCTATGTTTTATCACCACACAAGGAAAACCATGATGTCCACAACAGCCAACACAGATCCAAAGGTAATGGCGGCGTGGCATAGTCATCAACATAAGTACTTATTTCCTGACACAATCAGGAACGGCTTTTGGAAATCGGGCCCCTACAAATTGACTCACAAAATGAAAAAGGCTTTTGGTGTTTCTCCAGATATTAAATACAAACCTAAAGATAGTGACCAATCAATAATGATCTTCTCAGAAGATGCCTCTCACAGAGACGAATTCATTCGCCTCTGCAGAGAATTTGATTCTAAAGAGCGGACTGGTGCCGATAGAGCTGAGTTTAGTAATAGAATTCGAGATGAAGCAGTTATAGCTTTGCAGGGTTTTCACGACCATGGTTTGCTTCATATAGAGAAGTTTTACGATCGAAATCGACCAAGGCATGAACGCATAGCCGCCTACAGGCGATGGTCTAGATCTCTTGATCATTCGATGGATATATATTCAAAACTAACTCCCATTACAGGTGATAAATTCAATCGGCTGACTAAAGCCATGGAAGTTGCACAGACACGAATTCGCAATGATGTAATAGAAGAATTAGTAATGTCAGATCCATCTGTTATAAGAGCGCGAGATAAAGAACGACTCGGACAAATCAATCGTTATTATGTTGATTCGATAACTGATCAAGTCAGAATGCGTGCAACTGCTGAAGTAATGCTTCACAGTATAAAAAGAATAAATCCAATACCTACCGATACTCAACAATTTGAGTTAGTTGGAGATGATGCTGGAGGGACTATATCAATCCTGCCGCTACAACGATTTAATGCCACTAATAGGAAATACAACTGCACGAGAGTTGTTCCAGCAACTCTAGGGGTAGTTTTTGGGGCAAAGTTAAAGGCAGTTGCTGCCCTAGATGACAAAGATGAAGATCGTGACATTCGAGTTCAATGGGAACAAGCGTACGAAGAAGTATATGGTGGTAAATTTACTTCCATGCGAAGCCTTGAAGAACTTTTTGATGTGTTAGAAAAATCTCCACCTGGTACAGCTGGAATTATTTACAATGAATGGAAGTTTAGAGACTTTACTCATGTAAGTGTTGTAGCAAATATTAATGGTGTTGCTTGCATAGTTGAAGGTCAATCGGCACATATGGTTATGCGTAATCCACAAACCAGAGAATTTGAATCACATACACTTATCGATGGTCAAGTACAAATCTCTAGATACAATCCAAATTTGCTCGACAACATTGAAATATTAGCTGTTGGTCGTGCTCAAGACGTTACCGAAAGACAGCGAGCTACAAATGTGATTAACAAATTACATGATAAGTTCTTTAGCGAAAGAGATGCTACACTAGATTTACCATCGCCAATACAACCAAAACAATATTTTGTTCCGTACGACAAAGGGCCAGGTATAAAACCCGACCCTAATCGATTTATTCGCTAACCATTAAGCGTTAACATCTGCTTTTTCAACTTTTGAATCCGCACCTGTATTTTCACCAGATTCATCTGCAAAACCAGATGGTCTTGATTTTGAATAGTAGATTGCTATCAACACAACTGCTACAGCAGCTAAGGCTACCCAGT
>CAUJDU010000065.1 GCA_963169585.1 Actinomycetota bacterium | reverse complement strand
GCGTTCTCTAGATACTATTCGGCTTTGAAGACATATCAACAAACTATCCGCGCTCTTTCTGCTGCTCCTGTACTTGGAGGAATTGTAGCTTGGGGACATGCAGACCGAGTTGCTCGACTTGCTGACGCAATTGCAGAACGGCTCGACTTAGACCGCAACGACCGACAACAGATAGAAACAGCATGTTATATGCACACACTTGGCGATGCAGTACTCGACACAACAATAGAAATTGATCCTTACGAAGAAGCAGAAGCCGCAAACATTACTGCAGACATTATTCGACAATCAGGTGGACTAGATCGTGTAGCTGACATTATTGAAGATCACGTTCGACCTTACCGTGGAATTGTTGATGGGCAACTCGTCGCACAAAATGATATTGCTGCTTCTGTGATGAGAGTTAGCAACGACTACGACAATATTAGCCGTCGTGAAGAATCTTGGGGATTGCGTGCAATTGCCACAATGCATGATGCTCCCACAGCAACTTATAATCCAAAAGCGTTAGAAGCGCTGGAGTGGGTGTTGACCAAAGAGCGTTTTAACGATCTTATAAACCCGCCAGTTATGCCAGAGCGGATCAAAGAGAACCTCAACAGCTAGTTTCTTCCCTTCCATCCTTCCGTGTTGGCAGGAAAACTGTAACATATCGTTGCGGAATTAACGCCAACACGATGAAGTGTGAAAGCGTATGGTTCTAAACAGCTGATTTTCCGACCTTAATCGGCCCAACGCAGCGGAAACTACGGCCCAACGCGTCAGAGAGATAAAATCATCTTGCGCTAGCACCCTTACTCCCTGGTAGAATAGTAGGAACTATTAGGGGATGGTTAATGAACTTTATCGCATTCGATTTCGATGGAACTCTAGCTGACACTCAATTTGCTATATGCGAAGCAATGGAACGTTCATGTATCCGCAACGGATTTACTTACGCTGGCGACGAAGAATTCTCGCAACACATTGGAAAAGATTTAATCGATTGTGTTTATAACGCAACCGTCGAGGAACTCAACGAAGAAGAACACGCTCGAATTCTACAAAGCTATAGAGAAACGTTTCGCTTTAACCTTATTCAAATGTTTGAAGGCATGCGCAGAGTCCTAGAACTCTGTAACGACCTCGGCGATTCAATTGCGATTACCTCGTCGAGACATTCAACGAGCCTAAATAAACTAATTACTCAACTAGAAATTAAACCACTTATCGATGTCATAGTTGCTGGCGACCAAGTTAAAGAACCTAAACCGCATCAAGAAATGTTGTGGGAAGCTGCAAAGGAGTTACGGTGTAACCCTCGCGAAATCATTATGGTTGGAGATAGTATTTGGGATATTGAAATGGCGAAGAACTGCGGTTCGTTAGCTGTTGGGGTAACTTGGGGAACTCATGATGAAGCTGAACTTCGTTGTGCTGGAGCAGATGCAATTGTTGACACACCATTGGCATTGGCAAACTATTTCAATTTTGCTGCAATATAAATTTTCTTAGTTACAAAAATTATTTCGCGACTTCAACTATCTCCATTGAGTTTTCGTCGTAACCTAATTCTTCTTTTGAAGGTAGACCTGCCAAACCATGTTTTTGTTGCCATTTTTTATGTTTACGAGATTGGGCTCTCTTCTCGGCTTTAGCAATACGTTTCTCATCAGATTTCCTTAGACCAGGGCGTTGCGAACTTTGAAGCATCGGCGTTTGGACAGGAGCTGGAGCAGGGGCAGGTTTTAGTTCGCTTTGGGCTTTCTGATCTATCGACACAGCCGTTTCCATTGTTGCCGGTTCTGTTATATCTAAAACTATTTGTGTATCAACTGGGGATGATTGAGTTATTATTGCAATCTGTTCTTCCGTTGTGTCTATATCATTCGTATTAGATTTTCGTGAAGCAAAGAAGCAGACTGTTATTAATCCAAGTGCGAAAACAATATCTCCAATAGAAACTGCTATTGAAAGAAAATTAATGGGAAGTTGGTCACCTAGGAAACCAAGAATATCAGTGCTTGAACTTGGCTGATGCTTTATTGATTCGATGACAGTGTAATCACCAGAATTAGTTACTGGCATTCCAAGATTTAATGCGATCACAAGCGCATTAGAGCACACACCTAATAGTGCAATCCACATTCCTTTGAGATTTAAATTTGCACACAAAAATCCGATTAAGAAAACGTAAGTGCCTAGCAGAATAGCTATACCAACGCTGTCAAATTGTTTTTCTTTAATTGGGGCAAATTCGATCACTAAATGTCCAACCAATACTGGGAATAGCGCCCATGCATGATTGATTTTTGTTTTGAAAAGGCTTTTGTAACTTCCGCGTGTGATTCCCACGAATGCTAAAGCAACAAGCAGTAAAACTAGTTCGATCCCCATGAAATAAGAATAGGCGCTTTTCAGCTCTGGGGGTCTGATCCCCCAAAAGAGACAAAATATATACAACCTACGCATGTCGTATTGTCCCTTTTGGGGGATCAGACCCCCAGAAGGGAGTTAAATGCCGACGGGGAGGGCCCTTTCAAGATTAATAAAATATAACAATAAGACAGCCCCAAAAGGTATAAGTCCTGCAATCCAAACCTTCCAGTTGTGATATCGCTTATATAAATACCACCAAATTCCTCCAACAGTCACCATCAAAAGGAACCACCATAGAAGAGGTAGCTTGAACGATTGCACAAGCATCTCTAGCAGAATATTTGACTGACCTTTCCTATTGCTGTCACCAAGAGCATCTTCTTCATTGAGAGCAATTTTACCTTTGTTATGTTTTAGTTGTGCGGCGACAACAGGACGATAGGCTGAATCTTCAACCAATGCAGCACGAACAATCATACGTTTAGCTGCAGAGTATTTAGGATGACAAGTAGTTAGAGTTAGCTCTGGCAAAAGTGTTGCCCCAGTCGGATCGATTGCTAAGTTTGGCCGTGGTTCAATTACGCTCACGTCACCTGGAGAAACAATTTTCTGGACTTCGCTCATCTTGTAAACAAAAGTTCCCCTTATCGTTACCAAGATAATTTCGTCACCAACTGCTAATTCGTCGAGCCTTGCAAACGGTGAACCATAAGTAGTTCGGTGTCCTGCTATAGCAGAGTTACCAAGCTGCCCAGGCAGAGGAGTGTTTGGGTAGTGGCCAGGACCTTTTTGTAAGCTTGTCCTATCGGTACCTGAGATAACAACATGGTCTAAACCAATCTTAGGGATTTTAATAATTGCTATAGGCTGGCCACGGACAACTTCTTGATTGAACTGAGCAACCGTTGCAGGATCAGGATCTAAAACGGGATTATCTAAGTTTGAACCAGTTGAGTTCGGATCAGTATTCGAAGTATTGACATTACCTTTTTTTAGTTTATCGAGCTTGGTCGTAAATTTATCTCGAAGGTCATCTTGTGCTTTACGCTCTGCAACATTTGTTCCCCAAAGCTGATAGGCAACGAACAATAGGAGGATCAGCCCCACAGTAATCAGGGCACGGCCAAGTAACGATATCGACCCTCGGACATCGGGTTTATGAACTATATTATTGATTTCGAATTTTGCCATGCTTTACCTTTATCGTCATTTAACCTTAAAAAGTTTACAATTCCAATAGGTCATTTATCCTAGTTCGCAGTTCGGCTCGTAGAACTGTAAAACTCAAGTTTAGAATGGATATATGCCTGGTATTAGCGTAAAAAACCTTGTTGTAACACGTGGTTTGTTCCCTGCAATTGCGCGATGTGAATTCAAGTTGCCAGAGGGAAGTTTTACGCTGGTTACCGGCGAAAATGGATCAGGAAAGACAACTCTGCTCAAAGCTATTAGCGGGATGACTCCAGTAGAAAGAGGAGAAATTTCACTCGAGTTTTCTCAACAAAAAGCAACCTCTAAAGACAGTAGAAAACTTAGAACTATTAGTGCATATTTAGGGCACACTACGTTGCATGTACGACATATACAAGTTGGTGAACATCTAAAACTCACTGACTTGCTTGACCAAAAAAATAGTGATGAGCGACGTGAATATCAACTCAGTATAGAAGAAGCAGTGAATTTTTTTGATTTAAAAGACAAGCTCAATGTCAAAGTGGAAAATCTAAGTGCAGGTCAACAACGACGACTACATCTTGCAAGTACTCTAATCAGATCTGCACCTTTACTTTGTGTTGATGAACCGCATGCCTCGTTAGATGAAAGATCGAAAGATAATTTTGATGAGATAATTAAAAAGCAATTCGATTTAGGTAGAAATATTATCGTTGCAACACATGACCCTCAAAGATTAAGAGATCTAAGTACACATGAAATCGAAATGGTAAACGGAACATGTAAAATTGCGCAGGAGTACAAATGATTTTTTCGACTCTGGTACGCACACTTTTAAAATCTGAAGCAAGGGATAAAACAATTTTTGCCCGATCACTACCTTTTGTTGGTGTTGTTCTTTTGCTTTTTGCATTCGCATTCGATCCAGATAGAGGGATCCTGGAAAGGATTGCACCAGGTCTTTGGTGGGTTACAACAACTTTTGCTGCACTTTTTATTTATGTTCGTGATGCTCACAATAAAAAAGAATCCAATTATGTTGCACAGTTTGGAATTGAAGGTACTACATTATTTCTGGCAAGAGTTTGTGTGAATTTCATCCTCACAGGAATAGTTGCAGCCGTCAGCGGTGTGTTGACACTGCTTTTCTTCTCGCCGACATTAGCCAATCTGCATTTAGTGTTATTAACTGGGTTCCTCACAACGCTTTCATTGGCAACCATAGGAGCAATATATTCTCCATTAGTGGCAAAACTGCATGATTCTGGCCAACTTTTAAGCTTGATAGTTATCCCTGTCTTGTTACCAGCATTACTATGTGCGATTCGCGCTACTGAAGCTGCTTTAGATTATTCCCCACGTCAAAGTTTGGGCTGGATATCGCTTTTGGCAATATTTTCTTTGTTATTTTTAGCTTCTGGAACAATGGCGTCTGATTCTCTCGAAGACTGATCGCTGATTTAGGATTGATACCGATGAAGAACCGACTTTTGCCGAAAAAAGCAGTCATTCCTTTGGCGATAGTTACGGCCAATGCGATGATTATTCATGCGATATATTCACTTATCATTTCACCTGCCGATGATTTACAAGGTGATGCAGTAAGGCTTTTATATGTTCATGTTCCAGCAGCTTGGCTAGCTTATGTCTCGTTTGGTGTTACAACAATATGTTCGATTTTATATTTAATCCCTAAAACTAGAAATCGTGCGTATGACCTTCTCGCTGGAGCAAGTGCTCGTGCGGGTGTGATATTTTGCGGACTCACTCTTCTATTAGGTGCACTTTGGGGTAAGCCTATCTGGGGTGTGTTTTGGACATGGGATGCTAGAGTCACGGCTACTGCAGTTTTATTTTTTCTTTACGTTGGTTATCTTGCAATCCGTTCGATCAGCCCAACAGAACAAGCAAAAAAGCGTAATGCTTGGTTTGCACTTTTTGCTTTTATCGATGTTCCAATCGTCCATTTTTCTGTCAACTGGTGGAGGACGCTCCATCAAGAAGCCACTGTATTGAACCCGAATCTTAAAGCAGAAATTTCTGGCACAATGGCAACTAGCCTCTGGGCGGGAGTCATAGCTTTTTCATTTTTATATGTTCTGATGGTGGACAGGCAGTTCCATCGAGATTCAATACTCGAACAAAATGCCCTTAATGATCTCGATTCACAAATCAATGAGCGTATAAAACAAGCTGAACAATTAAGTGGAGCGCCAAAATGAGTCAATGGGGATATGTAGCGTTAGGGTGGATTAGTACTTATTTAGCTGTGGGTATATGGGTATATGTTTCTCGTCCTCCAAAAAATTCCAACTCTGACCAAAGCTAATTTATAGGAATGAAATGGCGATATCTAAACGAACTAAAACTGTCGGGCTTCTAACAATAATTTTAGGATGTATCCTTGCAATGGTTTATGTAGGAATACAAGGAAATGTTATCTATTACTACGAAGTATCTGAAGCTGTAGCTAAAGCACAAAGCCAAGGCCAAGAAAGATTTCGACTTGCTGGCGCTGTTGTTAGTGGAAGTATTGACGCAAAAGGTTCTATTACTAACTTTAAGGTAACTGACGGAAACAAAACGGTCTCTGTGACACATCGGGGCGATCCCCCTGAACTTTTTAAAGATGGTATTCCAGTCGTTGTTGAAGGGCGCTGGAACAAAAATAATATAGGCAAAAATTTTGATTCAGACAGGATAATGATTAAACACGGGAATGAATATACGCCACCAAAAGTAAATCAAGATGGTAATAGCAACCCACATGATAGTAAGAAGGTCGATTCTGGGGTTGATGTGGCCTCATGAAAGCATCGCTAGGTAGTTTTTTTCTTGTAGCTTCACTTGTGTGTTCTATTTTTGCGTTTGCAAGTTACTCAATTTCGCTAAAACTCAAATCAAATCTGCTAGTAAAAAATGCGCGAAGGTTATCGTATATATCCGTAGCTAGCGTTGTTGGTGCTTTTGTTATCTTACAAGTCGCCTTGTTTACAAACGATTATTCGTTGCAATTTGTTTATGAGCACACTGCTAACTCAACTAATGCATTGTTTACTTTTACTGCCGCATGGGCAGGGCTTGAGGGTTCACTATTACTCTGGTTGTTAGTTTTGGGAGGCTATTCAACATACGTATTAGTTTCTTCACGCAATTCTCTTAAGGGAGAATTCGACGCAACAACTGTGATCGCCAACATGGTGATGCTCTTAATGATGATCTTTTTTGCGGTAATGTTAGTTTTTAGTGCTTCACCATTTGAGAAGGCACAATCGATAGCTGAAAATGGTTTAGGTGCCAATCCTCTTTTGCAAGAGCACGTTGCGATGGCAATACATCCTCCATTGCTATACATTGGTTATGTAGGTTTTTTTGTTCCGTTTGCTTATCTGGTTGCATCTTTGATTCGAAAAGATTTTTCAACACTTTCTAGTGCGAGAGTGCGAAGAAGTTCCATGATTGCGTGGACATTCCTTACTGCTGGGGTTATTTTAGGTGCATGGTGGAGTTATGAAGTTTTAGGTTGGGGAGGATATTGGGCATGGGACCCAGTGGAAAATGCTTCATTGTTGCCATGGCTCACCGCAACTGCGTTTATGCATTCAACAATTGTTGAACATAAGAGAAAAATGTTACGTGGATGGAATGCGACAGTGGTTATTGCAACTTGTGCATTGGCTGTTTTTGGAACTTTTCTTACTCGTTCAGGGATCGTAAATTCAGTACATGCATTTACGCAAAGCAATGTTGGTAGTTGGCTTTTGTCTTTATTTGCCCTCATTGTTTTAGGTGGCGCCGGGCTACTACTTTGGCGATTCGATGAAGTTAGAAGTGAACGCTCTATAAAAGGTGCAAGTAAGAAAGAGACAATGTTCTTGTTGAATAATATTGTTTTTTGTGTCTTTACACTTGTTGTCTTGCTAGGAACACTTTATCCACTTATTGCAGAGACACTCCGGGGACAGGAAATTAGTGTCGGAACACCATATTATGAAAAGTTTGCGATCCCATTTGGTTTCAGTGTTTTGTTGCTGATGGGTATCGCTCCAATGGTTGCATTTGCTGAAACAAACGTTGCAATCAATGAGCGCATTCGTATTCCCGCCATCTTTGGTGCCATTATGGTCGTGCTCGGCGTGTTGTTGGATCAAACTTTTGTTACCTCTTTGGCCATAGGTGCAAGTACATTTGTGGTTGTCGGTTCAATAATGGTGTTGGTTAAAACTGTTAAGCAATCAGGAAAGCGAACGATTATAGAGCGCCCTCGAAAAGTTGGTGCAATGATTGTTCACATCGGTATAGCTCTAATAGGGCTGTCGATAGTTTTAAGCTCTAACACTTGGTCACAAGAAGTTACCTTAACAAAAGGGAAGCCAAGCACTGCAGGACCATATACCTTAACTTTTATTAACGAAAGAAAATCAGGGAACGAAGACATTATCTCAACTTCGGTAGATATAAAAATTATTCGTGACGGAAAATTATTGGGAGTATATGCACCAAACGTACGCACCTATCCGGCTAGGAATATGAGTGTAGGAACACCGAGTGTGCATACCTCATTCGTGCGGGATACCTATGTGACGATGATCACAACACCCGTTGATGGTGAAGTGGCTATAAAGATTGCACAAAACCCAGCAGTACTTTACATTTGGCTTTCAGGCATATTGATAGTATTTGGTGCAATTATTTCCTTGCTGCCACAAAGGCGAAAAGTTGACATGATAAAAGCTTCAAAGGAAGATAAGAAACTTGAGGTTATCAAATGACAAAAACTAATAGTCGTAAGTCTCTGATACTTCGCTTTGGAATTTTTTTAGCAGTAGTTATTGTGCTTATTAGTTCAGTCTCTTTCTTTTCAACAAAATTAAACTCTTCACCCAAATATTCAGGAGGTAAGGTTGTTGGAAAACTTGCTCCAGATGTAACAGTTGTTGCTTTAGACGGTGAAAAACTTTCGATACGTGAGCTCACGGGGAAACGAGTAATAATAAACTTTTTTAATTCATGGTGTATCCCTTGTCAAGAAGAGTTGCCTGTCTTGCAGGAGTTTGCGAGAAAATATCAGAGTGATCCAAATTTCGTTTTCATAGGGATAGCTAGAGATGATTCTGAACAAAATATTAGAAAATGGGTTGAAAGTAATGATGCCCCTTTCGATGTAATGCTAGATCCAGATAAAGCTGCCTCGATAGGTTTTGGGACAACTGGACAACCAGAAACGTATGCAATTGCACCAGACGGGAGAGTGGTTGCAAGTCTTATGGCTAGGGCTTCAATGCAAGCTATGGAAGAACTATGGCGATCAACGCAGTAGGCAAGTCATTTATGACAAAAACAAAACCCACTATTTTTTGGGGGTTGATCCTCGTAGTCATTTTTGCTGCTGGGATCTATTCGCTTAACGGTAATGGTGAACAATCAATTGAACAACGTAAAGTTTCAATTACATCTCAGCTTCGTTGCCTTGAATGCGAGGGTTTAAGTGTCCGTGATTCAGAAACCGAGACTAGCAAAACGATTTCTAAAGACGTAGAAAAGCGTTTACGTCAAGGCCAATCTAAAGATGAAATTTTTAATTATTACGAAAGCGTTTATGGAGAATTTATTCGTTTGGCACCTACTGCTAAAGGAGGTAATTGGTTAATCTATGTTGTTCCAAGTTTCTTTGTAATTGTTTTAGGTATTGCAATCTTCCTTTCCATAAGATCTTCAACTGCGGTTAGAACACAAATTATTTTTTGGGCATTAGTAGGCGTTGTTTTTGTTGTGGGTATAGTTGTTTTTGTATTGGATTCAAATAAGTCAGTTAAAACTATTGAACGGGCAAATCAAAGGTCTAGCGAAGAGCTGCTACAACAATCTGTTTTAGAATCCCCAAATAATGCAAACTTTAGAAATTTAGCAATAGTCCAATTCGCTAAAGAAGATTATGTGAATGCATTAAAGAATTTTGACCGCGCTGTTGAGCTCGATAGTAAAGATGCTACATCTCAAGGTTATGCGGCCTATATTGTCCATCTCTCGGGTGAATATGAATTAGCTCTGGGGCGAGCAAATGCTGCAGTAGCCACTGATCCAGAAAATGTTACAGCATTATTTTTTAGAGGACTGATTTTGTTTCAATCACCAGAATTGGACAGTTTTAAGAACGCTGAAAATATTCGACGAGCAAATCTAGATTTTGATGAAGTTTTACGTTTGGCTCCCAATGGTGAGTTCGCACGCCAAATCAATCAAATCCGCTAAACCTAATACCGTGTTGGCTGTAGTTTCGTTACATATGCGCACGGAATTCCTGCCAACATAGCTAAAAGGGATAGGATAGGGATATGGAAAAACTTGAACAACCAGAAATGACAATCGACGAATCAAAAATCTACGAGGTAGAAATAACTACTAGTCGAGGAACAATAAAGATGGACTTGGATCCTCAATTGGCACCTAAATCTGTAAACAACTTTGTGAATTTAGCACAAGGTGGGTTTTATGATACTTTAACTTTCCATAGAGTTGTTCCTGGTTTTGTTATCCAAGGTGGTTGTCCAATTGGTAATGGTACAGGCGGGCCAGGATACAGGTTTGAAGATGAACCAGTTCTAGGAGAATACACACTCGGTGCTGTTGCTTGTGCGAATGCGGGACCTAACACAAATGGTAGCCAATTCTTCATCTGCATCGATGACTGCACAGAAAAGTTGACTCCTGATTACAACCTTTTTGGATATGTAACAAGTGGAATTGAAATAGCACTTGAGACACAAATTGGCGATGTGATGAATTCAGTTAAAGTCATAGAAAAAGATCGTTCATAACCCTTATTACTTAGTAGATGGATGAGTCCAAAAAACAGGGCATCTCTAAAGAATATACAGCCACAGGTTTTCTAGCAGTCTCTGGATCTCATATTGGCTGGGGTATTTCGGATGTGTGTATCAAAATAATTGGTCGCGGTCAGGTTGCAACTTGGGTGCATGGTGTAACCGGAGCGATATTTCTCATTTTTGTAATGTTCGTTTTGCGTACACCATTAAAGTTAAAAGATTTCCTTAAATCGTTCCCTATAGGTGCACAGCGGGCCCTCAGCTGGGCTGCAATATTTATCGCCTTTCAAGAAGACAATCCAGCAATCGCGATTACGGTGCTCTCTTTTTCTTTGGTTGTTAGCATTATCGTTTTTGGTCCGATGTTGGGCGAAAAATTAAACGCACAGATATTGCTGCTTTCATTTGTTGGTGTGATCGGTTTATTAATGACATCTTTAACAGATTTAAACTCCTTTGAACTGAGCAAAGGTGCATTAATCTCTCTCATTGCATTGCCAATTGCATCGGCAGGAACATACATTTTACGTAACGTACAAAAACAAGTACCTACAAATACGGTTGCTTGTTATATGTACATTTGGATAGCTATTTTGCTCACTCCAGTTATGTTTTTTGTTAATCCTAAGTTTGGATTTACCAACCATGAAATTTTTATTATCATCGTTCTGACCGTATTCGGTGCCGGTGGACATATATTTTTCAATTATTCTCAAAAAAGAACATCGTTTAGATTTAATGCAATTGCTTCAACAGTTCACACTCCATCAACTGCTATTTTTACTTGGTGGTTCCTCGGTGGAACACTCGAATATCACCAAATATTAGGAATGGTGATTGTTACAGGAGTTGTAGCATATATGTCTATTGTTACTCGGTCGAAAAAAGTTCAAGAACTTGAAGAAAGTCTTGAGCAACAAATTTAGGTTGAGCTTTAAGTTCGTTAAGATTTATGAATTGATTCTGAATCGCGACCGTGTCGATTTGTGCGTCCATTGCACTTGTAATCCCTTGACATGAATCTTCAAAGGCAAGAGTTCTTTCTGGTTTTACAGCTAGCATTCGCATAGTTTCAACATAAGGGAATGGGTGAGGTTTGCGTTTTTCTATACCCAAATCAACTGTTGAAAAAACAACTGAAAAGATATCGCGCATATCATATTTTTTAAAGTAAGAATTGATTAGTTCCGTAGTTGAAGCGGTACAGATCGCCAAATGGATATTATTTGATTGTGCAAATTCAAAAAGTTTTATTGCTCCCTCTCGCAGTTCAAGTTCGCTCAATATTTTATCTAGCACTATTTGGTGGAGTTTTTCGGCCATGTCTTGTATCTCATTATTGTCCATACCTAGATCTAATTTGTTGGAAATATCTAACACTGAAAGGTCCACACCAACACCGGTATTTTCCCAAAGGATCTGTTGTGAGAGTTCAACCCCGTAATCTTCTTTGAATACATCATAAAAAGTTGACTTCCATACGGGCTCAGAATCCACCAAAGTCCCATCAAAATCAAAAATAATGGCATCGTAATCCGAGCTATTGAACATAAAGCTAGTCTAATGGAGAACCTCAATAGAATTGCTAAGAACAATAGCTTTGGGTTCAAAACTGCTAATGCGTGAAAGCTCTGGATAAACTGGAATCATGACAAATGAAAAAGCTGGAACTCCAATTGAGCTAGTCCAATCAACTTATGCAAAATACGAATCGTCGATAGAAGTTCTTAAAACACGTCTTGGTAGACAATCTCTTACCTATAGTGAAAAGGTACTAGCTGCACATAGCGACAATATTGAAACGGTTGGAATAAATCGTGGGATAGATTATGCGGATTATCGTCCGGATAGAGTTGCTATGCAAGATGCAACAGCACAGATGGCTTTGCTCCAATTCATGACGGCAGGTCTTAAAAAGGTTGCTGTTCCAACAACCGTCCATTGTGATCACCTTATTCTTGCTCGCAAAGGTGCAAAAATCGACCTTGGAGTTTCGATTGAAAGCAACGAAGAGGTTTTTGATTTCCTTGAAACCGTATCTAACAAATATGGAATTGGGTTTTGGAAACCAGGGGCGGGAATCATTCATCAGGTTGTTCTAGAAAATTATGCCTTCCCTGGGGCCATGCTTATTGGTACTGATAGCCACACTCCTAATGCAGGAGGACTAGGAACGATTGCGATTGGTGTTGGTGGGGCAGATGCTGTCGATGTGATGGCGGGGTGGTCATATAACACTAAGGTTCCAAAACTAATCGGAGTGAATCTTACTGGGTCTTTGAGTGGTTGGGCTTCACCGAAAGATATTATTTTGAAACTTGCTGGGATATTGACAGTCAAGGGTGGAACAGGTTCGATAGTTGAATTTTTTGGTGAAGGTGCTTCGAGCATTTCTGCGACGGGTAAAGCGACAATCTGTAATATGGGCGCAGAAATTGGAGCAACTTGTTCGATCTTTCCTTATGACGAGAGCATGGATAGATATTTGCGAGGAACATCGCGCGAACATATTGCAGATTTAGCGAAAGAAAATGAACATTTCTTAAAAGCTGATGCAGATGTTCTAGAAAATCCTCGAAACTATTTTGATTCAGTAATCGAAATTAACTTAGATGAACTTGGGCCTCGTCTAGTTGGGCCGGGAACTCCAGATTTAGATCGCCCTATTAGCGATGTAGCTGCTGCTGTAAAATCTGAAGGTTATGTTCCTGAAATTTCAACTGCCTTAGTTGGAAGTTGTACAAACTCTTCGTATGAAGATATTGGTAGAGCTGCACACATTGCTAGACAAGCAAGTGCTCATGGGCTTAAGGTGAAGACGCCTCTTATGGTTACGCCTGGTTCTGAACAGGTTAGAGCAACTATTGAACGTGATGGACTTTTGGCAGACTTAGAAGCTATTGGTGCAACAGTTTTAGCAAATGCTTGCGGTCCTTGTATTGGCCAGTGGCAGCGTGATGATTTACCTGAAGGCACACCTAATACGATTGTTTCGTCTTACAATCGTAACTTTCCAAAACGAAATGATGGACGAGCAGAAACTTTAAGCTTTATAGGTTCTCCAGAAACAGTTGTTGGGTTCGCCTTATTTGGCAGACTCGATGCTGACTTTACAAAAGATGAGCTCGTTGGCCAAGATGGAACCAGCTTTGTTCTACAGCCACCAATAGGTGATGAGCTACCTTCAAATGGATTTGACCGAGGTAATACTTTAGAACTTGGTTTTAGCCCACCTCTAGAAGATGGATCAAATATTCAGGTTGTAGTTGATCCAAATTCCGAGCGGATCCAGCTTTTAGAACCTTTCGAGAAGTTTGATGGCCAAGATTATATTGGTTTGAAGGTCTTAATGAAGGCAGAGGGCAAGTGCACAACTGACCATATTTCTCAGGCTGGACCGTGGTTGAGATTTCGTGGACATCTAGAAAATATTTCGATGAATTTATTTTTAGGTGCAAATAACGCTTTTGTCCCCGGAGAACCTGGGGTCGGTATCGATGTTAGAAATGGCGAGAAAATTTCTTTACCTGAATTAGCTAAAAGCTATAAGGAAGCCAGAATACGTTGGATAGCAGTTGGTGATTCAAACTATGGAGAAGGGTCTTCTCGCGAGCATGCTGCTATGGAACCTAGGTTTATGAACGGTGTTGTTGTTCTAGTTCGATCTTTTGCGAGAATCCATGAAGCAAACTTAAAAAAGCAAGGGATGCTTCCGCTAACTTTTGCAGAACCTAGCGATTATGACAAAATCCGTTTTGAT
>CAUJDU010000064.1 GCA_963169585.1 Actinomycetota bacterium | reverse complement strand
GCGATTTGGACTTCTTGTTCGTTATGGGTTTCCAGTAAAACACCTAATCCAAGTTCTGTTGCGCATCTATATAGTTGTATCAATTTTTTTGTGTCTTCAAATGCTGCAACAATTAGAAGAACTAAATCAGCACCCATAATATACGACTGATAAATCTGCTTTTCATCAATAATAAAATCTTTACGTAATATTGGTAATGAAGTTGCTTTTCTAACATCATTAAAATCAGCTTCTCTCGCTCCAAAATATTTTGAATCTGTAAGAACTGAGATTATTGAAGCACCACCAGATTCATAAGATTTTGCTAGCGATCCAGGGTCTTCTATTGGCGCTAAGTCCCCTTTACTCGGTGACTTACGTTTTATCTCAGCTATCACATCAAGCCCACTAGACCACTTGGCTTTACGAATCTCTCGAGCACCAAGATTGGTTACTTCTGTTTTGAGTTCTTCTATCGAACCAAGAGCATTTACCTCTGCTACTTTGCTGATCAATATATCTTCAAGGATTGTCACTGGCATGTCTTAAATCATTTGTTATTAGCAACTAGTTCTAAAAGTTCCATAGGATATATTGGAATATCCTCTGCCAAGGCTTGCTGAAATAAAACTGTAGAAGGAGTCAATGCCGGTAAAGAATTTATTTCTATTATCAATAGATCCCCATTAATACAATTAGCAAATGCGTCTATTCGACAATAGCCAGATAAATTTAAACTCTTAGATAGCTTTTCAATATTGTCTTTTATTTTCTTTCGATTCTCATCCGACAAAATTTGTGGGGGGGGCGGGGTTAAATTCACGCCAGTCCCTCCCTGAAATTTTTCCTCGACGCTAAGCACTGCACTCTCAGCTACTGTTAGGCTTGGATTCATGGCACGCATAACGCCATCTTTTTGTACTACACCAATAGTTATTTCAATCATTTCTGAAATTGGAGAATGTCGAAGCTTCCCATTTTGAACTCTGACTATATCTGTTTGTATGTATCGTTCAAATCGAATTCCACTTGGAGCCTCCAAAGCTAGTTCAATACGTTCTGGCTGATCTTGAAAAGTATTCGGAGGGATGAACCCTCCTCCAACGCTAGAAAGAGAGATGTATCGTGTTAGATCTCCAGCATCATGAAGTCGTACTACGCCAGAAGAACAACCATCAGCAACAGGTTTAGCAATCACAGCATCTCCACCCGTTTCTTCAATAATGTTTTTCCACACAATATCGGCACTATCGGAAAGAGATTCATTTAGCTCATCCATCGACAAAGTGAATCCTTTAATTGAGCTAACACTATCCATTGATAACTCATTAATTGCATCTGCAGTAAATTGTTTATTCATTGCTAACATTGCTGCATCAGCATTTGGACCATTAAATATTGCCTCATGTTTTTCCAACATGGATTGCAAAGTCCCATTCTCTCCGATTCCACCATGGAGCGCTAAAAATACATGATCATTATTTTCTATAATTTCTTCTAAACTCGTAGAGACCGGCTGGCCAAACTCTCGCCTATCGATAGGTTTTTTGTAACCAAGTTTTTCTCTGGCTTGAGATTCAAACCTCCCAATGCGCTCTTCATGTAATGCTGCAGCCCGACAGTTCTCCACGATTTCTTCGACAGTATGATTGAGCAATAGCTGGTATGGAACTTGCCATACTCCCCCATTTAGATCAATTAAATATGGAACAGGCTTAAATTGCTTTGAATTTCTCATTTTGAGCCAAACATTAGTTCCACTCATCAAAGAAACTTGACGTTCAGAAGAATCCCCACCAAATAATATTGGTAATTCTTTTCTTTCATCTTTACTCTCTACTTCATCGCTTTCAAAAATGAATGGATGTTCGATTTCATATCTTTCACACGCACGTGCAACTATATGCTCCAAAACACCTCTATGGGATAGCCCAATCCGAGTTGATTGCTGGAAAAGAAAACTATTTTGTTCCATACCGCTAATTGGATTGAAGTCAGAAAACCAGATTCTGCCATCATCGAGTACCCAACCATCAAATCTTGTAAAATCTCGCATCCCGTGTAGAACAAAAAGTTGTTCCGCTTGAATCTGTATTCGTTCTATCAACCTATTGTCAAAACGTGGTGGACAATGGTATGTCACCTGACGTGTTGGTAAATATTTCTTTCGAAAGTCAAACACTTGATGGTCCGCATAATCAGCTTCAATTTCAGTTGGCAATATAGCCACAGGCAACCTGTATTTACTTTCTAATACGATCACCGTAAATTCTCTACCTTGAACAAATGGTTCGACAACTACCCGGGTGTCCATCTCACGATCAAAAATTGTTTCACTTGCTTTAAGCGCTTCTTCTACTGTGCTAACTGAAAACACTCCGATTGATGATCCGCCAGCAGATGGCTTCACAATAGCTCGTGAAATATTGTGTTTATCAAAAAACTCTTTAATCGCTAGGTGATTTTGATCTCGTTCCGAATCTTCTAGCAAACAAGACGGCAAAGTGAAAAAACCAAATTCCTTTATATATTCGTTTGCACGAAATTTATCGAAAGATTGTCTACATGATGAACTAGAAGCCCCTACAAAAGCAATTCTTCTTTCCTCAAGCCATTCTTGGATTTTGCCATCTTCTCCAAAAGCACCATGCATTACAGGGAAAACTATGTCAAAGCTTTTAAGTTCTTTTTCTAATTCTATATCGCCCAGGGGTTGAGCGGTTTGTGCGAGTTTAAAATCAAAGTCTGCTGGAGTATTGGAATAAAGTTGCGCGGGTGACAAAGCATATGCATTGAGTTGTTGATCAAAATAGAATGGAACAACTTGAACATTTTCGCTCGTCAAATGATCCATCACTGATCGCGCAGAATTCATCGAAATCCCTCGCTCAAGAGAAGGCCCACCACATAAAAGTGCAAGTTTTAAAGTAGGTTTAGTAGTTAGATTGCCTATTTTTCCCATCGGACCATTCTAATCCCATTTGCTGTCGCTTGCCATTGGCACGATTCAATGCTGTCTCCCAACTTAAACACAAAGCATTGCACACGTTTCGAGCCCTACACTACGTTTGGGACGGGTTGAGCCTGTAGTCTCAACCCTCTCTGCAAAAGTTCACTATAGCTTTGTGTTTAAGACAATAGATAAAAACATTTAAATCGAGAAATTTCCTTGAACCTTTTGGGAAGATATTACTTCTAAAGAATTATCTCTTCCTTCAAATAGAATTTCAATATTTCCTTCTCGCGAGTCGATTTGGTCTATAAATTTGCGCGGAATCCTAGCAATAGCACCGTATTTCCCTAGTGCGATCTCAGATTTAGCCAACAATTGACTGGAGTCTGCGGAGCCAATTAGCAAAGAAGAAACTGGTGCAACTTTTTGTGAATTTATACAAACCCAAGCAGATAGATCATCTAATTTCTGATCATTGATTTCTGTTTCTAGCTCAAATGCAAATATTGAGAAAGGAGTTACAGATTGTCGCGAATCTATCCTACAAACCAGCTCTTGCCCTATAAAACATCCCTTAGAAAATGATATTGATTCGATGTCCAAGTTTGACTCTTGAGGAATTATCTCTTCATTCAAATCGTAAGTATTAGAAACTGCACCGTGCGAAATCCGAAGTCGATTTAAAGTCTCGCCAGATAATCGTTTGATTGTTTCATCGCTTCTCTCTGAGATAGATAGATAAAGTGAGCTAACACCTAAATAATTACTATCAATTAACATTTCGCCAGCTAAAGGTTCTTCAATTGAGACAACAGCCACATATCTTTCTGACAAATTTAGGATTTCAGCCTTCGTTCGAATCAAAAATTTTACTAAGTTCTCGTGAATCTTTTTAACTAATTCGTCTTCACATACCAAAAAGAAAATTTCATCATTATTCTTATATATCCAAAATGCGCCAATAAGTTTCCCTGTCGGGTTAAGCAATAATGAACGTTGTGAACTCTTTGTTTCCAACTTTTCAATATCAGATGAAACAATAGCGTTTAAAAATCTCTGGGCCTCACTACCTTCGACCTTTAACACTCCTACGTCAGTTTTAATTCTCATTTATCCTTCTTGGAAACTTTATCAATCACTATCAGCTGTTTTTTATGTTAATTTTCTTAATTAACGTCATCTTGGCACTACGAAGAGTAGTACCATCTAGACAATATTACTAATCGGTAGCATAAATAGGGCATGCAGGTGGAGGAGTCAGAAAATAATAGTGGCAGGCGGTTAACCAAGTCCCTGATTTCGCCTGCCACATCGACACCTCCACCGAAGTCTAATATCCCTAGCCAAACTCAACGCCAGGCAGTTACGGGACTACATTCACAAACTAGTGTACAAAATGAACCATTTAAGTTTATTTTTCTTGGAAGCCAGCAAGATAGTCAAGGCGCCCTTTCCTACCGCATTGGTGGCTCTATTAATTCGGAAGGAGAAATTGACTTACGCGAGCTTCCAAAAACTTTACGGCCAGCCTTTTTAAACGGCCAAGCTCCAATGTCTCAAAATTTTGAGCGCATACATGTTTATGTTTCTTCAAAAGATGATAATGGGGATCGTTTTGAATTTCATTTAGCAATAGAAGATAAAGAGGATGGTTTGGTTGCAGCTGACATTGCTGCTGTTGGCTCCAACCAAACCAGATCTAACTTACACGGTATTCTTACAAATTATGAGACAAACCGAGCAGATCAGATTCAACTAGGCCATCGCTATATTGCAACTTTAAGCACACCAGATTCAACACCAAGCACAATTGATTTAGGGATAGTCGATGAGATTGAAATTGAAATTGGTACAATTCTAAGAGCCGGGCAAAACTATAGGACAAGAAGGCACGGACCTGAGCTTAAACTCTACCCAACCGTTGCCGAAACAACACAAACACGAGATGACCCGTTCGAAGAACAGCCTCTAGTTACGCTAC
>CAUJDU010000063.1 GCA_963169585.1 Actinomycetota bacterium | reverse complement strand
CATTTGTTATGGTGAAACTATACGTGACAGCATCACCTGAATTCACTTCACGAGAATTATCAAACCCAACGTAGAGACTAAAATCTGTTTCAGGGACAGGACAAGCTTGTGTAGTAAATGACTGATCAGAGCCAAAAGAGCTTCCTTTAGAGTTCGTGGCATATGCGCTGTAGTGATACTCTGTGCCACACGCCAGAGACGTTAACGTTACAGTGAACTGGCCTGAACCGGAGGGAGAAAAGTCGCTCGATATCGCAACTAAACCATACTGGTTTGTCGTTCCATATAAGAAGCCTGCCTCAGTGATATTTGAAGTCCCCGAATCAGAAACCAAAGCCATTAACAGTTGAGAGTTGTTGCTTTGCGATTGATTTTGCCATGTCTGAACAACAGGAGTCCCTGTGCAAGCACCTGTAGAGAAAGTATTATCATCTCCCGTTGAGCTTCCAGTGTGGTTTGTTGCAGTTGCACGATAATGATATGTAGAGTTACATACAAGGTCGGTGATTTCAAAAGTAAACGTCCCTGTATTACTAGTTAAACTGTTGATTTGAGATCCATAACTTTGAGTAAGCCCATACTCGAATCCAACAAGAGCAGCTATGTCACCACCTATTTTTATTAGTTCTCCACTTAACGTTGCATAATCCTCGCCAATATTTGACGCTTGTTGCGTCTGTACTCCGGGTAAAGTTGAGCATTCACCTGTTAAGAACGTTCTATCTTGACCATAGGCTGTCGTAGTGTTATTCGTTGCGAAAGCACGATAATGGTAGAGAGTTTCACAAGCGAGATTATTGGCATCTATCGAGAAATCCCCGCTTATAAATGGTGAGACAACTAGTACTCGACCATAACTATGATCAGATATATATAAAGTGTTTGTGGCGTCAAAGCTAAGTGAAAACCACCCGTAAATAGATATGGGATCTGTTGAGTCTATGTCCGTAATTGATCTTAAGAAATTAGTATCACTATCAAAAATGTGTATACGAGAATAGAGTCCGTCGGCAACAAAGATTGTACCGTTTGAGTTAATAGCTATTGAGCCAGGTGTATGAAACTGCCCTGGGCCATTACCTGAGCTACCAAATTTTGAAAGATAAGTACCATCATTTGCGAATTTCTGGATACGCTGGTTGCCACCATCAACGACGAAAAGATTACCATTTGGGTCAGTAGCCATTGCACGTGGTGTATTGAATTGACCGTCACCGGTTCCTGTTCCACCAAAACTAAGTAACAAAGTTCCGAGCTGCGAATATTTTCGTACAGTGTTGTCGTAATCACTTGAAATCCAAATGTTCTTATCTTGATCAACAATAAATTGTTGTCCATAACCTTGGAATTGGAATTTAGACAAAAAATTACCACTTGAATCATATTTACGAATAGTATTACTATCACAATTAATATATATATTGTCTTGGTCGTCTATCTCGATCCCATTTATCATCCAGAATTCGTAATCGTCCAGCGGAGTTCTAAAAGACTGTGTACCCCAAGTAAGGACCACGTTGCCTTGCCTGTCATACTTGTTGACTCGGCTATTTCCAAAATCAATAACATATGAGTATCCTTTTGAATCAACAGCAGTATCAGTTGGCCTTATGATGTTTGACCCATAACTTCCAAAATGAGAAATATAACTACCAACATTTGAGAGCTTTTGAATACGATCATTTTCTGTATCTGCAACGAGAAGGTTGCCATTTAAGTCTTCAATGATGTCATGTGGAGTGTCGAATAACCCTGGGAGATCTGAATATGTCGAACTTCCAATACTTGCTATGTAGTTACCATTCGTGTCGAAACGCTGGACTAATTCGCAGTAGGTATTTGTTACATAAATACTTCCATTTGATGCTGCATATATCCCCAGAGGTTGACTTTGTGATCCTGTGCAATTAGCAGGATCTCCATGAGTACTAAAAGTGAGTAACGAAGCACCTTCAGAATTGAATTTTTCAATAGTCTGCGAATCTTTATCAGAAACATATACATTACCTGTAGCATCAACAGTTATTGAATTTCCGCCATAAAGCTGGAAACTCAAATTCCATTCTTTTAAAAGTTGAGCGTTTAGATCATAAACTTGGACCTTTGAATCTTTTACAAGATAAATATTATTATTCTGATCTATATCAATATCGGAGACGCCCCCAGATATAAAGTTTCCTAATAAATTACCATTAGTGTCATATTTTTGAACTGTTTGATTAATTATATTTACCACATAAACATTGTTGTTAGTATCCGTAGCTAATGGTGCCCTTTCTTGTGGTATGACTTGAGATGGGCTATACCAATTCCATTGTGTGATGAAGTCGTAATTACTATTAAATTTTTGTATTCTTGCACTTACGTCGGCTACGTAGATATTGCCTAATGTGTCGATCTCTATATTGGTTGGTCCATTAAATTTACCCTCCGCGCTATCTTGGGCGGTTAAAGTTCTAATTAATGCTGGATTTGAAGTGTTAGTTTGTGAAAGCGTGGTGCCATAGCTGTCGGATAATCCAAATTCAAAACCTCGGGAAATAACATCTTCAATGGGGGCATCTTCAATGTTTCCAACGAGGCTTGTCGATGTGCCAGTTGAATAAATCGAATCGAGAGTGCTAACAGTTGGATCACCTGGGTTAGCTAATGCTGGAATGGCTATTGTGCTCAAACTAAATGCTAAAGCTAAGCAAAGGCCGACTCGAAATCTCATCTATATATGGTCGGTATTGCAGAAGAGTTACTTGATCAGGATAACTAAAAAGGTCAGGTAAATAGTGCTTTGGGCCTAGAAAAATCCGATATTCTGGTAATTTTTTAAGGGTATCTACCGGGTTATCGCCTTGTCGATCATACGATCAAAACCAATAGATGCAGTAGCAAAATATCTAGTACCACCGAATGCATTCAATTCTGTCGTAGAGATGTTTGGTGATCGGTGGACGGTATTTTTGGTATCCCATAAAACTAGTGATCCAGCAGGTGGCTCGACCAAAGTTGTTAGCTCATTATCATTTATATCTTTGGCTGGTATAGGGCAGTTACGTCCAGATGAGTCTCGTGACCAATCGTGTGGACCTACTCTAAAGACAGTTTGTTTTTGATTAGACATGCCAATTCTAAGGTCACCAAATCTCTCACCGTCTAAATGAAAAGCTGATCGTTTTTCAGAAGGTTTTTTTTCTTTCCAATTAGTAAAAAATACAACATCCCAATCGTCTGGATTTTTCATGTGCAACTGTAGCTTCTTTAAAGCAATGCTATGTTGTGATTCATCAGTTAAACATTGTTTCAATTTGGTAGCTGCAATAAAAAAAGCAAAGTATTGTACTCGGGCGTTATTTGCCAAAAGATTTTGGAGGGCTCTAACACTTGATCTAAATTTCTCAGCGTCAGGACTTATCGATTGTTCTGATAAATCAGTATCTAAACATTGTGTTTTACTCAAAGATTCGACGATTTGTCGAACAGGTTTAGTCGGCGAGACTACTACTAAATTTGATGGTTTGATTAGCGATCCATCTGGTGTATTTGGTCCAAGCATTAACTTTTCCTTCCCTGGAAGTGAGAAAACCAAGCTACTAGCATATCAGACATTTCGGACATTAAGCAAAGTTTGTTTTACATCGTGCATTAAAATAGTCCTATGGAACCTATTACAATAACAACTACTGTTAACGTTTCTGCGAATGATGCATGGGAAAACTACTTAAATCCAGAACATGTCGTGAAGTGGAGTTTTGCTAGTGATGATTGGGAATGCACAAGTTCCGAAAATGATCTGCGTGTAGGGGGTAACTTTTCGAATCATCTAGCTGCTAAAGATCGAAGTTTCGAGTTTGATTTTGCGGGAACATACACAGAAGTTGTTCCCGACAAAAGAGTTGCATATGCGCTGGGTGATGCTCGTAATGTGACTGTCGATTTTGAATCAGTAGGGGAGAACCAAACAAAAGTAACTGTAGTGTTCGATCCTGAAGATCAAAATCCTATCAAGAGCCAACGTGATGGCTGGCAAGCATTTCTCGATAACTACAAGAGATACGTAGGTAATGTTGCCAGTGATTAAAAACAATAAAATCAACGTGTGGATAATCTATTTTATCGTTATCGCATCACTTGTAATCGGAAGTTTTAGTGCTAGCGGTTGGAGCGCAGTATTCATCCTTTTGATGGTATCCCCGCTGTTACTTTTATCACTCCTTATTCTTAACATTGTTATTTCGTTCAAAAAAGCCCCTTTTACTCGTTCGAAGGAAACATATTTTTGTGCGCTACTTGCATTCAGTTCGTCGTTCTTTCTGCTTGGTGATGGGGGCGATGGTGGTGGTCATGTTTTTAGAGGGAAGTACTACTACGAGGATGAATCTCTGCCTCGCTATGTTGAAATCATCGGCCAATTCTCGTGGGTGATCTATCTTGCTAGCTTTTTTTCGATATTCGTTATCCTGCTAATCGCTGCGTCATCGAAAAGGCGCAAACAGATATGATCCTGATTTTATTGACCCATATGACGACGAGTTAGATGTGTCGTAATGGTTCTCATTTGACGAATAAAATATTTTTTCGCCCGGCTTTGACTGGAGCAGAACTTTGTACTATATTCTTTTAGCTGCGAGTTATCCATATACGAGAAATCGCAGATTGTCTTCGAGGATGAGGACAATATCGACAGGCAATGGTTTCTGGAATAGAAACGGATCCTGGAAAACATTTTTAATGTTGTATTTTGACAACTGAATAGCGAGCACGAGCATCTTTGGAAACAAAGATTAGCTCGTGATAAATCAAAGGTAACGAAGCAATGTCAATTTATTGACTTGCTCGTTATTGCAAATATCAAAGATAATCCATTTTGGAAAATATACTCAAGCTACAAAGAGTCAACGGCGGATGCCTTGGCACTAGATGCCGATGAAGGACGTGGGTGACTGCGATAAGCCTCGAGGAGTTGTCGACCTAGCGTTATAACTCGAGGATCTCCGAATAGGAAAACCTAATTACGTTAAACCGTAGTTATGGCCTACTGAAAACCGAAAGGCTATAGGTAGGTACAAGGGAACTGGGCGAAGTGAAACATCTCAGTACCCCAAGGAAAAGAAAGCAATTGCGATTCCCCCAGTAGCGGCGAGCGAAGAGGGATGAGCCTAAACCTATGGTGTGATACAGCCTGGCGGCGATGCATCATGGGGGTTGTGGGACTTAGTTAGAATGAGCGCCTGATCATTCACAGAGTTACAAAAGATATACATAGCAGAAGAAGTCTGGAAAGCTTCACCGCAGAGGGTAATGGTCCCGTATGTGAAATGTATATTCCTCTGAACTGAGCACCCGAGTATCGCGGGACCCGAGAAGGCCCGTGTGAATCTGCGAGGACCACCTCGTAAGGCTAAATACAATCTAGTGACCGATAGTGTACAAGTACCGTGAGGGAAGGGTGAAAAGAACCCCGGGAGGGGAGTGAAATAGAACCTGAAACCGTTGATTTACAATCCGTTAAAGAGTCGGATAAGAATTTATTCTTATCTCTCGATAGCGTGCCTTTTGAAGAATGAGCCAGCGAGTTACCGTTTGTGGCAAGGTTAACCCGAGAGGGGGAGCCGAAGCGAAAGCAAGTCTTAATAGGGCGTATTAGTCGCAGGCGGTAGACCCGAAGCCGAGTGATCTATCCATGGCCAGGGTGAAGCGGAGGTAAGACTTCGTGGAAGCCCGAACCCACTCTAGTTGCAATTAGAGGGGATGAGCTGTGGATAGGGGTGAAAGGCCAATCAAACTCGGTGATAGCTGGTTCTCCCCGAAATGCATTTAGGTGCAGCGTCATATGTTCAGTATCGGAGGTAGAGCTACTGGATGGTTTAGGGGGCCTACAAGCTTACCGACACCAGCCAAACTCCGAATGCCGATACTCCAGAATATGGCAGTGAGACCGCGGGGGCTAAGCTTCGCGGTCGAGAGGGAAACAGCCCAGAACGACAACTAAGGTCCCAAATTTTATGCTCAGTGGTAAACGATGTGAGGATGCCCAGACAGCCAGGAGGTTGGCTTAGAAGCAGCCACCCTTGAAAGAGTGCGTAATAGCTCACTGGTCGAGTGTCCTTGCGCGGACAATGTAACGGGGCTCAAGCATAAAACCGAAGTTTCGTCATTACATTTATTGTGATGGGTAGGGGAGCGTCGAGTTCGACTGTGAAGCCAGATGATAACGTCTGGTGGAGTGGACTCGAGTGAGAATGCTGGCATGAGTAGCGAACGAAGGGGGAGGAACCCTTCCTCCGAATATCCAAGGGTTCCTGGGCAAGGTTCATCCGCCCAGGGTTAGTCGGGAGCTAAGGCGAGGCCGGAAGGCGTAGTCGATGCACAACTGGTTGATATTCCAGTACCACCATAATCGCGCCCAACCTAATCTGGTTTGCTAAGTGGCTGTTCTTTTAGAACGAAACGACCCAGCTAGACCGTGGTAACCGTAGGGGGACGCAGGAAGGTAGGTCATCCCAGGTGATGGTTATCCTGGGGTAAGTCCGTAGGGAGTGTGATAGGAAAATCCGTTGCACATTAATCCTGAGAGGCGATGCCGAGACTTTATGTCGAAGTGACTGATCCTATGCTGCCAAGAAAAGCCTAGCGGTGAGTTCTTATGGTGCCCGTACCCCAAACCGACACA
>CAUJDU010000062.1 GCA_963169585.1 Actinomycetota bacterium | reverse complement strand
TGAGCTACGAGTAAAAGAATCTGACCGTATTTCTACTGTTGTTGACCACTTAAATCGTGCAGGGATTTTAATTTCTGAATTAGATGATGGATACACAATCGAAGGTGGAAAAATTATCCCCTTAGAAGTACACTCTCATGGTGATCACCGGATAGCAATGACATTTACAATTGCAAATTATGTTGCCAACGGTTCTTTAGATGAAATAGATCTAGATGTTATTTCTACATCTTTTCCTGAGTTCTATACTACTTTTTCTAGCCTCATAGGACGTTAGATTAGAGTTAAAGAATGCAACAAGTAGATACATTAGAGAAGTTACCTAATGAAAGAATTATTGCTATTGATGGAACAAGTGGTTCTGGAAAATCTACTATCGCCCGAGAACTTGGGAAAAGACTTAACTTAAAAGTATTAGAAACAGGTTCGCTATATCGTGCAGCTACATTACTTTGTATAGAAAATGATATTAATTTTGATGACGAAGATTCAATATGTGAAATTATTTCGAATATGAACTTTCGTTTTGAAGACCAACCTTATCTTGGTGATAGATCAATTACTACTGATATTAGAAAACGTGAAGTGGCATCACAAGTTAGTCATGTTTCTGTTCATCCGCGCGTAAGGGAAATATTAACAAGACTAATGAGAGAGTGGATAATTGAACATGGTGGTGGGGTAGTGGAAGGCCGAGACATTACTTCAGTCGTTGCACCTAATGCTCGTGTGCGTTTATTTATTGATGCACCTGAAGAGATACGAGCAATGAGACGGACTTCTGACCCTAGCGATAATAAAGAAAGTCGAAGCCAAAAAGAAATTCAAGATTTAATCGCTTTAAGAGACAAAATTGATTCGTCTAGAAAATCTGCTCCACTTGTTCAACTCGATGGAGTGCCTTGTATAGATACTTCTGTCCATGAACTTGAAACTATAGTTGAGCGCATTGTTAACCATTTCAATACTGGAGCACCTCTAGAACTATGACTTGGAAACGAAAAGAATATATTTGGTACCGTTGTGGTCATGCATTATGTACGTTTATTACCTATCTAATGCTTCGCCCAAAAATTTTTGGTAAAGAAAATATCCCTAAAAGTGGTGCTATTCTGATTACACCTAACCATCGATCAATGTTGGATATCCCAGTTTTAGGATGTGCTTTTTTTCGACCTCTAAGGTTTATGGCAAAAAAAGATCTTTTCACCAATAAATTTATTAGATGGTATTTTCAAACTAATGGTTCTTTTAGCATTGATAAATCTGAGTCTGATCCTGTAGCTATAAAAAGATCGGTGAGCGTTTTGAAAGATAAAGATGCTTTAGTTATTTTTCCTGAAGGAAAAAGATCCAGAGAAGCAGACCTAGCTGAATTAACGCCAGGTGCAGGATTTATTGCTATAAAAGCTAAAGCTCCAATACTTCCAATTGCAATTACAGGTTTAGATAAAGTCATCCATCTAAAGTTTGGGTTTTTACCTTATATATCTAGACCGAAAGTTCTTATCGGTAAACCAATCATTTCTCATCTTGTTAGCAACGAGAAAAGTTCATTGATTCTAAAAGAACTTAATCCTGAACTAAAGAATAAAATGAAAGAACTCTATGAAAAGTCTCTAAAACTGGACTAAACAAGAGAATCTGAAGCGCTATATTTCCTATCCCCAATAAAGACACTATGTAAACGCTCTTTCATTTGTTCGTTTTCTACTTCAACAAGATTTTTATCTCGTATCGAATTAAAAATAGATTCAACTGCATAATTAAAATCAATAACCAAATTTCTAAGTTGGCTAGGAGGAGGGAAATATTCACTTTCATCAATAACGCTTAGATATTCAACAGGATTGTCACCAGCGCACTTTGTAATTACTTCCTGGACTATATCTTCTGGCGCACTTGCTCCTGCTGTTATACCAACGATATCGTCATGATAAAACTCGATATTGTCGAGACTTGCAGCTGAATCAATCCTATGAGCACGCTGGCATCCCTGCTCTCGAGCTACTTTTTCGAGAGCTAAAGTGTTGCTTGAATTATTAGAACCAATAATGAGCAACACATTAGCTTGCTCTGTTAATTCCTTTAATGCGGTCTGTCGATTTGTAGTTGCAAAACAAAGATCACTTTTTGTTGCCGTCCACATTTGAGGAAAACGTTCCTTTGCGCTATCAGCAATTGATTCCCATTCGCTCATAGCCAAAGTTGTTTGTGCTAAAAGAGCTACTGGTGTATCTGGTGAGATTGAACCGCTTACCTTATCTAGCGAATCTTGATCGGTAACCAGATGGATTTTGTCAGGTGCCACAGCCATCGTGCCAAGTGCTTCGTCGTGTCCCTCATGTCCAACGTAGATAACTTCATAACCTTTTTTTGTTCTCGTTTTAGCCTCATGATGAACCTTTGTTACCAAGGGGCAGACAGCATTTACAGAGATTCTGTCTAGTTCGGTCGATTCTGCCACTACTTGAGGGGCTGAACCATGTGCAGAGAGCATAACAATCGCTCCTGGAGGTACTTCCTCCATAGAATTAACAAAAATAACGCCTTTATTTTTGAATCTATCTACAACAATTTGGTTATGAACAATTTCATGATAACAATAAATCGGCGACTCAAAGGCTTTAACTAGGAAGGAAAGAGCCTTGATTGCCATTTCTACCCCCGCA
>CAUJDU010000061.1 GCA_963169585.1 Actinomycetota bacterium | reverse complement strand
GAGCAGAACTTTTAACGATAGGGCAAAGACGTGGGGCTGGGGTTGCAGTTGCTGATCGGGCTGGCGAGAAGCAATATGTGCTTAGTCGAGATCCAAAAACTTTTGAAGTAACAGTTGGAACTCAAGAAGATTTGCTTAGTGCGGGTGTTGATATTATTCAGGTTTCTACGACACGTGATATCAAATATCCAATTAAAATTGAGGTTCAACCTCGTGCACATGGAAAAACATATAGTGCCACTTGGGAGAGCCCTGAACGAATAATTTTTGATGAGAAACAAATTAGGATTGCTCCAGGTCAGACAGCAGCATGTTATGTAGGCAATGAATGTATAGGTTCTGGAATAGCGGTTTAATTAGGTGCTTATTTAGCAGGCTTACCTTTTCGCCATTTTGGTAGCGGTGAATCAGATCTTGGTGCAGTTTGTATTCCAAGTTCTTTTTCAAGCATTTTTTCTTGTGATTTTGTTAAAGGTTGTGCTTGTACTTTATGAAATCTGGAATGAAAAGTTTTTACAAAAAGTTTTGGTTCTGCAAAAGAAAAGTAAATTTTATCAACATTACGTCTTGTGGTTTCGCTAACTGCATTACGAACGATTATAGAATCTGTTTTTTCCGTTAATGAGATAGAAACTATCTTTGTTTTTGTGTCGTTGGAAATAAATATCGATTTATCATTGCGGATCTTGTCTTCAACTTTTTCTATTTCTTCGATGGATGTGATTTTGGCAAGAGGAAACAAGAGTACATCAGTTAACGCCATTGGATCAGATGCGACTATTCCATTAGGCACAATTACGCAACGGCGAAATAATGTTCTGGATTGAGCTGCTATAAAGAGTGAAAATATTAAGGTTGCTATAAGGCTAGAAATGGCACCTAGAAAGATCTTTTCTTCAAGGAATAAATGAATTGCTTCGACGAAGCTGGCCCAAAAAACAAACCAGGTGAATGAAAACCATATCGTAATAGGAGTAGGGGTTTTCAAAATGAAAACATCTTCGCCAACATTGCCAATATTTCTTGTCATCTTTGAAATAAGAGACTCTGAAAAAAATAGCATGTGTAGCAGGGCAATTAGTATAAGTCCAAGTTTTATCAATAGAGAATTTTCTATTAACAAAATAATGGTTAGCAAGACGAGAGATGCTGGCCTTGTCATATATAACAAACCCATAGATCTAATTGAATAGAGCGCTAATGAAATTGCAGTGATTGATCCTGCGAGAATACTTACAAATAATGCAGCTTTCCCATAGTTGTTAATGTTGTCGTATTGATTTGCTGCGTATAAACAAAAGCCTACGAGTAAGAGGGTAGTTGCTAATAGTGAATACCTGATTGACACATAGAAATGTTACTGTAGATAATTCTCATTACTCACATTACCCGCGTTGGGCCGATTACGCTTGAAAATCTGGTTGTTTACGACCATACACTTTTCCGAAAACCCGTGTTGGCGGTAATCCAATGACATAAATGCACGTGTTTACAGCCAACGCGGAAGTTAATATAAGGTTTTTGGTCCTCAACAGTCAGATTTTCAAGCATAATCAGTACAGCGCAGGTATAAGATGCTCTCTTTGGGGCGGTATTGTATATGGGTGCCATCACAACCAGAGAAAAATATCGAACAACACATCAAAGACTTACGTGAAAATATTGTTTTTCATAATAATCTTTATTACGGGGATGATACCCCTCAAATTTCTGATGGAGAATACGATGAACTATATCGAGAACTTGTTGCTTTAGAAGAGGAATATCCGGAATTTATAACGCCAGATTCACCCACTCAAAAAGTAAATACTTTTCTTCAATCTTCATTTTCTCCAGTAGAACATCTAGTTCCTATGTTGAGTTTAGATAACGCGTTTTCTGACGAAGATCTACGTAGTTGGAGGGACCGGGTTGTAAAAGTTCTTGGTAGTGAAGAAGTTGATTTTGTTGTTGAACCAAAAATGGATGGCCTAGCAATTTCGCTAGTTTATGAAGATGGGAAATTGATACGGGGTGCTACTCGCGGAGATGGTTCTACTGGTGAAGATGTAACGGAAAATATTAAATCTATCTCTACTATTCCACATGTGTTGAAAGATGTTCCAGATTTGATGGAAGTGCGTGGCGAAGTATATATGCCTATTAGGGCATTCGAAGCGTTAAATGATCGCCAACGAGAAAATGAGGCAAAGGTTTTTGCGAATCCACGAAATGCAGCTGCTGGATCATTACGTGTAAAAGATTCTTCAATTACTGCTTCTCGCGATTTAGGATTTTTTGCATACCAGATAGGTCAGCTTTCTGATCAGTCTGTCATATCATCTCATAATCAAACTCTTGAGCTTTTCCATAGATCAGGTCTTCCCGTTAATGAAAAAATAATCAATGCAGATTCGATTGATAAAGCCTTTGAGCAATGTCGGCACCTCGAGAGTATGCGCCATTCGTTACCTTATGAAATCGATGGTGTAGTTATAAAGGTCGATGATTTTGCGCTTCGTGAAAAGCTTGGTTTTACATCACGTTTTCCTAGGTGGGCGATAGCATATAAATTCCCTCCAGAAGAAAAAACAACGTTGTTACATGACATCAAAGTCAGTGTTGGTCGTACTGGTCGAGCAACTCCTTTTGCTGTTTTAGAACCTGTATTCGTTGGTGGATCTACGGTTTCTATGGCAACACTACATAACGAAGATGAGGTTGCTCGCCGCAATGTCCGTCCTGGCGATACAGTTATCGTGCGTAAAGCCGGAGATGTGATTCCCGAAGTAGTCGGTCCTATAGAATCTTTGCGCCCGAAAGATTCGAAGGCGTGGAAGTTTCCAAAAAAATGCCCCTCTTGTTCTAAACCACTTATTCGACCTGAAGGTGAAGCTCAACATCGATGTTGGAATGTTAAGTGTCCAGCCAGGATATCGACTGGAATTGAATATTTTGCATCTCGTGGTGCAATGGATATTGAAGGTTTAGGGGGAAAACGTATTCTGCAATTTTTGGATCAAGGATTAATTAGTGATGTCGCAGATATTTATTCGATTACTAAGGAGCAGCTTCTCGAATTAGAAAAAACTAAAGATAAGAGTGCAGATAATTTGATCTCTGCAATCGAGAAATCAAAATCACAACCGTTGTGGCGTTTATTAGTTGCCTTTGGTATACGTCACGTAGGCCCACAAGCAGCAAAAGCCTTGTCATCGAACTATGAGGATATACATGCTATTGCAAATGCAAAGTTGGAAGAACTAGAAAATCTGGAAGGATTAGGAGATGTGATCGCACGCTCAGTCAAAGACTTCTTTGCACTCGATTCAAATGATGATTTGGTAAAACGACTTGAACTTGCTGGCGTAAATGTACGAGGTGAAAAGCAAGAGTCTTCGCGAATATCGAATGAGTTTGATAGTTTCACTTTTGTGCTTACAGGGACGCTTCCTAGCTATACTCGTGAGCAAATAGCTGAGATGATTGTCGCAAGAGGTGGCAAAGTGTCTTCTAGCATCTCTAAGAATACAAGCTATCTAATAGCAGGGGATAAGGCCGGTTCGAAACTTACAAAAGCAGAGGCGCTGGATGTAGAGATTCTTGATGAGGAACAATTCCTTAAACTAATTAATTAAGGGATAACTATGAAGGTGTTGCTGTGAAGTATAAAGCTTGGTTTGTTCACTGTTTAACTGCAAGCGGTGTTATTGCTGCACTATTTTCGGTAGTAGCTCTAATAGAAGGTGATCCAAAGCGTTGTATATTGTAGCTTTGTTTTGCTCTATTCTTGGATGGTATCGATGGTCCACTCTCCAGAAAGTTTAATATTGCCGAATCAAAAGTTAAGATCGATGGTGTCTTACTTGACCTGGTAGTCGACTATCTAACATATGTATTTATACCAGCAATTTTTTTGTGGAAATTCGAGATGCTCCCAAGCAGTTCTTCCCTTGTGTTCGTTGGGTTAATATTATTTTCTAGTGCACTATATTTTTCTAGGACCGATATGAAATCAGGCGATTATTGGTTTTTGGGTTTCCCTGCCTCTTGGAACTTTGTTATTTTCTCTATGTATCTACTTGGTACATCTACAGTGTTCAATGCGGTTTGTGTAGTTGTGTTCGTAGGTCTGAGTGCAACAAATATCGAGACTATCCATATCTTTCGTTCAAAACAATTAAGAAAAATTACTATCCTCTTAACTTTTATCTACTTTGGCGCAATGTTATCGATGGTCTTGCTTGATGAAGTTCGCTCTAGCGTTGTTGGTAAAGCAATAATTATTGGATGGTTCATTTACTATTTTTCGAGCGCCATATGGAAAACATGGATATACCAAAATGATAGGGCGAACACTTTGTCATAATCATGCTTAAGGTCGATAGTCTGGCGCTACACCTTTGTCTGGAACTGTTGACTGACTAGAAAAAATATCGTCATTAGTTAAAGCAATACCATCGGGACCATTGCTACTTAATCGAAATGTTCCATCATCATTTGGAATGTACATAAAATCTCTCTGCCACCCATCAACTAAAGAGAGACTCGGTGTATCTTTAGATTGTTCAAGATCGCTAAGGAGTTCAGGCAACTCTCCATTATCATTTTTGTGCTTAATTATTTCTTTCTGAATTAGTTCTATATCTGTACGTGTTATCTGATCAGGTATTGTTGTGCTGAACGTCTCATTAGCCGTAGAAATGAAATTCGTAAATAATGAATTCATTATGAACGCTATAAATATAAAATTTATAATAATTCCAAAGATGCTTAAAATTACAGCTCCAACTGATTTTCTTATTCCAGCAATTATTATTCCAGCACCTCCAAATATTATTCCAATAAAGGGTGCAAATGAGAGACCTGCGAATATATATCCTAAGTGAGGTGATGTTTTAGGTTTCTCGACGGGTTGTGCCGGAGGCGCTAACCATGCATCATGAGATGAGCTGTTCCTATCTTCATATTGAAAAGAATCCATAACGCAATTATATATGTTCAGACAGTAATTCCAAGTTAAATTATTGTACCGTATTCTCTTTTAGGTCCTTAGTTTAGAACTATGTATTGCCTCTGTTCAATTTTCGAATCGCTTGAGTAAATGTCATCATAAGTTGAAAAATTCCCATCGGGTCCGCTGCTTCTTAAATAAAAGGTTCCATTATGAAACGAAGTATAAGCATAAGAGCTTTGCCAGCCGTCAGCAGACGGGAGGTCAAAAGTTTCGTTGGTTTGTTCAAGCTCGCTAAGGTGAGTAGGAAACAATCCAAACTTATTTTTAAAATGATATAACTCTTCTTGGATTAGGTCTAAATCTTTATAGGTTTTTTGGTAAGCCGATTTTTCGATTACTTGAAGGGGTGTTTTAGAATTTAAGGCCATATACGTAGAAGTAAGTATAAATACGAGTAGTACGAAGTTAACAATAAATCCGAAGATACTTAGAATAATAGTGCCCATTGATCTTCTTATAATTGCAATTATTATTGCGGCTCCTCCAAATATTATTCCAAGAAGGGGTATAAAGGTTAGTCCTGCAAATACATATCCCACAATAGGCGATACTCGAGGTGGGTAGACAGGTTGTACACGAGGTGTTCTTCCTGTATCGCCTACGCTGATAACCGAATTTTCGCATTGGACAGTATCCATAATATGATTATATTTTTAATAAGGAATACTTCAAGAGAAAATTGTTTTCTTGGATCTTTTCTTAATAACATTGTGTAAATAGAAGTGAATTAAATGGATCTTTCTAGATACTATCTTGTGAAGTAATAGCCTATAGGGATGGAAAAATTTGGATTCGTTGGTTTACCCAACGCCGGAAAATCGACCCTTTTTAATGCTTTGGCTGGTGGAGGTGCTTTTGCCGCTCCGTATGCGTTTGCGACTATTGATCCAAATGTTGGGAATGCAAAAGTTCCAGATGATCGGCTTGACCGGTTAGCTGAGATGTCGAACACGAAAGAAACAATTTATGCTTCTGTACAGTTTGTAGATATCGGGGGGCTAGTAGAAGGAGCACATTCCGGTGAAGGGCTCGGTAACAAATTTTTAAGTCATATTCGCGAAGTCGATGGTGTAGTTTATGTGTTACGTGCTTTTGATGCCGGTGTTCCAGGTCCAACTGATCCATTGGAACATTTACGTGTGGTAGAACTCGAGTTGGTTTATGCGGATTTTGAAAGTTGTGAAAAACAATTAGAAAAAAGGATAAAACAAGCACGTACAGATAAAGACCTTGTTGTCCAAAATGAGATTGCGCAGGTTGCTCTCAAACATTTGCAAGAAGGTACACCTCTATATAGATCTGGTATGAGCCATCAAGATCGTGAAGCAATAAACGACTATTTCTTGTTAACAAACAAACCTTTTATGGCGGTATTAAATATTTCTGACGAACAACTTGATGAGATAGAAGAGCTAAAAGTGCAAGTTTCAAAAGAATTGCCAGGAGTAGAAATTGTTCCTCTATGTGTTCAGCTTGAAGCTGAAGCAGCACAAATAGCAGAGCCAGGTGAGCGAGCAGAAATGTTAGAGATGTTAGGTTTGGGTAAAGGGGCTATGCCAACTTTTATTAATTCTGCTTTTCGAATGTTGGGTCTTAGGACATATTTTACAACTGGGGAAAAA
>CAUJDU010000060.1 GCA_963169585.1 Actinomycetota bacterium | reverse complement strand
AGAAGGGTTGATAAATCGGTCGATTAGCGTACAATGCAAGCATGACGGCCACGCCCCCAGACTCGAATTCAAACCAACTACCTCATGTTGATTATGTCCTGGCCAGAAGACGAATTTTGCGAGATTTCCGACGTGGAATCCTTACACGCTTAGATATTTGCGATGCACACCCTGAACTTTTACGTGTGGCTAGTAATTATGGCCACAAAACCACTAGAGATTGTCCTGTCTGCGCAGATGAAGATAAACAAGAACCCTTATTCGAAGTTAATTACCTTTATGGTGATGGTTTCGGGAAGACCAATGGGCGTCCAGTCACTGAATATAACCAATTAGCTGATGCTGACAAAATTGGAAAGGCGTATAAACGGTATTTGGTCGAAGTGTGTACGGCTTGTAAATGGAACTTCTTAATAAGGCGCGAGGATCGGTGTAACTAGTTTTTATCCTATGACCGTTGATTGCATAGTTGGGTAACTTTCCAGATTTTAGATTGTAAATCCTTTGGAACTATATAAATATCAGCTCCTTGAATATTGATTCTCTCGAATCCAGTAGAGAATGCACCTTGTACACAAAGAGCAATATCGTTTTGTTTTTTATCGTTTTGTTCTACGACTATTGCTTCAACTTCTTTTTGAACTATTTGAGCTCGTTTTATATCGAACGCGTTGTAATCAAATGGATTAGCAGTAATAGTATTATCGCTTTCAACAACGATTGGATAGCTGAGCCTATGCGTTGCAATAACAGTTGAAATTTTTTTCGACTGTAAAGTTTTTTCAATCGCAGATAACTGTTTCGTATTTACGGGTTCATGAGTTTTGGTTGAAGCTATTAATGAAAGCCCAGAGGCAATAAGTAAAGCATTAATACCTAGTATTAGAATCATTTTTGATTCCAGGGAAAAGACAACTAAGAAACATAGTGGTATTACAAGGCCAAGATAAAAAGTCGGACCTAATTTTATCGAAAGTACCCAAAAAATTATTGATGTTGTTATTTGGGCTATCACCAGTGAAGCAGCTAAGTGGGCAAAATCTGTTCGTTTGGATTGAAGTGCTTTTTTTATCCCGAAAATTAATAATGTTATAACCGAGGCTATAGCAATAATATATAAAATTGATATTCCTAGATTCAGTTCTTCAAATACAAAATTTTTGTTATTTGTTGTTTTAATGTCGAGGAATGTTAGAAGGGAATTTCCGTTATTGGAAAATCCCGTACTTGTCGGGCCAACATTATTTTCGAAAAATCTAAAGAGGTTGTTACCACGATCACTAATCGTTTTCGCCCACCATAACAATGATCCTAAAATGAAAATACTTAAAGCTCGAAGGTTTAGTTGTTTTAATGTTGGCGAACTTCGTCTTATCCAGAGCAGGCACACAAAAGTAAAAATGATTGAAAGTGGGTATATCCACAGTGCTAAACCACTAAGAAAAGCAAATAGAAAATAGAATTTTTTGTTTATTAGGGAGTGTGCTGCATAATAAGAACTGAATAGTATTCCTGCATACACAAGAATCAAAGCACTTAAATATCCAGATGAGTTCGATGTTGTGAAAACAAAGTATCCAGGCCAGATCCAGAGTAGAGCCATTGCAATTCTCATTTTGTCTTTATAAGGTGTTCGTTCAAATCCTTTCCAAATGAGAACAGAGGTAAGGATTAGAAAAAATATCCCAATAATTTTCGTAACAGTATTGGAAATTGAGAAGATTGCTACAAGAGGAGCGATAACAAGATATTCAGCTGTCCCTGCGAAATTGTGTCCGTAGCGGAAAGCAGAAAAGTTGCCATCTAAAATATCTTGTCCGATGAGTAAAGTGAGAGATGTATTTTCGTCTAATTCAATAAGAGAACTTTGTTGTAAAACTAGATGTAAAATAAGACCAAAAGTTATTACCTTGGAGCATATATAAAATACGAAATGCTTTTTATAAAGAGTTGTTGCTGTTGAAAGCGCTAGTTTAATTCTTTCGTTCACCCGTATAGCCTAAAGCTAAACATCACTAACATTATGTAATTCGTGCAATATATCCTGCCTAGAGCAGTATTGTGCACGAACCATATCAACCGGCTTACACTAATAAGTATGAATTCATCTGCAATAGAGAAATTTCACAAACTTTGCTCGGACAAAGTTTCAAAGGGTTCTGAGCCAATTGTGATGGTAACCGCTTATGATGCACCGACCACCCGTTTTGCGCAAAATGGTGGTGCAGATGTTGTTCTGGTTGGGGATTCAGCTGCGATGGTAATGCTTGGTTATGAATCAACAATGAAGATGAGTCATGATGAAATGAAAATGTTGGTTTGTGCGGTAACAAGGACTTCAAACGAACTTCCAATTATTGCGGATATGGTTTGGGGAAGTTATCATTCGAGCGACGAAAAAGCAGTAGAGAATGCAATCGAGCTAATTAAATGTGGAGCGCATGCGGTAAAAGTTGAAGGTGGCCTAGAACGGGTTTCAACGATCAAGGCATTGGTTTCGGCGAAAATTCCTGTAGTTGGACATGTTGGCTTAACGCCACAATCAATTTTAGAAATGGGATCTTATAAAGTCCAAGGTAAAGATTTAGAAAATGCGCAGCAAGTTTTTGAGGCAGCAAGATCGGTTCAAGAAGCTGGTGCTGTGATGTTGGTTATTGAATGCGTTCCGGATGCTTTAAGTAGAGCTATTACCAGCGAACTTACAATTCCAGTAATTGGTATTGGGGCGGGTCGCCATGTAGACGGGCAAGTGTTAGTTATGCATGATTTGCTAGGAATAGGAACGGATAGAAAGGCAAAATTTGTTCGGCAATACTGTGATGTTGAATCACAAAGCCAACAGGCAGTAGAAAAATTTGGTGAAGATGTGCGTTTAGGAAATTTCCCTAATTCGAATGAGACATATCATATGGCCGATGATGTTATTGCCGAGGTGCAAAAAAGTACCTTCGTCCCAGGGTCCGACCCTACAAAAGGTGCAAAACATACTCAAATTCAATAATATCCGATTTGACCGAAATGGAGGGTTGGACCCGCTAAAACGGACAAAATGGATGATATCAATGGTGCATTTGCACCATTATTCCTGTTTTATAAAACTTATTGTATCTTAAACTTTAAGGTAACACTTTGGAATGATCGCAATAGTAAACCGACGTAATCACTTGTCTCTAGTCGTTGATAATAGTGGACCTTTAACACAAGA
>CAUJDU010000059.1 GCA_963169585.1 Actinomycetota bacterium | reverse complement strand
AGATGGAACGATTAGTTTTCCAGCATCATGCAAAAGTGCAGCTTGACGAATACGCTCGAGGTGCTTTGGGCCATAACCAAGTTCTTCACCAATATATTTCGCAAACTTCGCGACACGCTCTACATGACCGGCAGTGTATTTATCTTTCGCTTCGAGGGTACGGGTGAGAGTGTCGAGAGTTGCCTTTTGAGTTTCGGCCATGTTCACAAAACTTGCAGCAAGCTCACGACCTAAGAACAATGGAACAGCGAACATCAATAGCATTGCTGGACCAAAATCAAAATAGAATTTACCTAATAAACCTGAAAATGCTGCTAATGGAATAACTTCGATAAGCGATTTTCTAAGGTCATACATCAATTCTTGCCACTTAAAACCACATGAGGCATAGTAAATAGCAAGAAGCGAGTAATTAACAATCTCGTAACAACATGCTGCAATGAACACTTTAAGCATGACAATTGGCAAGCTTGCCTCAACTGAAAAGTCGAGGAAATGTAGCGCAAGAAATACAGAACAACCAGCTGCTAAATCATTAGCTACATTAAGGGAGAGTTTTCCCCATTCACGTTTTACTATGTTTGGGGGGTAAATAACTGTTGTTGCTATCGCAATCACAAAACCAAGTGGACTGTCCATCGTAAAAAAAACAACTGCAGCACCCGAAACTGTGGCTGATATCGTGCTCATTCCAATTTCGATTTCATCATCACTTGAAATAATTACATCTCGCAAAACTGCTACAAGAAATAGTGCCGAAAATGCGAGTGTTGGTATTACGGCAATATGAAAATTACCCTGAACTGTGTAAGTTATTACTGCTGCTGAGAAAATACAAATACATAAAACAGTTAAACGTGTTTTGGAAAGTGATTTCATCTTAAACAGGGTCTAAGACTGTATGAAGTCCCTCATGACTACTTGATCAATTTAACGAGCGCGTCCACCCATGGCTACACCACCAAGAACAAGCGTTCCGAGTTCAGCACCAAAGGAAGCCGCTCGAGATATCAACTTTCTCATTAAAGCATCACCTCACTTTGTAAGGTTTCGCTCTCATACGCTAACTGCACGATCGCGTTTGTTTCCACTTCGCTTAGAAATAGTCGAATCTGACAAGCCATCAAGGACTTCACACAAGCCCCCGGGAATAAATCCCGAACCCCGCTCACCTCCCCTCATCATAGTGCGCAGGTAAATTTTCTACAATATGTTTACCTTGTCCCATTGTTACCTAAAAACATTCTTGAAAATGTAGTTATGACAACATAGTGGTTATCCAACACAGTTTTCCCCCATGTTGCTAACTTAACCAGAAATATCGTCCAAAACAGAGCATAACTATAGCCTCGAATCCAGGTTTTTTGGTTTATCCCCCGATTACGGCAATATTCACCGGGTCACCTCCTCGTTAGCCCACCATATTGCGTGTTGGGCCGATTATGCACCTAAATTTGGCCATTTTTGCACTCAGGCTGATGAATCTGCCGTTTTGGGCGTGATATACCCACTCAGAACAGCTAAAACACACCCAACACCGTGAAGGAGTACAGCGTGAGCGCAAAAACCTCCGATTTTGGGTACTTAATCCGCCCAACGCAAGTAAAGGGCGGGTTAGAATGTACAGGAATTGCCCATTTAGACTGGTTCTAAACATGTCGAAATGGCTTTACTATGACTTTTTATACTGACCTCGGGCTAGACAGCCAAGCATTCACCGTTTTATCTAGCGACCAAGTTCGAGAATTAGTTGCCCAACAGCTCGCGAAGAAGATTTCTGAATCACAAGCCAATACAAATGCAGCACCAGCAATCGTCAAAAGGACACTAGACAATGCTCGGCTTGCCGCATACGTTCTAAGCGTCGATGAACTCCGCCGAGATTACGACTCAGCAGAACAAGACCAAACAGAAAATGCGCAAAATAAAAAGACCCCCGCTGACATCGCACCAGAACTCATAACTTCATCGGTACAAATAAATTTCCTCACACAAAACTATCTACTAACCGACACACAAATTGCAAGTATCCTAACTTTACTCCCAGAAATAGAAACAGATATCACTACAATCACAAATCTTTACGCACAACCAAACACCGGTGATAAAACAATCCAAGCGAGTTTCGATCTTTTGCGCGGGCAACCAGAACACGCACACTTTGCCCTCCAAGGTTTACTAACCCACAGTCAACTAACAGACACTCAACTCGCAGAAATTATCCGTACTTCTCCAGCAACAAACATAGAAGGATACGATTTAGATAGACTTTTCCTTCAACTGCAATTTGGCCGGCAAAGCTTTGAAGCGACAAAAGATTTGATTGTAAGCGAACCGATTAACTTAGGACGGCACCTCACAGGTACACTCGTGAAATCCAACAGGCTTACTGATGATGAACTCGCCGAACTAATCACAGCTCTACCAGACAATCACTACCTCGACGCAACACTCTATGACATAGTACGCCGAGCCACTCTAGGTCCATTGAGTGCATCAAACTTTTTTGATCGCATAATCAATGACAAAATTGACGACGACGAACTAATCGGAATGCTCGTAGACCAGAGAGTACTAAACGGGCAACAATACGCGCAGCTTTTAACACAAGGCTTACGAGATGATCGCCTAAGTACAGCCCAACGAGCAATTCTTGCACGCGCACCTTTTCATCCTGAAATCAAAGAAGCATTCCTTGAACACATAAAAGAAAACCGTGAACTTAATACACAAGCATTTGAAATCGTTATTGGAACTGTTGGCTTCTCAGACCACGAACTTGCACAACTCCTTTCACACACAAATGTTCGTTGGCAAAGAATTGAAGCAGAAAAAATAGCACAAGGAAATGGTATCCGTTTCGGACCAGAATCACTTGACGTAATCATCCATGACGTTGGTAGCATAGAATTTAGATCCCCACAAAACCTTGAACGTTTACTGATGGGAATCAAAATCACAGACGAACAAACAGCCAGGTTACTCGAGGCGACAGTTAGCGATGGTGAGGCTTACGAATTGTGGGATGTGCTCGCACAATATGGGACCTTTGGTGATGCAACTTTCGCGAAAATGGATGCGCTTTCACACAAAACACCAAACCTACGACCATCATTTGTAACAAAACTCTCAGATCAATTTAAACCATACCCAATTCCAGATAGTTACTCAGCTACATTGCTTCGTGCAACAAAAGATATAGTTCTAGCTGAGGACATTCGCCAACGACTCGCAGACCACCAATCTCTTGGACCTGAAACATTCAACCAATTAACATCTGAATTTTCTAGAACAGCAAATGTAGATTTGCGTCTTGTTCGTGCGATGGTCTCGCATGGTAACCTCGACGATATAAACCTTGCACGTCTTATCGAATCAACTGCCCATGCTCACGGTGGGTCAGATATTAGAAATATGATTGTACAATCTCAACCTTTAGCCCCGAATTCTGTGCGCGCTTTAGCCCAAGCGATGAGAACAAGTAGCTACCCTCAAGAAGAGCTCGGCACGCTCCAAACACTCTCACGAAATAATCTTCATGAAGATGGTAGAAGGATATTGGCAGATGCATTTGCACACACGCACCTAGCTGAGCACGCTAACCAACTTATGGGTCTTAGAGGACAACCCGGCCAAGGCTTCGGTTATTCTGGACGCGGTTGGTAATCGCCGACACCAAGCGTTGGGCGTGATATACCCACTCAGAACAGCTAAAACACGCCCAACGCAGGTATTAGTTTTCGATCAAACTAAAAAACTCTGCACGCGAACGATCAGAACTACGCAACAAACCTTTCAAAGACGATGTAACAGTTTGTGAACCAGTCGATTTCGTATCACGCAAAGTCATACAAGAATGTTCTGCCGATAAAATAACACCCACACCTTTTGGTTTGAGTTCATCATCAATAAAATTTGCGATCTGAGCAGTAAGACGCTCTTGAACCTGTAACCCGCGCGCAAACTTTTCTACAACACGTGCAAGTTTCGATAAACCCAAAATAGTTTCGCCAGGAATATAGCCAATATGTGCAACGCCAGTAAATGGCAAAACGTGATGTTCACACAACGAATGAAAAGGAATATCTTTTACAATAACAAGCTCATCATAATTTTCGTCGTTCGGAAAAGTTGTCATGTCGAAAGGCAATGGGTTCAAGAACTCGGCCAAATTCAACGCCATACGTTCTGGAGTTTGCGCCAAAACAGGATCAGACAAATTAACACCCAAACACTCGAGCATTTTATGTGCGCCAGCAACTGCACCATCTATATCAATGGTGGTATCGATCTCTGTTGGCTCTTCTATTTCATATGGATGACTCACCTCTCAAATACTAGCCAGTGTGCATTCGCAAATTAAACCAGCAGACGCCTATAATTGATTCATGGAGCAACCAAACGATAAAAACGGTGAAGTTACAGGAAATATCCAGGCCGATGCGCCAAATGTATATTCACAAGCCACCGCAGATCGAATCGCTTCCATTCCTACCTATCTAACTTTTGACGATGTTCTCCTACTACCTCAATCAAGTGATGTTCTTCCAAGTGCTGTAAGCACAAAAACACAATTCACTCGAAATCTTTCTCTCAAGGTACCTTTCGTTTCAGCTGCAATGGATACCGTTACCGAAAGTTCTATGGCGATCGCAATGGCAAAGTCTGGCGGTATTGGTGTTCTACATCGAAGCATGGAACCAATCGCACAAGCCGATGAAGTTCGTAAAGTAAAACGTGCATCAAGTTTGGTAATCCGTCAACCAATCACAGTTAACCCAGACCAAAGTATTCTTGAAGCAAGAACCATAATGCGAGCAAACAATGTTCATGGACTACCAGTAATCGACGAGCACGGTTCACTAATTGGAATTCTTACAACGCGTGACATGCGGTCCACAAATGATTTAGATGAAAAAGTTGAAAAAGTAATGACTACAAATGTTATTACTGCCAATGACCCAATTTCTCCTGAAGATGCCCGTGAAATAATGGTCAAAAACAAGATTGAAAAACTACCACTCGTAACGAATGCGCGGCTTTCTGGTTTGATGACACTACGAGATATTTCACAAACAGATAAATTCCCTCTTGCAAACACCGACGACGAAGGCCACTTGGCTGTAGCAGCTGCAGTTGGCACAGATGCCAGTACCGACGAGCGCGTAGAAGAACTCGTTAACGCTAACGTCGATGTTATTGTTATCGATACTGCACACGGACATTCTTCACGCGTTATCGAAACAGCATTACGAGTACGGAAAAACTTTCCAGACCTCCAACTTATTGTTGGAAACATAGCAACAGCACAAGCAGCAAAAGATTTAATAGACATCGGGGTTGACGCTATAAAAGTTGGTATCGGTCCTGGTTCGATTTGCACAACACGTGTTGTTGCCGGAGTTGGGGCCCCGCAACTTAGCGCTGTAATGGATGTGTTTAGCATTACAAAATCTAGCGGAGTTCCAATTATTGCCGACGGTGGGATACGACACAGCGGTGATGCAGTGAAAGCATTGAGTGCTGGAGCATCGACAGTAATGCTCGGCACAATGTTGGCAGGATGCAAAGAATCACCTGGCGAACAGATTATGCGCGACGGGCATTTATACAAATCGTTCCGAGGAATGGGTTCGCTAGGCGCAATGAAACGTGGTTCGCGCGACCGATATTTCCAAGACCATATGGAAGCCGACGAAGATTTAGAATCAAAACTTGTCCCTGAAGGCGTTGAAGGAATGGTTCCATACAAGGGCGACACACGCTCTGTTCTATACCAACTTGCTGGTGGATTGCGAAGCGGTATGGGATACATAGGCGCAGACACAATTGCCAATATGTATACGCAGGCGCAGTTTGTTCGAGTGACACCAGCTGCGTTGAGAGAAAACCATCCGCACGATGTGATTATAACTCACGAAGCTCCAAACTATTCTGGAAGCTAACCCCTTTTTCTTCTTTTTCCTTCGTGTTGGGTTAAATTACGTTCCCTTTAGGAATGCTTTTTAACCCAACACGTGGGTTAAATAGTGAGTAGAGGTTCATAAACTTGTTTTAACTCCATCACTTGCTCTCGCTTTACGCCTGGATATTCTCGCCCATTAGGAAATCTAAACGACGTAATTTCTACTCCTGCACTATCAAAAAGTTTTCTCAGCGTACGATAATCTATTCCTTCTTCTTTTGCTATTTCACTTAATGGGAAAACCGTTTCGTCAGAAAAAGGAGCACGAGGCAAACCTTCATATGCACATGAAAGTTCATCTATTTGGGAAGGTGTAATACCTGGAATGAATTTCCCACCAAACATATATGATTCGAACTCTATGCCAGCACCTAAGGCAAGCTCATGAATAACTTCAGGTTTACTTCGCTGCGAATGAGCAAATTCTCGAATAGTAATTGGTTTAATAAGTTTCATTTTCTCAAGAGAATACGCTTGCTCAATGCGAGCAATATCATCATCTGAAAGACAATCTGTAACCAACCCTCCGACTGAATATTTTTTCGGTTTGACTCCAGCACCTTCAGCTAAACGTAAAAGAATCTTTTCTGTCATCTTCCTCGGACGTGCGTGTTGTTTAATCGACTTATAATTATCTGGCACAGGCACAATCTCCCGTTGAGCATACCTTTCGTCAAACGTAACTAATTGATCTGGAGTAATACCAAGACCCGACTTATTTCCAAAACGATATGTTTTAAGTTCAATCCCGAATTCTCTCGAAAGCATTATCATAGTAGCCGGAGCTATTTTGCGCACACGAGCAGCATCATTTATCGAGATTGGCAATATAGAAGCCAAATTTTCTCGTGAATAAGCTTCCTTAATTAGTGATATATGTGCACGTGACAACCCAAAACCATCATGTCCGTCAAAACGATATTGTCTAGGAGTAATTCCAATACCAACAGCCAAATCATGAAGTATCGATGGAGAGATACCCAATGTCATAGCCCATTTATATATAGACTTAACATTTTTCGGTGCAGGCTTCGCAAGATTATTTTGTAAGTGTTTCTCTAGGGCTTCTAGCTCAGCAGTTTTAATACCGTAACCCCAAGCCAAATCGAAAAGTCGACGTTTAGGTTCGATACCAAGTTCATCCAAAATCCCAATTAACTTTGATCTACCTATGTTATATTCTCTACTAATACTTGCCAAAGAGTGATCATCGTCGGTAGCTATATTTCTCCCACGATCATTGAATATTGCTCGAAGAACTTCACTTTGTTCCTGATTATACCCTGCCCCACCTGGACCAGTTTTATAGCGATAACGTCTAGAATTAATTCCATTCTTCGCAGCGACTGTATCCAGGGTTTCTTGTGCAATACCTAGCTCTATTGCAAGCTTGCGAGAAGAAATAGTACCGGGTTTTGCAATTGGCCCCTTCAAAGCAATTTCATCTGCAATTCTTCGTTGTTCAATAAGTTCGGCCTGACGAGCTGCAGCTTGTTCACGAGCAGTTTGTTCAGCAATTCGTTTTGCTTCTATTGCAGCGAGTCTCGCAGCTTGTTCATCTCGTTCCTGCTGCTCTTGTGCAGCAATACGTACTTGTTCTTCTCTCTCTTCTTCTTCAAGTGCAGCTGCTCGAAGTTCGCTATATGTTTTTTTTATAGTTTCGACTTCATCAAAATTAAAACCTGAAATACATTTACCAGCTGCCCTACCAGATACCTTAACTCGAATACGTCGAACTGGAATATTTATTGCTTCTGCGAGCCTACGCCAATCGCTTGAACTAAGGTCTGGGTAGTAATACCTAAGCTCCTCAAAAGGTGAGAATTCTTCGGGCAAATCCGTATACCTAAGGGATGCATCCATGCACGCCCATTGTACCATTTCTCCGTGTTGGCAGGAATCCCGCAACAATACGTTGCAATTTTCCTAACAACACGGGTAGACACAAAAGCGTATGGTTGTAAACCCTCGGATATTCAAGCATAATCGGCCCAACGCGATATGGTGAGAGGGGCTAGTTCTCCCAGAGTTTTAATAGCTCCAGCGCCGCCGAAATATAAAGTTTTGTATAGTGCGGATCACGTTTCATAATATCAAAACAAGAATAAACATATTTAACCAAATGAGCATCTTCAAGAACACATGCACGCGAGATTATGTCTGACATTATTTCGTAATGTGAAGTAAATACAGCTTCTTCATTCTCATCAAAATATTGTTCAAATTGGCTATTAGAAATCTCAGTCTCACCAATCACGCTTCTAAAAGAAGCAACGTAAGTTAGAGCAGAACAAAATAAATCTTTCTGCGTATCTGGATTGTCGGCTAGCACCCAATGTGAATGCGGGATAGTTAAACAATGCGTCCATCCGTATTTTGAATGCGTATCAGTTTCGACGATCATTGATAGTGCAGCTATCCTTAGCAACAATGGAAAAACATGATGCAAAATGTCGAACGGATCAATATCGCTATTAATCCAAGCTACAACTAGAGGCTCGATTAGCCCAGCTGATTCTGTGTTGCAGACAATACCAGCAATCATTTCACTTGAACCTTGTGACTTTTGAATATTAGCCACATTAGATATGAACCATTTGGCAATATTTGATCGGTCAATAGGTAAGATTACATCTATGCCTAACAGTTCCTGTTTTTGAATTTTTGTCCAAGAAAATCTATCTGCATTAGACGTAGACAATGTTGCATTCATAGTTTCTAATAAATCAACTATTGATTCATTGGTTTCACCAATCCGTTTTGATAGTGCAGCCAAAACGGTTGCATGCCCCGCATAGGCAAAAGCTGTCGACCATAAAGAAAAATCTGTTTCTGATGTTAACGTAGACCGATCTCGTTCATCTTTTACAGTATTGAATTTTTCATAGCGGGTTTTGATTGCCGCCATTCGGTTCAGAGCATCTTCCCGATAGTCATCTTTAACAAGTGGGAACAGAAAGTATCTGGCGCAAAGCTCTAGAGGCGCATGCAATATAAAACTTGTATCATTATCATCAACAGTATTTTCTACTGGTTGAGTTACAACCGCACTGACCTCGTCAAATAAAGCCTTTTCTATCGTCATGGCCAAATTCTAATATCTAAGTCCGTTTCGGCCGAAATGGGCGAAAAAGAGGGTCGGACCCTCTTAGCTATCGCAATCCAACAGCTTTTCGAACTTGTTCCATAAGTGGTTTAGCTTGATTTTGAGCTCGGAGAGCCCCTTGCACTAATACCTCATCTACATAGCTGCGATCATTTTGAAGTTCGACATATTTCTCGCGTGCCGGACCAAAAGTCTCTTTGATTTGTTCGAACAACAGCTCTTTAATGTCACCCCAACGAATATTTCCTTCACGCAAATTATTTGCAACCTGTCCAGTTACCTCTTCGTTTGCAATAGCTTCTATCAGCTTAAATATAGGTACATCTTTTGGATCTCTAGTTTCGCCCGGTTCAACAGAATCGGTTGTGAACTTCTTTATCTGTTTATGCAACTCATCGTCGGAAACAAATAATGAAATGGTGTTGTTATAACTTTTACTCATCTTGCGATGGTCTAGCCCCGGTAAAGTTGCAACCTCTTTTTCAATCAACGGTTCAGGAACAGTCAAAATATCACCATATAAATTATTGAACTTAACTGCAATATCGCGTGCAATCTCCACATGTTGCTTTTGATCTTGACCTACTGGCACCACATCAGCGCTATACAAAATAATATCTGCTGCCATCAATACTGGATAAGAAAATAAACCCATATTTACTTGCGCATCTGGCTCTTTGCTTCCCGCTTCTTTAGCCGCATCGACAAAACCTTTATATGCGTGTGCACGGTTCATCAAACCTTTAGGAGTTAGACAATTAAAAATCCATGCCAACTCAAAATCTTCTGTAATATCGCTTTGACGATAGAAGACACTAGTTTCGGGATCCAAACCTAAAGCCAACCAAGTAGCAGCAACCTCAAAGGTATGTTGCCGCAACTCATCAGGATCAGTCACTGTTGTCAGCGCGTGTGCATCTGCAATGAAATAATTGGTATCAAAAGTTTGCGATAACTCCAGCGCAGGTTTTATTGCGCCAATAATATTTCCGAGGTGTGGAGTGCCTGTAGGTTTAATACCTGTAAGTGATCTTTTACGTGTCATTAGAATTCTAGGTTAGCCCATCTCAACTGTTTTCTTGAACTGTTATTTCGTACATAATTTCGGACTCAGTAAAACCCCATTTTTCATAGAATTCACGAGCGTGGCTATTTTTAGCCAACGCACCAACACGCAAGATTCCACAGCCCCTCTCACTCGCCCAAGTTTTAAAAGTTTCTACCAAAGTTCGACCTATTCCGCTGCATCTATATTCTGGCTCTATATATATCATCTCAATTTCACCAACCAATGACGGATTCCTAAATTTGAGATCATGGATGCTCGCAACCAAAAAGCCGACTTGAATTTTCTGGCCGTTAAAAGCAATCCAAGCTTGCTTGTCGTCATCTTTTAAGATGCTTTGAAACCACAACTTACCTTCTTTAGAGTAAGTCCATTCTTGATTGTAGGTACTAGAAAATCCAGAAACATACTCGTGTTCGAACAGGTCAAAATTTAAACGCTGCAAAGTTTCTAGATCTTCACCATTTGCTTTATGAACGCTAAATTCAATCGCCATTGACTGTCTAGACCTTCTCGACAGCTACAGAAAAATCACTAGCGTCACTAGGTTGTGCATCAATAGCGTCAGCAAGAGTTTCTTTCGAAATCATTTCCGAATGCGCACCTACCGCATTTGTGATATCTACGTTCCCTTTAACAACAGCTTTAATACGATCAGTGATATGAAGACCCATAGACTTTCTTGCTTCTTGTATTGCACGAATAATATCTCTAGCCAAACCTTCTTGCGCAAGTTCAGGAGTAATCTCGGTATCCAAAGTAACAATAGTTGTTCTATCGTCGAGCGCACGCGAGGTTTCTGGTGAAAGAGGGTCGAGAACAAGAGTGTATTCGTCATCGTTGACTACAACTCCACCAACTTTCATTACACCATTTTCTAAAGTCCACTCGCCTTTCTTATAGGCAGCAAAAACTTTCTTTGCATCCGCGCCAAGACGAGGAGCCATGATAGCTGGAATCAGATTTAGTTTTTGTTTACCATACCTATTTGCGTCATCTTCAAACACTACTTCTTTAACATTGACTTCATCTTTAATCACATCGGAAAAACGTAACGCAATATGAGCATTTGGCCCTGCAACAGTCAGTTTCGCTAACGGCAAGCGTGCACGAATATCGTTTGCGCGACGTATAGCCAAAGCATTCGAGCAGATCTCTCTTGCCATATCCATTGAAGCGATCAAATCATCATCGTTCGGTAAACGTTGTGCGTCAGCTAACGGCCAAGTAGAAAGATGAACACTAAGTTCGTTATTGTCGACGACTTCATCAGCATGTAATCCTCGCCAAATATTTTCTGCAACTAAAGGCAACAAAGGCGCAACCGCGCGAGATGTTAATTCCAAAACTGTATATAAAGTATTGTAAGCATTTGTTTTATCGTCGTCATGTTCGTGACGCCAGAAACGCTCACGTGATCTTCGAATAAACCAATTCGTTAACACATCCAAGTGTGATTCAAAAAGTGCACTAGCAGCAAACAAATCGATTTCGTCCATGACCTTAGTTGATTCTTCAATAAAAATACGTGTTTTTGCCAACATATAGTTATCTAAAACGCTGTCAGAACTTTCGATAAACTCACCTTTTAGCCCATCACTGTTTGCATAAAGGGTAAAGAAATAATATGAATTCCAAAGCGGTAAAATTGCGTTTCGTGTAGCAGTAGCAAAGACATCTTCACCGACAATTAGATCTTGCCCACGAAGCACAGGTGAACTTTGCAGAGCCCAGCGCATCGAGTCAGAACCAAAGTTTGCATACACATCTAGCGGGTCCGGATAGTTTTTAAGACGCTTGCTCATCTTACGACCATCGGCACCAAGAATATTCCCATGAGCCATACACGTACGAAACGCCGGCTTATCAAATAGCGCAGTAGCTAAAACGTGGAGCGTGTAAAACCATCCACGCGATTGTGCGATATATTCAACAATAAAATCGCCAGGAAAATGGCTTTCAAACCATTCTTTGTTTTCGAACGGATAATGAGCCTGTGCGTAAGGCATGGAACCCGATTCAAACCAGCAGTCAAAAACTTCTTCGACTCGACGCATTGTAGATTTTCCTGTTGGATCATCTGGGTTAGGTCGAGTAAACGAATCAATTTCTGGCCTGTGTAAATCTGTTGGTCTACGACCAAAATCTTTTTCAATTTCATCGAGAGAACCATAAACATCAATACGCGGATAGTTAGGATCATCGCTTTGCCAAACCGGAATTGGCGAACCCCAAAAACGGTTACGCGAAATTGACCAATCACGTGCACCTTCAAGCCACATTCCAAAAGCACCATCTTTTACATGGCTTGGAATCCAGTTGATCTCTTGATTAAGTTCAAGCATGCGCTCTTTGATGTCAGTTACTTTGACAAACCAAGAACTCATCGGACGATAAATCAACGGTTGGTCTGTACGCCAACAATGAGGATAAGGGTGGCGATACGTATCGTGACGCAAAACTTTTCCTTGAGCTTTCAGATCTTTTGCGATTTGAGAGTTTGCATCAAAAACCAACTGGCCTTCATAATCTGGAATGCGCGAATCAAACTTTCCTTGAGCATCAACAGCGACAGGTATCTCAATTCCCTTCGCACTTAGAAGTTCGAAGTCATCTTCACCATAAGGAGCAAGGTGGACTACACCAGTTCCGTCTTCAGTAGAAACAAAATCTGCACAATGAACCTGGAATGCACCTTCGATTGTTTTAAAGTAAGGAAATAAAGGCTCATACGTTGTGCCCTCAACTGATGCACCATCAATTGTTGCAATCTCGTTTGCACCTTCGAATTCTTTCGCATATTTTTCTTGTGCAGATTCGCTCAACAAATATGCTTTGCCATCAAACTCAAGGACAACATATTGCACATCTTTGCCAACCGCTAAAGCTAGGTTAGATGGAAGAGTCCAAGGTGTTGTTGTCCATGCAACGATGTTTAGTTTCGTATCTCCAAGCTTGCTGGAAAGTTTTTCGCTTGCTTTACTTGAAAGCTCATTAACTTCAAAAGCAACTGTCAAAGCAGGATCGTCACGTTCGCGGTACGAATCGTCGAGTTTGGTTTCGTGATTCGAAAGAACAGTTTCTGCCGCCCAAGAATAAGGCAATACGCGAAGGCCTTCATAAATTAGACCTTTGTCGTACAATGTTTTAAACGCCCATATAACACTTTCCATATAATCTATGTCGAGTGTTTTGTAATCGTTGTCAAAGTCAACCCAACGAGCTTGGCGTGTAACGTATTGCCGCCATTCGTCGGTAAATCTAAGAACCGATGTTTTGCATGCTTGATTAAATTTGTCGATTCCATATTCGATGACAGCCATACGGCCAGAAATACCGGTTTCTTTCTCTGCTTGCATTTCTGCAGGGAGGCCGTGGCAGTCCCAACCAAAGCGACGGGCAACTCGCTTGCCTCTCATTGTTTGATACCTTGGGATGCTGTCTTTAACAAAACCTGTAGTCAAATGGCCATAATGCGGAAGTCCATTAGCGAATGGAGGGCCGTCATAGAATACGTATTCTCCTTGGTCTTTTTCATCAGCGGGATTGTTCTTCTTACCTTCAACACTGGCGCTGAAAGTCTTATTTTTCTCCCACAGATCAAGAATATCTTCTTCAATCTTTGGTAGGTCTGGAGATGAGGTTACGACCGGGTATGTTGCTTGATTTGAGTTATTTTTCGAATTCACTCTCATAGTTTAGTTACTTATGGGAGAAAATGGTCACTGGAATAAACCAAAATACCCGTGTTGGGCGTGATATAGCTGTTCTGAATGGGTATATCACGCCCAACGCTAAAGGGGGGTTGGATTGACTGGAATTCGATAGATCAGTCCACTAGGGTTAAGAAAATCGGAAAAATGGCAATTATCTAGAAAATACCCTGGAAAGTCTTTACATGGATATACCGATTTGGTGTAGAATGTACCAATTAGCTATTCGGGTAGAAGATAGTTCAGGGGAGAACATTTATGGATGAGCAAGAAAATGTAATATCGGTTATCGAATACGACGGCAACGATCCCATTATTCTCCTCGAAAAAGAACTCCGCAGACTCCCCGACATTCAAGCTGCTCGCGTGGTGGCAGGTTACGATGGTGAACCTAGCGAAGTTCATATTGTGGCTTCACCTAACAAAGCACCGAAACAATTAGTTCGTGATATTCAATCTGTTGCTATTGCTAGTTTTGGTTTCGACATCGACCGCCGCAGAATTTCAATAGTACAAATTGATGCACCTGAAGTTGATTTTATTTTAGACCGAGATTTCCGACCACTAATTTTGGGGATTACTTCTGAAACTACCGGCTTGCGTTCTACCGTAAAAGTTTCGCTTCAATACGAAGATACACAGGCACTCGGATTTGCTGAAGGTTCCGTTGCTTCAGCAGCGAGACACCGTTTAATCGCACAAGCTACTCTCGATGCGCTACGACAATTAGAGCCGCTTGCCGAATCCTTAGACGTTGATGCAGCGCAAGTTGTTCGTATTGGCGGTGCAGATGTTGCTGTTACAACAGTGATCTTTGTTTTGCCACCTGATGAGCAAATAGTATCTGGATCCGCAATTGTTCGCCAAAACAATGAGGCTGACGCGATTGCTCGCGCGGTTCTCGATGCGACAAACCGCCGTCTCAATATCCTTGTAAACAAGCAAAACTAGGGTAGAACTTTTCGACAACTAAAAGTTAACCTACCTAAGATAGATCGCATGGATAGCCAAGAGGCCGAAAAAACTGCTGACCCAATTCTGGTGAGACGTGAAATAATTCGTGCACGTGTAAAGCTTGGGAAACGTGTCGGATATTCGTTAATGACAATTTCGATCATTGCGATGTTTTTATGTATCCCATTTGGCTGGCCAGCTTTTCTAACTATAACTT
>CAUJDU010000058.1 GCA_963169585.1 Actinomycetota bacterium | reverse complement strand
AGGCGATCCAGTTTTATTAAAGATACAGCTAGGACTATCTCTTTTTCATCAATTCGAACTTCTAATCCTTCAGCTTCGAGTTCAATATGTGTTTTATCAATTCCACAAACAATATATTTTCTAACACTTCCATTCGATGCTACAGATACAATATCTTTTTTTTGAATCCTTAAAACTCGGGACAAATGATGATGATCTTCGCCACAAACTTGTAACGAATCTGCAAGATCTTCAACAAAGATATGAGCTTTAGATGATCTCAAGAAATCAATCATGAGAATGCGCGTTTCACCTTTTCAAATAGTGTGTGATTCACATTAGATTCATCTATTTCTTCACCAGTAGACTGAGCAAAATCTTTTAGCAATTGTTTTTGTTCTTCAGTTAAATCTTTAACCGATGGTATATCAACATTTATATAAATCAAAATGTCTCCTCTACCACGTCCGCGCAGACGCCCCATCCCTTGCCCGTGAAGTTTAAAAATATCACCTGATTTACTTCCAGGAGGAACATGCAACATTTCGTTTCCATCCAGTGTTTTAACAGGTATATTGATACCAAAAATGGCAGAAAGAAAGGAGATATTTTGAACACCAACTAAATCGTCACCATGGCGTTCAAAGCTATCATCAACTTCTACGAAGATTGAAACATAAAGATCTCCAGGCGAAGAGCCTCTGGGTCCTGCTGGCCCTTGCCCACTAAGTCGAAGCCGTGAACCAGTCTCTACACCAGCTGGGATATTTACTTCCAAAGTTAAATCCTGAATGCTTACACCAGAACCAGAACAGCTTTCACAAGGATGTTCAATAATGGAACCAAAACCAGAACATGTTGAGCACACATTTTGTACCATCATCTGGCCAAAGAACGATTGCCTTAATTCTTGTGTAACTCCAGAACCCGAACAGATACTACAAGTTATTGGGCTTGATCCTTCTTTAGCACCAGAGCCAAAACAAACATTACATGCTCGGTCCAACTTCAGCTCAACTGCTTTTGTGACACCAAACGCAGCTTCTGAAAGCGTGATTTCAACTTGAGCTTGAACATCGTTAGAGCCTTGAGAATTGCGGGTAAATCCTGAACTAAATCCTTGACCACCAAAAAATGATTCAAATAAGTCAGATAGGTTAAAGTCGAAAGATCCACCACCTTGCGAATTGAACCCGGCATCACCTCTTAATCCGTTAATACCGTATTGATCGTATCTTGCTTTTTTCTCTGGATCGCTGAGCACTTCATAGGCAACAGATATAGCTTTGAACATCTCTTCTGCCTGTTCGTCTCCACCATTTGCATCTGGGTGATATTTACGGGCGAGATTCCTATATGCTTTTTTTATTTCTGTAGGGTCGGCAGAGCGAGAGACGCCTAATAATTCATAAAAATCTTTATCCATTATTGATCCATATATCTACTTACTACTTGTGATGCTGCGCTGATAGCGTCAAACGTTTTTACATAATCCATACGAGTTGGCCCTATTATCCCCAACGCTGCTTTTTCACCTTGCAAACCTACAATTGGGGCTAGGACCATTGAATGACGTCGGAGTTCTTCAAAACTATTTTCAGACCCAATTCTTGCATCTATTGTTTCAGCCAAGCTATTTCTGATCACATCGACCAGCTTCATTTGTTGTTCGACTAGACCCAATACTTTGGTTGAAATCTCGCTTCCAACATGACTATCTCCACTTCTAAGATCTGCTATTTTTGAAACTCCAGCAACATGCACTGTGGCGTTAGAGCCTTTAGCATCTAATTGCTTTTTATAGTTTTGGACAACTAGCTCAAGCAGTTCCGACCTTAAACTAGAATTAGTATTCTCGTCAATTAAGGACTTTGGGATTTGAAGTATTTGTTTACCGACAATATTTTCGTCCAAGAGTTTTTGGCACCTCTGGGCATACTCTAGAGGGTCAAGTTGAGAAATTTCATTTTGGATAGGTTTTGAAAACCTATCCAAATCCAAAACAACTCTATCTATTGTCGTATCTTCAAAAAATAAGCCTATAACCAGTTTGTATTGTGCCAATAGAGATACGTGGGCATCTGTAACTACACAGCTTCTATCAGTTTCGCTAATAGCAACCGCTGTATGTTCAGTTATGGTCGATAGTAACAACACCATTTCGTCGAGTAACTGAGGTGATGAAATTGGCACAAAATTTCCAATTGTTTCATTGATTTTCTTTACCGACTGGTTCTTTGTGGTTGGATCTACACGATTAACAACAAAATTATCGACAAAAAAACGGTAACCTCTATCCGTCGGAATTCTCCCTGAAGAAGTATGTGTATGAGACAGGTATCCTTCTTCTTCGAGAAGATGCATTTCATTTCTAATTGTTGCAGATGAAACACCCAATCCACTTCTCGTTGAAACATGTTTTGAAGCAACAGGAGTAGGTTCTTCTAGATAAAGATCGATAACGGTTTTAAGAATCTCAGCTTTTCGCTCATCCAATCCATCTGGCTCTATATTTAGCGTGCGCTCCATGTACCTATTGTACACGTGAAGTTAGCTGCGAGTATTCCTCGAACAAATCTACACTAACCCGGTTGGCCATAAGCCTACCCCTAAGGTCTAAATAAATTGTTGAATTCTCTTCATCAATTAAAACAAGGTTCTCCTTTAAATATAGATCTAGAAGTTCACTATTAAACCCAAGAGGCCACCTGACTCCTTGTCTGGTACGTAACTTTAAAGCAAAAAGTTCTTCATCTTGACTGATGTTGCCCTCAAAATTTCGTTCTATTAAATAGCTAGAATCCAAGTCCTCGACTAATCTACGTTTGCTTATTTTTTGAAGATATTTATCTATGTTCCGTGGCGTGCTGTATCGTTTATTTTTGTGTACCCCGTGTGCCGCACAACCTAGCGCCATGATATCTCCCCCTCTCCAATAGCTTTGATTGTGAATTGAATGCTTATCAGGTTTTGACCAATTTGAAATCTCATACCAAGAGTAACCATGAGCATTAAGCGTTTGCTCAGATATCTCGTATTTGGTCGCCATATCATCTTCATTAATAGAACTTTTTTCACTTAATGAAATAGATTTAGCTAAAGGTGTTCCTGTTTCAACTCCTAATGCATAAGCTGATACATGGTTTACATCTAGAGAGATTACGAACTCAAGTGAATCTTTCCAATCTTTGATCGATTCAACTGCAGAGCCATAGATTAGATCGGCGTTTACATTTGTTATCCCACCTTGATCTATGTATTCCCTTGCTGTTTTTACATGGCCACTATTGTGTTCACGCCCAAGATAATCCAATACCCTCTGGTTTGAACTCTGAACGCCCATAGAAATGCGGTTAACTCCATAGGTAAAATATTTCTTCATCTGATTTTTTGTTACATGATCTGGATTACATTCAACTGTTATTTCTGTTTCGTTAGAAAGCGACAATTTAGTTCTAATTGAAGAGAGTATTTTTGACACATAAATATCATCGATAAGATTTGGGGTTCCACCACCAAAAAAAATCGAATCAACTTTTCTGTTATCTTCTATTTGAAAATGTTTTAGTTGGAAATGGAACTGTCGGATAATGCTGTCAACGTATTCTTCGACTAAATCTTCACGCCCCACCCAAGTTGCAAAATCACAGTAGTCACAACGCCGTGAACAAAACGGTATGTGAATATATATTCCAAATGTCATTGACTATACATTAGGCAAGATACCAAAAAGTAATAACATTTTACCTGCTCAAGAGAGATTTTACTTCCCCATACCCCAAAAAAATACTCATGCTTGCTATAGTGTACATCTGTGTTTATTTCCATATCACTACCAATCTCACTTAAGAAAAGTATCGTTTTTTTTGCTGTAGCAATGCTTTGTATTTCACTTGGGACACAAAGTGCTTATTCAAGCCCTACAGAAGATAAACGCCAAAAAGCAGAGAGATTGGCCCGTGAGATCGATGCAAATGGAGCCAAAATCAGCCAAATGGCGGAGAAATACAACAAGATTCGGATCGAACTCTCTGACATAAAAAATTCTGTTACGTCAGCACAAGCCCAACTAGACAGTGCAAAAGTTCAAAATGATGAGGTCAAAGCTCGAGTACAAAAACGAGCAGTCACAATGTATTCAGATTCATCTAAAAAAGAAGACCATTTTTCACAAGAAGTAGATTCAAAACGAAAAGCACAATATGTAGAGATTGCCACTGGTAATGACTCTGCAACAATACGCCAATTAGAGATAACTCAAGAAACAGTTAAAGAACGAAAAGCTGAACTCGAAAAACAATTAGCTTCAGTCACTGCTCAAGAAAAATCGTTAGCAGAACAAAAAAAAGCTATCGAAGATGCAAACAAAGCTCAGCAAGCTCTATTAAATCAGACCAGAGGCGAATTAGCGGCGCTTGTTGCACAACAACGTGCAGCTAGAGATCGTACACAAAACACTACGACTAAAACCAGTAACGCAAATCATTCTTTACCAGGGAATTTGCCTGCACCATCGCCTAGAGCTGCTATTGCGATTGAATATGCTCGACAACAGCTAGGTAAGCCATACAAGTACGCTGCATCAGGTCCAAATTCTTTTGATTGCTCTGGATTAACAATGCGTGCATGGGGAGCCGCAGGAGTTTCCATGCCTCACTATTCTGGAGCACAATATTCAATGTTTCCAAAGGTACCTATAGATCAACTTCAACCTGGAGATCTCGTTTTTAGAGGCCCTGGAGGATCAGACCATGTATCTCTTTACATTGGAAATGGGATGGTCATCACTGCTCCACAAACTGGCGATGTCGTGAAAATAGCGAGCGTTGGAAGAACTAGTGGCGCATCACGACCTGGGTGATCTTAGCTTTAGTCATCAAGCTTAAGGGCCGCAACAAAAGCCTCTGGCGGTACTTCTACCCTACCAATAGATTTCATTTTCTTCTTACCCTCTTTTTGCTTTTCTAACAGCTTTTTCTTTCGGGTGATATCTCCACCATAACATTTAGCTAAAACATCTTTCCTTCGCGCTCTAACTGTTTCACGAGCAATTATGCTTCCACCAATTGCAGCTTGAATCGGCACATCAAATAGCTGTTTAGGGATAAGTTCACGCAATTTTTCGGTCATCTTTCTGCCATATTCAACAGATTTATCCCTATGTACAATCGATGAAAATGCATCGACTACAACCCCATTAAGTAAGATATCAACCTTAACTAAGTTCGACTGCTTAAAACCAGACTGTTCATAGTCAAGCGATGCGTAACCTTTTGTTCTTGATTTCATTGCATCAAAAAAGTCCATAACTACTTCAGCTAACGGAATTTCATATTTGAGTTCCACGCGTTCTGTAGAGAGGTATTCCATATTTATTAGCTCACCACGGCGTTCTTGACTTAGCTCCATAAGAGTTCCAACATATTCTTTTGGAGTCAATAAGGTAACTTTAACGAAAGGCTCTTCTATGAAATCAATTGCATCAGGTGTAGGCATTTGAGAAGGAGCTTCGATTTCACTACGGGTACCATCTTTTAAATTCACAAAATAGATCACGTTTGGGGCAGTTGCAACCAAAGCTAAGTTATATTCACGCTCTAGGCGTTCACGAATAATCTCCATGTGTAATAGGCCTAAGAATCCACA
>CAUJDU010000057.1 GCA_963169585.1 Actinomycetota bacterium | reverse complement strand
ACCAGCGTTGCTGCATTTTGTCTGGTTTGTAAGGTTCAACCCCTAGTCAAACCCCTAGTCACAGTGATAGTCAATAGGCGCGAGAGAAAGTCCCAATTACTCCAATCCGATGCATTGGCCTATTGGCTGGTATTTCAGGTTTACTATGAGTCACATCTCCTCCAGCAAACAAACCAACCTCTGCTTTTCCTAATTGATAATTTGGGTTATCTACTGGCTTATTAGGTAGCCCCCCAAAAAAATGTGTTGCTAGCTCAGGTTTATTAGCCAGAGTTAGAACTGTCGTTTCCTTATCTCTATGTATATGAGGTGTTTCACAAGTGTATTTTGGATCATTAATAAATCTTATTAGAGAGACTTCCTTTCCTTTAATTAATGGTCTACTCTCTTGCAATTGAGTATTTTCTATATCGACAATCTGTTCTGTAAGTGCTTCATATTTGTCAACCATATCAATGAATGCGCTCAACTCTGGTCCAGGGATAGAGTCTCTAGCATCACTCTGACGCAAAATCTCGGATATTGCTGGTTTGTATAGTTCACCTATTGCTCTTAGCACGTGAATATCGATCTGTGTCTCAGAGATGTAAATCGATAAATCTGATTTTGTAGGGGGAAATGGGCTTTGAGGTTTTCCGTCCATAGTTAGATCAACATAACGATAAGGTAACCCAGTTAATGAATTTTTCTCATTAGACCCATCGGGTCGTTTTTTAAACCCTGCACGTACAAATGGCGCCAATGCTTCAATTCCATTTTGTATCGATGCTAACAATGGATATACCTGGGTTTGTAATTTAGAAAATATCATTAAAGGTGTAGGAGAAAAATCTCTACCCCATGCTGGATCTGAACCAAACGCTCCAGATTGAGATATAGGTACTGCATCGATTGACATAAGATACCATTTTAGCTGTTTGCTCCTTATGGGGCAATACCCAATTTACCCGCAACAATATCCGCGTTGGGCCGATTAAGTCTGAAAATATGGCCATTTGCAACCATACGCTTTTCCTGCATGTCCGTTTTGCCCGAAATGGAGGGTCGGACCCTCTTATGAGAGCTATTGGTAATTATCGCCGTGAAACATCTCAGAAACACTGGCATCTTCAAAAACATGATCTAAAGCCTTAGCGATAATCGGAGCAATAGAAAGAGAAGTAATCTTTGTTGAAGGAGCATGAGTCGGTACGGGGATTGTATTAGTAATCACAACTTCCTTGACTGAAGCACTGCCAAGTCTTTCTAAAGCAGGACCAGAAAGGACACCATGAGTTGCAGCCATATACACGTCTTTCGCACCACGAGCTTTCAAAAGTTCGGCAGCAGCACACATAGTACCTGCAGTATCAATCATGTCATCAACCAAAATACAAGTACGACCATCGACTTCACCAACAACCTCTTCAGCAACACTTTCATTGAAAGTTCCCTTTGGCCGGCGCTTATCGATAAAAGCTAGCTCTGTGTCAGTTCCCATAGTTTCTAAAATATTCGCAAATTTTCTTGCTCTTTTTCCTCCGCCCGCATCTGGAGATACGACTGTAATATCGCCTTCAATTTTTTCGCCTAAATATTCTGCCAACAAAGGAACTGCAGTTAAGTGGTCAACTGGGCAATCAAAAAAACCTTGGATTTGGCCTGTATGGAGATCAACTGTAATCACTCTGTCCACTCCAGCAACTGTGAGCATGTCTGCAATAAGTTTTGCAGTGATCGCTTCACGGCCTTGTGCCTTGCGATCTTGACGCGCATAACCGTAGAAAGGAACAACTGCAGTGATTCGTTTTGCAGATGCACGCTTTGCGGCATCAATCATTATCATTTGCTCCATGATCCGATCGTTAATGGGTTCACAATGCGATTGAATTATGAACACATCAGCACCACGAATGGAATCTCCATAACGAACGTAAAGTTCTCCGTTAGAAAAAGTTGAGAGTGACATATCCCCAAGAGATACTTTGAGCTCATCAGCAATTTCTTGTGCTAACTTTTCGTTGCCACTACCAGAGACCAACATGAATCGTTTCTTCGTTACCAGTTCCATTGATGCCATCGAATCTCCCTTTGATACTTACCTTTTAGCTTACCGTTGTGACGGTGAAATCCATTCATCGTCTATCTTCGCTGGAACACCTTTGGCCAGAGATCCTGGTGGAACATCAGCAACAACCACTGCCCCTGCCCCTGTATAAGCACCGTCTCCAATTTGAACAGGCGCAACCAATACCGTATTTACTCCCGTTTTCACGTTGCTACCGATTATGGTTTTGTGTTTGTTCTTACCGTCATAATTTGCGGTTGTTGTACCTGCTCCCAGGTTTGTATTTTCGCCTATCTCGGCATCACCTATATAAGAAAGGTGTGGAATTTTTGTTCCTTTACCAACAACAGAATTTTTTAACTCTACAGAAGTTCCAATATGCACATCTTCACGTAAAATAGTTCCCTTACGCAACGATGAACTAGGCCCTATTGTCACCCTGTCTTCACATATAGAACTGACAACTTTGCTCGACTCAATTACACAATCCTTACCGATTTTGGAATCAATAATTCTTGTGTTCGGACCAAGTACACACCCGGATGCAATAGTAGTAGTTCCTTCAATTATCGTACCCGGAAGTATTGTCACATCTGACTCAATTTCTACGCCAGAATCTATATATGTGTTAGTTGGATCGACCATTGTCACACCGTTTCTCATATGTTGAGAATTAATTTTTTCTCTCATAATTTTCTCCAGTTGAGACATTTGCTCTCGGTCGTTTGCACCTTGAGCAAGCTTAGGGTCTTGATAAGTAAAAGATGTCACTCCTACATTTGATTCTCTGGCGATCTGAACTACATCAGTTAGGTATTGTTCGCCTTGAGCATTATTCGTATCTAGTTTGTCTATTGCGATTTCAAGAAAGCTGCGCGAGAAAGCAAATGGATACATGTTACATTCTTGTATTTTTTTCTGAGCATCATCGCAATCTTTTTCTTCAATGATTTGTCTAACAATATTGTTTTCATCTCGAACTATTCGCCCATATCCAAATGGGTTTTCTAAATTCGCAGTAGATACAAGCACCTGTGCATTTGTATCAGAAAATGATGAACACATTTCTTGGAGAATCTCTGAAGTTAATAGTGGCATGTCGCCAAGAACGACAATCACATTCTCCGCATCAGAGGTAAGTGCAGACAAGCCTATTTTTGTTGCATGGCCAGAACCTAGAAGTTCACCTTGTTCTATAAATCTAATTCTTTCAATAAAATCTGCACATGTAGATTTAATTTCTTCTCGAACGAGTTCGCTGCCTGTACCGACAACTAAAACAATTTCATCTACGACTTCATTTAATTGCAAAACTATGTGCGAAATTAAAGTACGACCGCATAACTTATGGAGAAACTTTGGAGTATCTGATTTCATCCTTGTGCCAAGACCGGCTGCAGGAACAATAGCGGCGAAGGATCCTTTTGACATGAGATTTCAATGCTAACAAATACTGTCATCCTCGAGCTACCTTCAGCTGATTTTCAATCCACACCACCCAACTATATGAGACAAAAAAATTTATACCCTTTCGCTCCATGCGTAATAACAATGATATTTCTATAGGTAATACGAATCATTTTTACTCTAGATATGCTTTATCTAGAAGGTATGGCAATTTCTAGCCGACACTATATATATGGTGCTGATGGAGATCTGGAAATGGTTTAGATCATTGCTTTCGTTGCGCTTTCTCGCAATTACGACACTGTGTTCTCTCTTCGTCATCACAGGATTGTTTACATGGTTAAGTTTTTCTTCAACAAATACACAGGTAACTAAAAAGGTAAAAGCAACAACGTATGGTTGCGTTGCTCCCGACACCATCATCACAACTAACACGACGTGGCCATCATCATCATGTAGCTCGAATGTCACAATTACAAATGGAGCCACATTAACAATTGCTGGAAACACCTCACATCAAATCGATACTCTCACGTTGGGAGGCGGAAGCACAAACGGATACGTAGTCGTAAACTCAGACACCACACTAGGAGTTGGAAGTGAAATACAAGCAAACAACATAACTATAAATCCTGGGAGTTATATTTCAGCAAATGGTACTGGTTACGCTCCAATGCAAGGGTCAGGTGCTGGTCGACAATGGGGTGGAGCTTCACATGGTGGGCAAGGTCAACCTGGTGGTTATGTTGGCGCACCAGGTTCAAGTTGGAGTCCCACATATGGATCCGTAACTGAACCTATTACTCTAGGTTCAGGAGGATATATTGTTACCGGTGGTGGAGCAATAAAACTCAGCATTGCTGGAAACTTCATAAACAACGGATACGTTTCGGCTGACGGAACATACTCTGGATCAGGAAGTTCTCAAGGGGCAGGTGCAGGTGGATCCATATGGATTAATTTCACTGGAGCCAACTCAAACTTAAACGGTTCAGGATATGTTGCTGCTCGAGGCGGTTCAAGTGGCTATCTAAATTTTAGCAATGGAATCAGCTTCTATGGCGGCGGCGGCGGTCATGTTTCAATAACTGGCTATAAAACAAATACACTTACTGGATATATAACAGCAGCAGGTCAAGCCGGTGGTGGAGCAGGTACCGTATATACAAGATCGAGCGGCCAAACTAACGGTAACCTCTTAATAAGTAATAAACGAAATGCTACCGACTCTACTTTTCACTATGCGGCACATACACCTATTAGCGAAGATATAAGTCTTGCAAATCTACAAATTAATAGTGATTCCTCAGCAATATTTTCTGGGAACACAAGAGTTTACGAAACAACCACGAATAACGGAACCATAACCTTAACTGGTACACATAAACAATATCTGGCTAACACAATTGTTGGTTCGACTGGTACCATCACAACGGCTGCTAACACATCAGAACATACAAACTCTATAAATATTGAAGCCGATTCACTTTCCATAGCAACGGGAGGAAAAATAACGGGTAACGGACTTGGATTTGCTGGAGGAACAACAACACAAAACGGCTTTGGGCCAGGCGCAGGTATTGGAGCAAATTCAGGTGGAGCTGGAGGAGCAGGTTATGGCGGCATTGGTGCCAACGGCACAGGCGCCAACGGAGGTTCTACATACGGAGATTCAACAAATCCAACAGATCTTGGATCTGGAGGCGGTGGCGGTCAGTCAGGTGCAGGAGGAGCCGGAGGTGGACTAATAAAAATACAAGTCAATGGTGATCTAAATGTTGCAGGATCCATAACTGCAAATGGAACCAACGGCGCTTCAACTGGTGGTGGCGGTTCTGGCGGAACAATTAACATACATTCAACTAAATTCACCTGCCCTAATGGAAGCATAACTGCCAACGCAGGAGCAGGCGGCACAAGCGGGGGCCAAGGCAGCGGCGGAAGAATTGCAATTGAGTCTGAAGAATACACAGCTTGTGCAACTCTCACAGCAAATGGATTCCAGCAAGGAACAGCAAACAACAATACTTCGATTGCAACACCTTCAGGTCTGACTGCATCGGTAGTTACACATAATTCAATTGTTTGGACCTGGACAGATACTTCAGCATCAGAAACAGAATTTCGTTTATATGATGAACAAGGAAATGTTAGATTAACAAAAACTTCTACAACTTCAACACAATACGGAGTGCTTGTTGGTGCAACCGAGACTGGTTTATCTCCAAACATGGTTTACAACCGCCGCGTTGCATCTGTCATTGATGGGCAAGAAGGCCCTAAGTCGCAAAATGTCATGGTACAAACGCTGGCAGTCACACCAGCAACCCCACGGGCATCTGTGTTATCACCTTATTCTCTAAACGTTGGTTTAAATCCAGATATCAACCCTGCCCAGACACAATATCTGTGGCATGAAACCACTATGAATAAATACTTAAATCCAGATGGTTCATTTAGTGACGAGCCATCCTGGCATACAAAGGATGAATACAATGGAGTTGATGGTGTCACTATTGAATCTTTAACTCCAAACACGTCGTATTCTTTCCGTGTTAAAGCAAGGAATGATGGATATACAGAAACTACATATCGAACTATTACGACCGCCACATACGCAACAACTCCGCCACCTCCTATCATCGATCCGTATGCTTCTACAATAACAACCACTGGTTCTGGTTCGGGATGGGCATATCTATGTGGAACCAACGAATATCTACAAGCTAACGGCACCTGTGGTAGCACCATATATTGGCACCCAACACCAACCGTACAGGTTGGCAACCTTGAACCATCTACAACATATACCTTCGAAGTAATAACACGAAACATTGAAGGTGTAGAAACGTCATATTCTGAACCAGTTACTGTTACAACTTTCGCACAAATCCCTAATTCTCCAACCGTAGTAGTTGTTTCACCTACTCAAGCGCGAATCACGATTACACAAGACGACAATCCGTCTCATACTGCATATGCAATTAGAGAATACAGTACTGGAGGTTACTTACAAGGGAATGGAACGATGGGATTTTCTCCCGCATGGCACACACGCTCACAATGGGGAGGAGACAATGGATATCCAGCCAATGGTCTTAGCGCAAACTCAACTTATTCGTTCGCTCTTGTTGCACGGAACTCTTCTGGAATACTTACCGAATACACAGATAGCGTGGATGCTTTGATGCCTGTTGCAAAACCAGGAGCACCTAACGCTACAAATGTTGCACGAACAACTTTGAACATAGCACTCAATAGCGGATACAACTCAGAATCAACTCTATTTAACATAAACATTAATGGCCGTTATGTGCAGCAGAACGGAACGTTAGATACCAACCCAATATGGCAGACACGAGAACAATGGGGCAACACACTAGGAATACAAGTAACAGGACTCACACCAAACACCACATACACAATTAATTCAACAGCACAAGATGTACACGGTGGAGAAAACAAAACATCTGACAGCATTCAAGTAACTACACTTACGCTTGCTCCTGACGCCCCACTGTTAACAGTGCTATCTCCTTCCAGCATCAATGCAGTGATAGCGCCAGATGAAAATAGTTTGGACACTACATATTCAATCAAAGAAACAACTTCAGATCGTTATGTACAACAAAACGGAACGTTAGATACCAACCCAATATGGCAAACACGAGAACAATGGGGCAACACACTAGGAATACAAGTAACAGGACTCACACCAAACACACTCTACGAATTCCAAACTCAACATAAAACCAGCAGTGAAATACTTGGACTTTTAAGTTATACAGCTCAAGCACGAACTACAGCCGCAACACCACAAGCTCCAACACTAGAGACGCTTTCATCATCAGCTGTGAAACTTTCCCTTGACAGCGATACAAACCCCAATACCGTAACGTATGCAATCCGTTTTGCTCTCCAGAACATTTATCTTCACTCCGACGGAGTACTCCGATCTCAACCACAATGGCTAACTAAGTCTCAGATAAATAATAATGGCGGCATAACGCTTAATGGTCTTGGCGCAAATACAACTTATAATTTCGATGTTAAAGCCCGGAACTCCAATAACACAGAAACACCGTATGGCCCTTCAACCCATGTGACTACTCATGCAGCAACACCGGGACCGGTAGATGCAACCAATATTACTTCTACCTCTTTCAATGTCACACTTACAACCGACCTAAATCCGATAGGTACTCTCTACACGATAAAGCTCAATACCGAGAATATTGATCTAAACGGTGACATAGTAGCTACTCCACAATGGCACACCCGCAATGAATGGAACGAAGCAAATCTACATCTGACAAATCTTTCTGCTAGCACTACTTATAACATAAGTGTTAAAGCTAAAAGTTCAAATGAAATAGAAACTGGACCTACGGCCCGAAGTGTCATCACACTTGGCGTTGCTCCAGGGACTCCAGAACTCATTAACCTCACAAATACGCAAGCAACTATCACCTTCAGTCCTTACAACAACCATGCAGACACGTTATATGAAATTTATCTCACGTCACTCGATAAATATGTACAAGCTGACAACACTCTCGGAGATAGTCCAGTCGGACGAACTTACAACCAATGGAATGGTAGTGCTATCAATATCAACGGTTTAATTCCAAACACTCCATATGAATTAACTATAAATTCCATCTACGGAAACAGTGCCCCTCTCCAATTCACAACCCTTGAAGTCGCACCAGTAACAACAACGACCACAACCACAACTACCACCCCACCAACGACTTATCCAGCCACAACAACCACGACGACTACAACTCCAATAGCACCTTTAGATACGACCACTACAACAACTACTACAACAACAGCTCCTATTATCACCACCCCACCAACGACTTATCCAGCCACAACAACCACAAAAGCACAGACACAAGTTGAGGGTGAAACCATAACTAATGAAAGCCCACCAATTGACTCAGATGATGATACCGGGGTAACGATAGAAGGACTGTTCGCCGCTACGGGAGCTTGGTTACTTAAAAATCTGATATTTATTTCAATACTTCTCGCTTTAGGTTTGACTATATATATAGTTTCAAAACTCAAGCGGAAAGCGAACTGATACCATCAACCTATAGCGATGGGCCTGTTAATACTACAAATCCGAGAGTTTAAAGGCCCATCGCATATAAAAGGGGTTTGCATTAGGTAGCAAAATCTTTTTCCCACGCCTAGACACAGCTACTCGTACCAACTATCATAAATGGACATATCGCCCTACCTAACGGAAGGTCAATCATATGACTTTAGTTGAGACAACGTCAAAAAATTTTGCAGGAGTCGGAGCCAAGAAAGCTGGCGCGCTCAAACCTGCCATAGAAGCAATACCTAAAACTTGCCTAGAACGCCCAACCTATAAAGCTGTTTGGGTAGTAATTCGAGCTGTTACTATCTGGTTAGCTTCTCTAGTTGTTCTATTTTCGTTTGATCACCCAGTTATAGTTGCCCTTGGTTGGGTTTTTGGTTCACTTGCCCTTTCTGGAATGTTTGTTGTTGGACACGATGCTGCACACGGATCACTTTTCAATTCTAAAAAAGCAAACAAGTTACTCGGTAGACTTTTATTTTTACCCGAACTTCATTCTTACGAAGGATGGCTACTTGGCCATAACCGTATCCACCACGGACATACAGTTCGTGAACAAATGGATTTTGTTTGGATGCCGTCAACGATTGAAGATTACAAAGCTATGAGTGGCTTGAAAAAATTTCAACATAGAATTGAGTGGAGTTTTATCGGTTCTGGAATCTATTACATTCGCAATGTTTGGTGGGACAAAATGATCTCATTTACTCCCCCGGAACGCTATAGAGAAAAAATTAAAAAAGACGTTCGCTTTGTTGCCATATTTGGACTCGTATCGATCGCAGTACTTTTCTCTTACGGACTTATCCATTATGGGACAATCATTGGCGCACTTTGGATCATCGTAAAAGTAATTGCTGTTCCATGGTTTGGGTTTATGACAATTATTGGATGGACAGTTTATGTTCAACACATTGCACCCGACATTAAATGGTGGCCACGAAATGAATGGGATAGCTACAAAGGTCAAATTGAAGGAACAACGATTCTTGAAATTAATAAAGTAGTTAACTATCTATTTTTCTACAATATTTTTGTTCACGTACCTCATCACGTAGATATGCGAATTCCTTGTTACAATCTTCCTAAAGCTGGGGATGCCCTTTTTGAAGCATTCCCCGACGTCATCAAGAAAAAACATAAGTTCAGCGACTATTTAAAAATAACCCAAGATTGCAAACTTTACGATTTCAAAAACCACACTTGGCACAGGTACGACGGAACAGTTACTTCACACCCCGAATGACATTGCCACACTAGGATTCATCCCTGACAGCGAAACGATCCATCAACGTTGGGCTGATTAAGGCCGGTTTTTCGCAGGTTAACAACCATACGTTACGAATACATCAATCCTCGAGAAGATCAGAGAAAGCTTTCTTGGTGTTCTTGTACCATTTCATACCGCCAATGGGGTTACGCCATCTCTTTTTCATTTCATTCGCAGCAACATCATGAGATTCATCTCCTGATGCAACCATTTCTTTCAAGTGTTTGTCTTGTTTTTTTATAACTTCATCAGCAGTATTACCTGTATGAGCTAAATCACAAGGTCCACCTAGATCTTTGCACGTCATTGTTTTCATATAGACACGCTATCTCAAGATTTGAGACTTCGCTAGAGCACAAAATTCGCTGATTAGATATCTAAATATTGATTATTGTCTTTAGGAAAAAATGGATTATGAGCTACTTCCCATAAGTAGCCATCTGGATCCGAGAAATAGCCTGAATACCCGCCCCAAAATACTTCCTCTGGTTCTTTAGGAATATCTGCACCCAGTTCTCTTGCTGAATTTATTATCTCATCAACTTCTTGAGCTGAATCTGCATTTATAGCGAATGTAAAGCCCGGAAAACTTTGACGTACCCCAGGTTCTACAGTTGCATCCTCGGCTAATTCTTCGTATGGATATAGCGAAAGGACGTTAACTCCAAGTTGAATAAACGTAGTGCCCTCAACTGATTTATCAGATTTTTTCCAGCCGAGAGATTCATAAAATTGTGTTGATCGGTCAACGTCACTTACACCAAGAGTAATGAGATTTATTCGAGGAGGTACAGGCATGCTTCCATGTTAGAGCTAAACGTTTGGTGGAAAATGGCATAATTCCCGACCTTAATCGGCCCAACACGAATTATTAGTGGCTAACTTGAAAACTCCATAATTTCTTATTAACATTAAGTGTTAATAAGAAATGGCGTTGGTGAATCACGTTTTACCACGTGAAATCACCAAATAAGGAGTAATCATGAAAACAGTTGGCGAAAAACTTGAAGAATTTAAGGTAACCGGTGTTAAGCCTGGGTTTAATGACCACGAAAATGGCGGCGAATCTGCGTTCGAAGAGATCAACGAGAAATCTTTCCCAGGGAAATGGAAAGTTATCTTCTTTTATCCAAAAGACTTCACATTTGTTTGTCCAACGGAAATCGTTGCATTCGCAAAACTTAATGGCGAATTTGCAGACCGTGATGCGATTGTAATGGGTGGATCTACAGATAATGAATTCACAAAACTTGCATGGAGACGAGATCATGCAGACCTCAACAAACTCGACCAATGGAGCTTTGCTGATACAACAGGTTCTCTTGTTGATCAACTAGGTGTTCGATCAGGTGAAGGTGTTGCATACCGTGCAACATTTATTGTTGATCCAGACAACACTATCCAACACGTTTCAGTAAACAACTTGAATGTTGGACGTAACCCAGAAGAAACATTAAGAATCCTAGATGGCCTACAAACTGACGAGCTTTGCCCATGCAACCGCGAATTAGGAGGCGAAACAATTTGAGCACACTTTCTGAAGCACTAGCTCCCATAAAGGACGCGTTACCTGAAGAAGCAAAAGACTTAAAACTCAACTTGAGTTCAGTCATTGAACGGTGCTCGCTCGATAGTGGCGATGCGATTGCTGCAGCTCTTGCTGCTGCAATCGTGTCACGATCGGTCGACATGGTTGAAGCTTTTTCATCAGTTGACGAACTTTCAGATACTGACAAAACTGCCGCAAAAACTGCTGCTGCGTTGATGGCTATGAACACAACATGGTATCCATTTGTAGAGTTAGCTGACGACAGTGAACTTGAAACCATGCAAGCAGGCTTGCGCATGAATGCATTTTCAACTCATGGAGGCGTGAGCGAAGCACGATTCGAAATGCTTTGTCTTAGCGCTGCAATTATTGGTAAATGTCACAAGTGTGTTAGTTCGCACGTTGCACAAATGCGTAAAGGTGGATATACCACTGAACAAATTCGTGACGTAGGACGAATAGCTGCAGTCGTTTCTGGTGTCGCAACAGTACTCGACACTATTGCTTCTGTTTAAACAACCACACCTTCCGTGTTGGCTGTAATTCCGTGCGTATATATCGCAGAAGTACAGCCAACACGTATAGGGTTTAAGCGGGTATTGCGTACGAGGTTGAAACTACCGTCGACTTAACATCAGCAGGCGTGATAGCAACTATATAGTATGTGTGAAGATTCGTATCACCAACATATGTAGTTAAGTTCTGCCAAGTTAAAGTGTTTGAAGGGTTATAAACACAATTTTGAATTTCTGCGAGACTAGCAGTCACACAGTATGAAACTCCCGGGGTGTTTGAAGCTTGCCAAGTAAATTTTACTTTCCAATAACTAGGATATTTCTCAGAATCATAAGCATAAAATCCTGTTGGCGCTGCTGGTAAAACTTGCGGCAATGTTGTTGAAGTCGTTGTAGTTGTTGGAGTTGTTGGAGTTGTTACTTTTGGTGCAGTAGTTCCAGGAGCCTCAACCTTTCCTGTCTTTAGTGTTACTTCTTTATCTTTTGTATCAATTGTAGAACCGTCTGTTTGATTATCTTTTCCTGGTTGTAAAGTTGTAACAGTTTCGAGATACTTTTCTTCATCACTTTTTTTGGGAATGGTTACTTGTTTATTGTTTGTTGTTTTTACTTCTCTTGCACTACCGACATCCGATCCGCCCTGCCATGAGATCAGTGCCGGTATTGCAAGCCCTAAAACAATTGCTATAGATGCAGCACCGGCAAGAATCGAGTGCTTATTAAACAAAGTACTGTCAGTACTTTTTATCGTTCCATCCATAGAATTGTTGAAATCAGGAATAATCAAGTCTTTATTTTTTTCTTGTGACAGCCCGTGAAATTCGTTTAAGGTCTCTGAAATAAATGCGTCAAAGTTCTGGTGTTTTTCGCTAGACATTTTCACCCTCCCCAAAACTAGGATCACGATTAACCGATTTAAAAAGATGCTTCCTAGCACGTAACAAATTTGTTTTCACAGAGCTTTGGCTTAGCTTCAGCTCTGAAGCAATTTCTTCTACCTTCATTCCATCGAAATAAAACAAGATGACTATGGTTCTTTGCGAAGGTATGAGTTCACTAATCGACTCCATAAGGATTTTTTTATCTGAAGATAATAAATGCAAAACATCTGGCGATCTTTCCAGTTCATCAACAATCCGTAATTTTGGTTGATAAGATTCTTTCCTGTATGTTTTAATAGACAGATTTCGGATGGTACTTTTTAAATATCCCCCAATGGTTTCTAAATGTATTTGGTTTCCTTTTTTTATTTGCTTAACCGAATTAGAAAATGCTTGTTGAACTAAGTCTTCTGCATTCATCAAATTTGATGTCAGCAATCGCGCATATGAAATATATTTAGAATAATTTCTTTCATATTCGTTTTGAACGTCATCCATAGTTGCGAACGGAGTTACAAGCGGTTCCGGACCAGGAGCATATGCGATCTCTCTACGAATCGGTTCTTTTGACTTTGACACGACATATCCCTCAAAATATATTGACCCCCGATATGTCGTGCAAAAAGTCATATCAATTAATACCCATATTGGTCATTTCGGTCTACACATATAAAATAAAAATCCCAGAACAGGAGATTTAGGACATCTAGTCACAATTCACCGAGCTTGAAACCGACTTTAGGTTAGCCTAAACTAACTCGCTGAAAAGCGTATAAGGTTTAGGAGAAACAATTGTGATTCCAAACAATGGTAATAAAAGTAGGTCTAAACCCTCGTCGCGACTATCAAAAGAAGACTATATAGCTCTTTCTCAATCTTTCGAAGTCCTAAAGGCACTTGGTGATAACCCCTTTACTTCTGTCGATGCTTTCATCGAATGGTACATAAATGTTTTTGGACAACTCGCACTTGAAATGCTTATTGAAGACTGTAAAAAAGCATTGAAAGAAAAAGACTATAAGAAGATGTTGGCAATTGCAACGGCTCTTGCTAGTAAATCCAAAATCAGAACCCAACCCGAAACCACAACAGCTCAAGTACCTACAACAGAAGTATTTAATTCTGAAACTTTCGAGGCATACCTAGAAGAAATCGATGAGTTAAAAATTATTCAAGAACAAGAACCCGAATTAATATCTCTTGAAGTCCACGAACCTCAGATTTTTGACGAATCAGAAATTCCTGATGTAGAAATAGAAGATAAAGACCTAGTCGCTGACGTAATTGTTCCAGCAGCAGTTGCCGAAGCAATTAGTCCAGAATCAGAACTTGCTCCCGATATAGAAATTACAGAAGAAGATGTAGAAAAAATACTTTCTGAATACGAGCTTTACTTTAATGAAACAGAATTAGAAGCGTTAGACCTTGAAGAGACAGGTCGAGTATTCGATGAAAGTGGTCATATTTCTTTTGGTGAAATTTCAGATCTTGTTTCTTCTGTAGAAAACCGGCTTGATGATTTAGTAGAACAAGGTGACCTGACGGAAGAACAAGCAGCAGAAATCCTTGCTGAGCTAAAAGATATTGAAGTGGGTAAGTTCGCATCACTAGAAAAATCAGAAGTTGAACAAATTATTTCTGAACTTCCGATGCGTGACATAGAAGATATCCAAAACCTAGTCAATAACATTGATGCACGTGAAAGCGTTGAATTAGTACAGGCTTCAAAAATGTTTGGCGAGGAAGGTTTCTTAAATCTAGATTCTGATGCCTTTAAATTCCGAGTTGGCGAGCCTGAACTTACTTTCGCTCAAATGGAGGCTCAAACACAACAATTTGAAGCAGAACTGATTGGGTTAGTTGAAAATGGAACAATTACTAGCGATCAGGCATACATGTTAAGAGATGCTGTTGATAAAGCACCGGTAGATCAAGCTCATACGCTTAGTGAAGCTGCCGTAAAAACTGTTAGCCAACCTGATCTTGACACTCCTGCAAAAGTCGATGCAGTTGTAAATGAAATTGCAACATCTGAACCTGCAAGCATTGTTCAACAAGCAGCAGAAATTCCAGAGATTCCAACAAACGACCTTGCAGATACGTTGGTTGTTTCCAATACCCAAGAGGTGCAAGATCTATCTGAAACAGTTGCACCAACACAAGTTATTGGTGATGACCAGGCTCCAGCAAACTTAATTGTTGATCAGATCGATCCAACATTTGAATTTGGTGATGATTTTGATACTGCACCAATCGACTTAGGGTTCAGAGAAAATGTTTCTGAAGTTGCCGAAGAGTTAAGTGTTGGAGATACAGGTGCCACTGTAGCGACACCTGCACAGGTAGTAATAAACGAAGTTGCTCCTCCAGTAAACCCTATTACACAAAACGATATTGGCGTACCTGGAATACCTTTGCTACCTAGTGATTTTACACCTCCGGTTACCTCAGTTAATCCAGTAGTTTCTGAAGTTCCAACGCAACAACCTGTTAGTGAAAATTTTGTCCCAGTAACTCTTTTCCAACCTGGAACTCGTCCTGTAGAAGAACCGTTTGTAGCTCCTGCACTTGCAACCGATGTTGCTCCAAACATGGTTGCACAACCTCAATCTTTTGTAAAAGCAGATCTTGGTGTACAAGAAAATATTAATATTCGAAATGATGTTGCTCCTCCTGTACAACAAGTCCAACAACAACCTCCAGTTCAACAACCTGGTCAAGAACCACTCGTTCAACAAGATGTTCAACCGCAACAACCTCAAGTACTCCAACATCCCGAACAAGAGGCACTCGTTCAACAGCAACCTCCAGTTCAAGAAGAACCTAATCAACAACTTCCGGGTCAAAAGCAACAACAACAGGAACAAGAACAACAGCGTTTTGAACAGCAAGAACAACAAAAACCAGCAGATATAAGAGCAAATGAACCTAAACCTGAAGAGATGAATTTCAATAAACCCCCTTGTGGCGATTTTTGTCATAATGATGGGAACTGTGCTACATGCGGCAAACTGAATGCAGAACATCTCAAAGATAGATCGGTAGAAATAGCTAGTGTACGTGCTGGTATATCATCAGGCGTTATGCCCCCAGGCCCATTACAACCAAATGTGCATGGCCTCGAATCTCGAACACTTACACAATCTGGCTTGGGCAGGTAGAACTTACAAACTAACTAAGAGGTTAATTAAATATGACAAACTATGGATGGCTAAAAGATCAATCAAAACATGATGAAGTAATCAATTGGCTCGGTGGACGATGGGAGATAGAAGGCCCTCAAGGACTCGCAGCATGGGCCAACGAAAGATTTACTCTCGACCAACTAAAAGATTGGATAGACGGAACATACACAATAGATGAAGTTGTGACATGGAAATATCACGGAAGTGATCCAATAGCAAAAATGGCTTCAATTGCTGTTGAAGCTTTCCGTCCAGGAGTTGAAAAAGATAAAGGAGTACTTGCCTTTCTAGGAATAGATGCTAACGGTGATGCACATATTGCACTAGATGGAGCATGTGGTTCTTGCACATTCCGAGAAACAGGGACACTACAAGGTATGTCTGAGTATATTGCAGTACAAATCCCTGAAATACGTAGGCTTATAAACGACGGACCAAGAAGAGTAGCTCTAGGTAACTTTGGAGTTGAAGATTTCTCTGCAATCCAAGGAACAGCTGTACAAATAAGTTCAATAGGTCGTAGTTTGACTCCGCCAACTTCTAATCCCTAAACAAACTTCTCAAGTGTTGGGGCGTTAAACACTGGGATTCCCAGTGTTTAACACCCCAACACGCATGAAAACACGGCAAAATACAGCCGACCCCTATGTTTTTTGTACCTTTTGGGCTAAAATAGCCTCCTGTACCAGAATGAGGAGGAAATCTTGGCTACGCAAACAGAACTAATCGAGCAATTAAATGCGATGGATACTGTCGCACTATTAGAGAAACTAGCCAGCGTTGAGGGGAGAAGACAGCTCCAACAGCTAGATCGCAGCGCAGGAGCAAACTGTAAAGTCATCGCAGGAGCTATCGAAGCAATCCCTCCAGCAAAGCTTGCACAAAGGCAAGACCTCCAAGAAATATTTGATGGGCTACTAGAAATACGTCACGCAGAAATAATGAAAGCTATTTCTAAAAAAATTACAGAATTCAACATAGATCAAACCAATGCTCACCCTTGGATACGCCAATGGGCACACGAACAACAATACGGAAAGACAAGACACACAATTGATTATGCGGACGATGCATTTAACGCCATTGGAGATCACATCCGTGAAACCGCAATCAAAACTCAAGCGCGTGCATTTTTCGGTAAAGACCTAACAGAAATTTCTCAAGCAAGTTTCGCACAAGAAATTCAAAATATGGACCCACCTCAGCTACTAGAAAAACTTGCTAGCGGACAAGGCCGAATACAACTCTATAACCTCTATGCCTACAACACTGTGCACTACGACTTAGCAGGGAAAGCGATTCTTGCAATTCCAAACGAACTATTGGCCCCACACCCTAAAGCACAGGAGATCATTACTGCCTTACTTACTGGTCCAACTAAACATAAAAACACTCTAGAAGCAATAGTTGAAAAAATCGAAAGTTTAAGTGTTGAACAAACAAATCAGAATCCTTGGATAGCAGACATAACAGTTGATAGATCCATAAGAGAAATATACGGCTCTGAAAAATCTCTTACAAAGATAAATAACCACCTACACAAAGTAAACCAATTCAATCGTGCAGAATTATTTTTTGGACACCGTGTTAATGACATCACTAGTACAGAATTCGCACAAGAAATACAAGCAATGAGCCCAGACGAACTTTTACAGGCTATAACAGACCCTAGCCGTCACCGAGCACTTGTCCAAATGGAAGCTGCAACACAGGCATATGGAGAATTAACAGCACAAGCCATTTCTCGGATTCCACCAGAATTATGGCCACAAGGCACAGAACTTTCAGAAACTTTTGGTGCATTGATGCAATATCAGAATCCAAAAACATTGGCAGCTATCGTAGATGTTATCGAACGCCTTCCAGACGAGACACTTTTGGCTCAAGACGACAAGGGTTCCAAATATCACAACAGGCTTGTTGAATGGGGATTTTCATCAGATGTAATGTCTGCTTCAAATGCAACATCTTCAAAGAATCCTGTTGTAGAAATTGTACAACGAGTAACTAGCGCTGCAAAAGATAGAGCCAACCAAAATTTATTCTTTGGCACAAGTGCATCCCCAACTCCAGCGATTGGTGACCGCTAGAAGAATTTATTCAATATTTTCTGACTAGCTTTCGAGTTTGAGATTTATATCATCTAACCTAGTTAGCATATACAGCAACTACTAGGTAAGGAAATTATGTCAGAAACTAAATCGAATATGACTGAACTAGGTTCAACAGCCCCAGATTTTAAGTTATTGAACACCATCGATGGATCCTATACTTCTCTAGATGAATGTAAATCTGATATTGCAACAGTAATTATGTTCATATGCAACCATTGCCCATATGTTTTGCACGTCAATCCTGAGCTTGTAAAGGTAGCGAATGAATACAGCGCCAAAGGAATTTCTTTCGTTGGCATTAGTGCAAACGATGTAGAGAACTATCCACAAGACGCTCCTGAGCTAATGACAACTCACGCACAAGAGGTTGGATATGAGTTCCCTTACCTATACGATGAAACTCAAGACATTGCAAAAGCTTATGGTGCGGCTTGCACACCCGACTTTTTTGTTTACGACAAAGACTTAAAGCTTGTTTATCGTGGACGCTTCGATGGATCAACACCAGGTAACGGAGTCGAAGTCACAGGAGAAGAACTAAAAGCTGCACTCGATGCACTAGTTGAAAATAAACCGGTAAGCACAGAACAAAATTACAGCCTCGGCTGCAATATCAAGTGGAAGTAGATTTCTATTTCGATCCAAGCTGTCCATGGTGTTGGGTTACAAGTCGCTGGCTTGTAGAAGTTCAAGAAGAACGAGACTTAAAAGTTAACTGGCTCCCATTTAGTTTGGCGTTAAAAAACAACGAAATAGATGGAGAAGATGTTACAGGCCATTTAGATACCCATACCATTGCACACCAAGTGCTTCGGATGATTGAAGCTATCAACAGTACTGAAAACATAGATCGCGGTATCTTATATACCGAGTTTGGTAAATCATACTTTCTGGATAAAAAACTAGATGATGATATTTTTATGAGTGAAGTACTAAAACGTCTCGAACTAAATGAAAACTATATAGACCAAACAACATCCACAGAATTTGATGGGCAACTTGAAGAGCATATAAATAATGCCATAAAAATAGTTGGTGAGGATGTCGGTGTGCCATTAATAATATTCAATAACGAAAAAAACGAAAAACAAGGATTCTTTGGTCCAGTCCTCCAAGGACTCCCCGACAAAGAGCAAGGCTTTGTACTCTTCGATGCTTTATCTAAATTTGCAAGCAACTCTTCATTTTTTGAATTAAAGCGTACACGGAAAGGACGCTCCAAAGTTAAAACAACTAAACGAGTTTTTCCCGAATTTGAACAAAACAAAATACAAAAATGATTACTATCAATACACATAACAACTATTGGATAATGAATAATAATGGTTAATTTACCGCAAGAGCTATATAAGTTTGATCTTTCAAACCACCCTTCCCTACAGTCCGCAGTAGAGGCTTTAGTTTCTGATGCACTTAGTCAAGATAAAAATATCGTTTTACTTGGTAGAGGTGGATCATGGAGTGCTTACGAACTCGAACATGAAGGAAAACTATACGCCGTAAAAATTTCTAATGGCAAAACTCATACTCCTGAAGCTACTTTGCGTTCAGCACAAAATCTACCGCAAAACACAGATACTACTTCTCTTGAACATTTAGTTGGAGTTGATATAGAACGAGGCATAATTGTTTCAAATCGAGTGCCTGGTAAACGGCTCGTAGACCTCACTCCAGTAGAACTAGACACAATTCCTGAAAAACATTTTACTGCAGCACTTGAGCAAATAGCATCAGTAACTGCATTTGGCGTTAAGTTTGATCCTAAACCCACCAATTATTTATATGACTCTAAAAGCGGTTTTGGATTTGTTGATATATGCATTGAAGAACTCGATTCAATAAATAGTCCGCAATATCTATTAAGAGTCGAAGATGGCGTTACTGGCTTAGCTTGTGCATTACAAAATGTTGGAACTTACTCAAAATTTCCATCCAGCGATACCGAAAAAAAGTATGCGATCGAGTCCATAGAAAGCGGTATCAGAGCATCTAATAAATTAACTGATGTTGCAACAGACAACCACAATATAATACCCCCTACTTCAATAATTGGCATACTTTCTTTTACCAGAAAAAATGCTGAATCAATGGGACAAGTAGTTGCACATTACAAAGCAGATTTAGGCCAAGGACCTAGACCCCCTGCACCTGATTGGGCTAGAGGTCTCTAGCAAATCGTTATTCGATCGAGTACCCATCGATAAGTTTTTGGAGCCTTAGCGTGTCTTGGACGGTCCAATCTTGTGGCTTAGCAATAGCTGCCCATGAAGCAACCATAACGTTCCCGTAATTATGACCGTAACCTGAAGGCACATTGGTACTTAGCATTTGGTCTACTGTTACCTGCCAAAAAGTTACTACTGGATGCCAGCCCATTCGAGGAGAAACGTCTGGTCCATGCTTTTCTTTTAGCCAGTCTGGTTTCCGATATAGCAATTCATAGTTCCACCAAATTACGGCATCTGTAGCATGTTGCAAATAGATGACTCGTGGGTGTTCCCACCCACTTTGATTTTGTTGAATTTGATTTGCATTTGAAGCGAATCTGACAGTTCTACCTTGGTTATATACAGGTAGAATTTCACGCGAACCTTTATCACGCGACTCCACGAGATTACGCCACATCTTCGAATCGCTAGGAGGACCAACAAAAAGTGCACCATCAATCTTCGCGATATCTTCAACTTTATCAAAAGCTGCTTGGCCAGAAAATGCACCCAAGCTCAAACCATACGTAACTAACGTAGGTCTATTTAGCTCATCCATACTCGACCATTTTTGATAAATCGCATCAAAAATTGCTTTCCCAGCATCTGTTGATGAATTAATTTCAGTTAAAAATGCTATCCAGCTTGGAAGATACGAATATTGGATTGCAGCAATAGCGCTATCTCCACCATACATATATTCGATACTGTCGGTAGCTTGAGATTCAAGCCAACCGCTACCTGTGGTATTTGCAATAACTAAAATTTTTCTTTCAAAAGCCTTTGTTCGTTCTAACTCTTTTACTGCAAGCTCTGCACGTTCTTTTATTGTGTCCTTTGTCTTTAACCCCACATAAACTCGAATTGGCTCTATAGCCTTCTTTCCAGAAAACTTTTCAATATCTTTTTTGCTTGGTCCCCCACCAGAAAAATTTCGCCCTTGGCGACCTAATGATTCCCAACTGACTAACGATCCAGGTCCTCCAGACCGCAATTCACTTGTTGGCTTTGTCACTTCAGTATCTGTTGTGGAATTTACATTTGAAAATGTGTTGTTTGAAATACCGACGAACAATGGGGTTAATAAGACATTGAAAAAAAGAACAAAAAAAAGTACTACCGCAATAACTCCAACGAATGAGCTTGTACGGTGAGGTAAACGCTTTTCCGCTAGTTTTATTATCTTTCTGGTAAGTGCTCTAATTGACCTACTTAATCCAAGAAGAAGAAATCCAGACACTATTGCCAAAACAGCAATCCTTAGTGAATAGGTTCTATCTATAGGAGGCAAACTAACTAACTTGCGTACATCGCCCTGCCATTGGCCTGCTAAAGAGAAATATATAATCGGCAGGATAATCCATGCGGTTAACAATAGGAAATTCGCAGGTTTAGAATATTTTTCATCGATCTTAACTCGTACAATTTTCTTTATTAATTTTGTTAGCAATAAGCCAATTCCATAGCCAATAGCCATATTGATTCCACTTATCAGACCTTGCAACAACCAAGGCCTAGGTAATAGAGACGGGGTTAGCGAGTAGCACAAGAAAATTAAAGAAACGACGAGTCCACCGTATTCTAATGAATCAATCTTCTTTAGTACATATGCATTTGACTTACTGAAAAAGTTAATATTGGCCTCCCTTTTACAAATAAAATTCTACACTACACATAATCTCTAAAAATGTTCTTGGACTAAGTACAATTGAATGAACAATGAAGTATCTCAACAAATATTCATCTTACCTAGCAATTCTATTTATTTTTTTCTTACTACCGTTGCAACTAGGCCTATCAACTATTACAAATACTATATATCTCAGCATAGGATATTTATTAATATTTTTAATCTGCAAACTCCTTGTGCTAACAAAGTCAGATCTTGGAGTATCGTATTCTCAATTTAAAAAATCAATATTTCCTATCCTTATTGTATTATTTGCAGTATTTGGCGTAGTTTCGCTCGTGTACATGTTTAACCCAGAGATTTTCAAAGATGATCGATATGACCAGTCACTTTTGGCTGCCTTATCATATGTTTTCTTAATCTTGCCTATTAGAACAGTACTAATTGAGGAGCTGGTTTTTAGAGGAATACTATTTGAGAGATTCTCGAAGCAATACTCATATAAAGTGGGGATAATAGTTTCTGGTTTGTTATTTGGATTATGGCATATTGCTTCTTCAAGAAATATTGAATCTGACTTGATACCAAAATCATTTGAGAACTTTTCGGGACTAATATTAATCGTAATAATTGTTATTTCAACAGGTCTCGTTGGTGCTTTTTTATGTGAATTAAAACGACGTTTCAATAGCCTCTATGTTCCTATTTTTGCTCACTGGGCAATAAATGGCTCGGCAATAATTTTTGCTTATCTCGCCTGGAATTGATGCGCTTTACGTTGGCTCGGGGACAAGGACTCGAACCTTGAATGCCAGTACCAAAAACTGGTGTGTTGCCAATTACACCATCCCCGAATGACTGAGAAATTTTAGCTGATTACACACCCTAGTCTGGTAAAGATGCCTACTTTATCTCCAAAAGTGCTTCTTTTATCTTCTACAGTTGGCGAAGAAGCCATAAATGCCACTAGCTTTAAACCTTCGTATGGGATCACTAATCAAAAAACGACGCAAGAGAATGCGCAAGAAGAAACACAAGAAACTTCTTAAAAAGACTCGTTGGCAGCGACGCCAGCAAGGTAAGTAACTTTTTTTCTAGGAGGCCTGGCCCCGGGGAAAAAAAAAAAAAAAAATTAAGTGTTTGGGGGGGGGGGCGGCAGGTGTAATTTTTAAAATAATTTG
>CAUJDU010000056.1 GCA_963169585.1 Actinomycetota bacterium | reverse complement strand
ATCAAAAAAATGAAACACCTGAAATTCTTGATCGATTTCGCGTTCAATACGTTAATGCTATAAGTAATGGACTTTATGGAATTTATGCTTTCTCATCAAAAAATGGAATCATAAACAATAAATATACAAGTGCCAATGCAGATGCTGGAATTTATATTGGCCAATGCAAACCATGCAGCACCCTCATCTATGAAAACCAAGCGGAGATTAACGGCATAGGATTGCAAGGGGCAAATGCGAGTAAAGAGCTATATGTTTACTCCAATAACTTTTCTGATAATCGCACTGGAATACAGTTCTTAAGTGAAACCAAAGAAAAAAAATCCCCTCAAGAGTCAGTATATATAGTTTCAAATACTGCTTCGAATAACAATAACGGTCAAGCACCTACGACCAAACCTGATTTATTTGGTTTTGGAATAATGATTGCTGGCGGAAATAAAAACTTTATACAATACAACCGAACCGAAAACAATGATTTAGTTGGGATAGCACTAGTAGAAAATGGAGATTTTCTACCCTCTGAGAATACTTTCGAAAATAATATCTCGCGGGAAAATGGTGTGCCATTTGGTTTTGATCTTGCATATATAATTTCTGGTCGACCAGATGTTATGAGCATGGGTAACTGTTTTACAAGCAACTCTTTTTCTTCTAGTTCGATAGACAAGATAGAATCAGTTCTTTCTTGTAGCAGTGCTCAACCTGGACCATTCAAGTCTCAACCTTTAAAAAAGATAACTATTCCAGTTGCACCTGATTACACACAAGTTCCACCAACACAGATGAATAAAGAAAATAAGCCTGGTGAAATAGATATGGTTCCTAAAAAACTAGGTAAAATCACGAAACCTGACCTCTCAGATCTAGGCGCACCTGCAGCGTAACTGGGGGTTGAACCCTACAAAATGGGCAAAACGCACACGTTCTAATTGCTGTGCTCTTTGTCTACTTTGCCCATTTTGTAGGGTTCAACCCCCAGAACGGGCAATATTGGCAAATTTCGTAAATTTATCTAAGAATGCTAGGCGAACTGTACCGGTTGGCCCGTTACGGTTTTTACCAACGATAATTTCACAAACACCTTTACTCTCACTGTCTACATTATAAACTTCATCACGATATAAGAACATCACAACGTCAGCATCTTGCTCTAGAGATCCTGATTCGCGAAGGTCGGCAAGCATAGGGCGTTTATCTTGTCGGTATTCAAGTTGACGGTTTAGCTGACTCAAAGCAATAACAGGAACTTCCAACTCTCGAGCAAGAATTTTTAGTCCACGAGACATTTCAGAAACTTCCAGTTGGCGAGATTCAGTTGATCCGCTTGAACTCATCAACTGTAAATAGTCGATAACTATTGCGCCGAGCTCACCGTGGCGAGCTCGAATACGACGGGCTTTTGCTCGCATTTCCATAACAGTACAATGAGGATTGTCGTCAATAAAGATTGGGGCATCCGCCAAACGACCAACAGCATGCCCAAGTTTTTCCCAATCATCGGCAGAAACTTTTCCAGTCTGCAAATCACGAAACGGCACACGTGCCTCCGCTGACAAAAGTCGCTTAGTTAACTCAAGGTGACCCATCTCCATTGAAAAAATCATGGTTGGCTTTTTAGAAGACATCGCAACATTCGCAGCAATACCTAAAGCAGCAGCCGTTTTACCCATTGCAGGACGTGCAGCTAAAATATATAAAGCGTTTTCTTGGAGCCCTAAAAGCAGTTCGTCAAGGTCATAGTATCCTGTAGAAACACCTGTGACATCATCGCTTTTACCGTACATTTCTTCCAAATGTGTCATAGCTGCTGCAACACTCTCATGGGAAGAAACAAGCGAGTCGCTAACTTGGCGTTCAGCAACTTCAAAAATCATTGTTTCTGCACGATCCAATGTTGAAGGAATTGAATCAGGAGAACTATAGCCCATTTCGGCAATATTGTTTGCAGCCATTATCATCGCTCGAAGTTGAGCTAGATCTGTCACAATCTTTGCATAATAAGAAGCGTTTGTAGAAGACGGTGGTGCTGCTTGAAGTGCAAGAATTGCCGGCTTTCCACCAACTTTATCGAGTGTATTATCGCGACGTAGTTGTTCCATTAAAGTCACTTCGTCCACCGCTTCCCCACGATTGTACATAGTCATAATTGCACTATGTAGTTCTCCGTGAGCAGGTTTGTAATAATCTTGTTCGCCTACACGCATCTCAATTGCAGAAGAGATCGCATCTCTATTGAGCAACATTGAACCAATAAGGCATTGTTCAGCTTCAATATTATTGGGCATTTGTCGAGAATTCGAAGCGCCAGGACCAGAACTCCTGGAATCAGTTTGGTAACTCGAAATATTCTGGGCTGTGGTCATCGCTACATTATTCCACACACCAATGCCAATACGCTAAAGCGCGAACTAGAATGCAAGAGTTATGCAGTCTCTATATTCCAAAATTGAATCAGCAGCAAAAAATGCTATTCTCGATGGCACAGGCCAAGATAGCGATCCTATTGTTCGATGGTCCACCAAGCCAGAATTTGGAGACTTCCAAATTAATGCTGCAATGGGTCTTGGAAAAGCTTTAGGTGAAAAGCCCCGAGATATCGCGCAGAAAATCCTAGACAAGCTTGACCTGTCTGGTTTGTCCGATAGAAAACCCGAAATTGCTGGCCCAGGTTTCATCAATGTATTCCTAAGTCAAGATGCCATCAATGAGTATGCTCACCAACTTTTACTAGATGACAATTGTGGTGTTCGTAAATCACTAACTCCAAAAAGAATCGTTATTGATTATGGTGGTGCCAATATCGCAAAAGAAATGCATGTTGGACATTTGCGCTCAACAATTATCGGAGATTCAATAAACCGCATCCTCACATTTCTTGGCCACGAGACGATCAAACAAGATCACCTAGGAGATTGGGGAACACAGTTTGGGATGCTCGTCGAATTTTTGTGTGTAGATGGAAAGATTCCCCAACAACTTCCTGATCTAAACGATCTAGACAGTTTCTACAAACAAGCACAATCGAAATTTAAATCGGACGAAGATTTTGCTACTAAAGCACGCGCACGTGTCGCATTGCTACAAAGTGGAGATACAGATTCTCTGCGCGCATGGCAACATATAAACGACGAAACGATGAAACACCTATTGAATATCTACGATCGACTAGGTGTTTTATTAAACAAAAACGATTCCAGAGGCGAAAGTTTTTATAACAATATGCTCATAGGAGTTTGTAAAGACTTAGAAGAAAAAGGTATTGCACTTGAAAGCGACGGAGCGCTTGTTGTTTATAAAGATGGAGTGTTAGATCGTGATGGAAACCCTTTTGGTTTAATTGTTCGAAAATCCGATGGTGGATATGGATATGCAACTACAGATATTGCGGCATTAAAATTCGCTGCAGAGCACGACAAAGCCGACCGTGTAATTTATGTTGTAGATGCGCGCCAAGCTCAACATTTCCAAATTGTCTTCGATGTAACAAAGCGTGCAGGCTGGATAGATAACACTGAACCAGAACACGCAATGTTTGGAACTATTCTCGGATCAGATGGCAAACCATTTAAAACCCGTTCGGGTGATGTTGTTAAATTATCAGCATTGCTAGATGAATCAATTGAACGAGCTAATAATTTGATTGCAGAAAAATCTTCATCACTACCAGATGACGAAAAACAAGAACTTAGCTCTATGATTGGAATTGGCGCTTTGAAATACGGAGATCTTTCAAACAATCGAGCAAAAAATTACGTTTTTGACTGGGAGCGAATGATTGCAATGGAAGGCAATACTGCTCCGTATTTGCAGTACGCAATTGCAAGAATTAATTCACTAATACGCAAATCCGAGGTTGAACTAAGCCTGATCCGAGGTACTGAATTTGTAATCGAATCTCAATTCGAAAAAGACTTGGTACTTGAAATTTCAAAATTTGGAGAAACACTTGAAGAAGTCGAATCAACGCTTGAGCCACATAGGCTTTGTACTTATCTTTTCGACTTAGCACAGAGATTTACAAGCTTTTATGAAAACTGTCCTGTTCTTAAAGAAGAAGATGAACCGAAGCGTTTAAGTCGTCTAGCTTTGAGTTTTCTAGCTGCTCGAACCTTGAAACAAGGATTAGAGCTTTTAGGAATCGGTTCTCCTGAGCGGATGTAAATACATGTTTCGAATAATACTTTTAACTTTAAGTCTCGTCGCTGGAATATCTGGAGTAATCCTTTATGCGATAGATATAGTTAAAGGGACTACTCGCCCACATGTGATGACACGTTTTATTTTGTTTTTTATTCTTACTTTAAATTTTGTAAGTATCGTGGCAGCAGATTCAAATTTAGGCGCAGTTCTTTATGCTGGTTTGTCTTTTACTCATAGCGCAATTCTGTTCGGGATGAGTTTGTGGCGTGGCATGGGTGGAAAATCCAAACTTGATTTTGCATGTTTAGGAATAGCCGGAGTTGGAATTGTTGGCTGGCAGGTTACAGGCAACCCGTTAGTTGGCGTATGGTTTGCAATTCTTGCCGACTTAGCTGCATATGTGCCAGCATTAATAAAAACTTGGCATCACCCTGAAACTGAATCCCATTGGTTGTACACATTAAGCATTCTCGCAGCAGGATTAAGCTTGGCTGCCTACCCTATTAATTCAGAATCAGTTTTCCAAATATATATAATTATTGTCTCTGCAGCTATGGTCGCCATAATCTTTAGAAACAGACAAACACAGGGTCCGACCCTCTAAAACAGACAAATCGGCTACAATAGACTCTACATATGAAAATAGTTGGTATATCAGGAAGCCTACGAAAAGGTTCTGTTAACACAAAACTACTGCATGCTTGTGCAAGATTGCTCCCAAATGATGTCGAATTTGAAGAAGCCTCAATCGATTTACCTTTATTCGATGATAACCACGGCAATAACTTGCCCGATTCCGTTCAAAAACTAAATGACTTAGTAAAAAACTCTGACGCACTATTCATCACTTGCCCTGAACACAATTGGAATATGACTGCAGCAATGAAAAATGCAATTGACTGGCTAAGCCTTGGCGGAAAAGATTCTGCATTAAATAATCAAGTTGTGGCACTTGCAGGAATTGGAGGCGGACGGCTTGGCTCAGTCCGTGCTCAAATGGCAATACGATCAACTCTTTTACATGATCGAGTTTGGGTTGTACCAGGACCTGAAGTATTGATTGCACCCAGCGAAACCATGTTTGATGAAAAAGGTGACTTAACTGACCCAATAGCAATTCAGCTAGTAACGAATATCCTGGGTGAGCTGATAAGAGTTTCGCCACTGCTTAGAACTTAATAACTTAAGCGTTGGTTATCCTGCTGATTTTGAAGTCGCGCGATTAGATCAGACTGTTTCTCAATCCCTGTTTTATGCAGGGCAGACATTAATTCAACATTATTACCGCCATACGAAACCACCTCATAGGAATTACCTACTTGGTCTCCAAAAATTTTTCCTCTACTTGCATCTAGCACAGCGCTATCACGACCAGCAGAAAAAAATATGTTGTCGCCATCTTTAAAGAAGGTCATATGGGCATCGTAATCCAAATATTCACTAGGCCAACGAAAACAAACAAAACCTTTTTCTTGAGACAACAACATCTCATCCAAAGTTACCGACCCGACTTGTCCTGCTTTGCCGGTTAGTCGATCAACTAATTGGACTCCAGAACCTTGTCCATCAATTTTTAATGCATTCGCTATATACCCTGGGTTTTCACCCAGGGCTTGATTCCATGCGCCATATAGACCATCGAGATCTCTAGTGCTTGGAACTAGTTCTTGAAATATTTCTTTAGTTCTATCATATATTTCTCGAGCTCTAAAAGGCTCACGGCATAAATCAACAAACTTTGATCTCTCCGGATCTATCTCGCTACAATGGCTTACACTTTTAAGTGCAGTTGCAATACCTCTTGCTTCTAAAAAATTAAGATACAAATCGCTTGGCCCACAAAATCTCATGGCAGTATCGTAAACATCAATACTTCCACCATCTTTTCGGACAAAAAACTGGTGTCCAGGAACAGACACTGTTGCACCTACTTCTGAAATCCCTTGGTCTTCAATACCGAAATTTCCTTGCAAACCTTTGGGGAGACCATAAAGCCTCTTTGAGAGCGTTTGCTCAGAAAACGGATCCAAATCATCTAAGTGAAAAACAGGTACAGGCTGCGTTAACGCACGCACAGAAGGTAAAACTCTATATCTCGGAAAAACAAGTTCACCATTTAGTCCACCATTAGAATTAATTGCATTAGCTATAGATTGTTCTACGCAATTACCTTCAACACTTAGGTTTGTCGAGGCCAACGAACGTAAAGTGGCCCAACTAGGTACGTTGTCTGAGTATTCAAATGCAGGTTGTAACCAATCTTGTGTCATCATCAAACATAATTCGCGAGCTTTCCCATCTTCTAATGTTCTCTCACGAGATGAATTCGCAAGAATTTGTAACGTCTCATCTTTAAACACTCCGCCGTCAACCATGAACACTGTGTCATACCTGGCCGTATAGCTACCTTGTTCATAATCTGTCTCAACAACTAATTCGTACTCAAGATTTTCGAGCATATCATCAATTGCAAAAAGTATTTCTTCTGATCTCCCTTTCGAATCACGTCTAAATGCATCTGCCGGTTCAGCATTAACATCAGGAAAAATCCTTCTGTCCCACTCTGTTGATGTGTACTTTAATGATGCATATTCGATTGTTAATTCATGACCTTTAAGATTTATCGTACCAAGAATTTTTGTTTTATCATTTGACAAA
>CAUJDU010000055.1 GCA_963169585.1 Actinomycetota bacterium | reverse complement strand
GTAACTTTCTCTGCAAATTTCGCATTCGAAATATCGAGCTTGCCATCTTCTATTAGTTTTAATAGATATTGAGTGTGGTGAACAACGTTATAGTTTCCTCCAAATTCAGGGTATTCATTCTTTAAGGTGTTAAAACAGTGAGGGCATTGAGTAAGGATGGTTGTAGGGTTTACATTGTTTAGCGTCTCTATGTTCGACTGGCATAACATTTGAAAAATATATTCGTTCCCACTTCGACGTGCAGGATCACCGGTACACTTTTCTTCACTTCCCAAAATCGCAAAAGTTATACCAGAACGTTCTAATAGCCCAGCAAGTGCCTGTGTAGTTTTCTTTGCGCGGTCATCAAAGCTACCGGCACAGCCAACCCAATACAAAACATCAAAAGCAAACTTTCCATCTTCGTTTGTGAATGTGGAAGGGTTAGATGGATCGATGGTTATTACTTCGGTTGTTAATCCTTTAGCCCAATCGGCTCTTTGACTTTGTGAAATTGCCCATGGGTTCTCTTGGTTTTCCATCCCTCTAAAAGCATTACCAAGTTCACTAGGGAAATCTGATTCCATCAATGTGTAATGGCGTCTGATATCAACAATTTTATCCATGATGTCAATGTTTACAGGACAAATTTCATCGCATGCCTTACATGTTGTGCAAGCAAAAACTTCCTCTTTGCTGATACGTGAAGTTATTTCATTAGTACCAACAGAAATTATCGAGTTAGTTTCTGAGTGCGTAACTGTTGGTGAAACTACAGGGTTTCCAGAGCTTGTCATCACATCGTTGACAGATAAAATTATTTGTCTAGGATCTAAAACCTTTCCAGTCTGATTTGCTGGACAAACACTTGTGCAGCGTCCACAAGTTGTGCATGCATCTGTATCGAGGAGTGCTTTCCAAGTGAAATCTTCTACCGTTCCTGCCCCAAATGTTTCAGATTCACTTGTTGTTAAATCTTCCATTGAAGTCAGTGCACCTTCGGGGCGGTCACGCTGCGTTAAATACATATTGACTGGAGCGCTAACCATGTGTCTAAGTTTTGTAGCGGGAAGTAAAATTAAAAATATCAAGAACAGTCCGACATGAATTGTCCAAGACCAGCGATGCAATATAGAGAGCTCATTAATGGAGTATGAATCGTTAATTAGATTTCCTAACGGATAACCAATAAAACTCCACTTTTCAAAATCTGAATTTAATGGTCCATTTAACAAACCTGCAATCCTTAAAGCTTCAACAAAGAAACCTGTTATCCCTAATGCGATCAACAAAATGATATTTAGTGCATCTTCTTTTTCAGATTTTCTTGTGATACGTTCGACGCGTTGGATGTATCTACGCCAGACAGCCCAAAAACAACCAACCAGGAAAATAACACCTGCTAGGTCAGCAAGGAAAGAATAAATTTGGTAAGTGGTTCCTTGCAGAAATTTTGCTGGTACTGGGAGTTGATGATCTATCTCTAATGTTGTAGTCGCGACAAGCAATCCAAGAAAACCGAAATATATGAAAGAGTGCATCAATCCAGCTGCTCTGTCGCGCATTAGTGTTTTCATCGAGAGAGCGCTATATAGACCAGCTATCCTTCTTCTGATATTTTCCCTGGTAGTTGCCCTGTTATCTGATTTGCCCCTCGCATAATTGTTGGTTCTCTGGGCGAAAAGCCAAAAACTACAGATTAATGCCACGGCAGTACTTAAATAAAAGGCAACAATTATGGGGCTAGAGATCCCGCCAAAGACCTTTCTTGTTATTTGAACACATTCAGGATTGGCAGGGTCAACCGTGCAATATACCCTCTCCCAACCTGTTATTTCAGGCATAATCCCAGAAAGAATCACGAAAAAACCGGCAAATAACCCAATTGACACAACGATCTTTTCAGTCCCGAATTCACGAATCTTCTTCATAATGATAAAGAGTCTAAGCCGAAAAATGATACAAACGTGGAATAGATAACGACTAAACGATGTTGATAGATTACGACTCAAGAAACATGAGTCGTTGATATAAAGACTTTATGATGTGTCGTCGATAAGAAAGTGTCGACAAGGGAGGACCAGTAATGGCAAAAGCAGTTGGTATAGACCTCGGAACAACAAACTCGGTTGTTGCATTTCTAGAAGCAGGAGAACCTGTAGTTATTCCAAGCTCGGAAGGAGCAAGGACAACTCCTTCTGTGGTTGCATTTTCTAAATCCGGAGAAGTTCTAGTCGGAGAGGTTGCAAAACGACAAGCGATAACAAACCCTGATCGCACCATAAGATCTGTGAAAAGACACATGGGTACAAGTTGGGATATTGAGATTGATGATAAAAAATACACATCTCAAGAAATTTCTGCACGCACATTGATGAAGTTAAAACGCGATGCTGAAGGTTATCTTGGAGACAGCGTTACCCAAGCTGTTATTACAGTGCCCGCATATTTTGATGATGCGCAACGCCAAGCAACTAAAGAAGCTGGAGAAATTGCTGGGCTAGAAGTATTACGAATCATTAACGAACCAACAGCTGCTTCTCTTGCATATGGCCTCGACAAAGAAGATCACGACCAAACAATTTTGGTATTCGACCTTGGTGGCGGAACATTCGATGTTTCGGTGCTTGAAATTGGAGATGGCGTTTTTGAAGTTAAATCAACATCAGGAGATACAAGCCTCGGTGGTGATGACTGGGACCAAGCAGTCATGGATTGGATGGTTTCCGAATTTAAGAATGCACACGGAGTTGACCTAGGAGCAGACAAAATGGCTGCACAACGTCTTCGTGAAGCTGCAGAAAAGGCAAAGATTGAACTCTCAACATTAGGAGAGTCTTCAATCAATCTTCCTTTCATAACAGCAACAGCAGAAGGCCCACTTCACTTGGAACTTACTCTAACCAGGGCAAAATTCCAAGAACTAACGGCTTCTCTTTTGGATCGAGTACGTGAACCATTTGAAAAAGCAATTGCAGATGCTGGATTAAATATTTCAGATATAGAACATATTGTTCTTGTCGGTGGTTCAACTCGTATGCCAGCTGTAACTGATCTTGTTAAAGAACTAAGTGGGAAAGAACCACAAAAAGGTGTAAATCCAGATGAAGCAGTCGCTGTTGGTGCTGCAATTCAAGCTGGAGTTCTACGTGGTGAAGTTAAAGACATATTGCTATTAGATGTGACTCCACTCTCTTTGGGTATTGAAACCAAAGGTGGAATCATGACGAGGCTTATCGAACGGAATACAACAATTCCTGCTAAGCGTTCAGAAGTTTTCACTACGGCTGATGATAACCAAAGCTCTGTAGAAATTAAAGTACTACAAGGTGAAAGCGAGATGAGCTACCGCAACCACAATCTTGGGACTTTCCAGTTGCAAGGTATCCCACCAGCCCCTCGCGGTGTTCCTCAGGTTGAAGTTACATTCGATATTGATGCAAACGG
>CAUJDU010000054.1 GCA_963169585.1 Actinomycetota bacterium | reverse complement strand
CTATCGGGTGAGATATCGATAGTAATGGGGTTGTTTCTTAACCCCATTTGCCCCGGGTTGGGGCGTTAAACACTGGTACTCCCTGTGTTTAACGCCCCAACACGAGGAGTTTTTCAAGTTGGCTGCGGATTTCATCGTTGGATTGGGTCGCGGTGAACCGTAAGACTGTCCAACCTCTTGCAACTATATAGTTCTGTCGATTTTTATCCGCATCAAAAGCTATACGATCTGCATGGTAGGCGAATCCATCTATTTCTACTGCAATTTTTAACGAAGGGATCGCTAGGTCAATACGGTAATGCCCCACTTTGTATTGAGGAATTATTTTTTCGGTTGTGATTTGTGAAAGTATTCGAAATATGCGGGCTTCAAGTGCGCTTTCTATTTTTTTGTATTCAGCTAACGAAATTAAATACCCTTCTAATATGTTCTTTACTCGAGACTTTGATCTTCCTGGGCCCGAGTGCAATGAATTTAATGTAGCCTGAATCTTCTTCGCACTAGTTAGTTCTCTGCGTATCGCATTATCTGCAACAGATGAAAAAATCTTTGTAGGTAAGTGTTGTGCTGATTCAATTATCGCGCACTCAACTGGAACTTGTGGAATTGCATTTACAACTGTTCGCTTCAAAATCTTATTTTCGTATACAGAGCGATGCAAAGACGAGTTGATACGTCGACGACTATAACGCGGTAAAGTGGCGTGGTAAGAAACACCTTGCCCATTGCGAAGTGACAAGAATTTCTCGTTTAGCAATTCAAGATTTATCAAAGCGGATTCGTGCGATAACATTGCTTGCGGACCTGCACGAAAAACGTGTGTTAACGCTTTTGAATGCCATGAATTGTTTGAGCCTATGAGTGAGTAAACACCTCGGTCTAGCTGGGAAATTATTGGATTTTTTAGAAGGCAATCGATTGAACCAGTTGCTATCCCGAGGTCCTTTAACTGAAATGTTGCAAAAATGCCGTGTTGTTGACCCGCTAGATTAACAATTTTTTCGATATTAGACATGATCTTCCCTTTAATTTGAATTAAAGGGACTAATGTTCAAATCATACATCCAACCTGCGACAAAGATCACCGTGTTGGGGCGTTAAACACTGGGATTCCCAGTGTTTAACGCCCCAACACGAGTAAGTGGTTAGTTTTCGGAAGCTTGACGGCGTTTTTTCGCTGTTCGCGCACGTTCGCTTGGGTCTAAAACAACTTTTCGCATACGAATAGATTTAGGAGTTACCTCAACACATTCATCTTCAGCAATAAATTCCAAAGCCCCTTCAAGCGTGAAAAGCCTAGGAGGTGTTACCTTTACGGTATGGTCAGAACCTGAAGCGCGCATGTTGGTTAATGCTTTTTCTCGCACAATATTTACGTCCATATCTTCGCTGCGAGAGTTTTCTCCAACAATCATTCCAAGATAAGCAACCTCACCAGGTTCGACAAAAAGTACAGCACGTTCTTGAACCATTGTGATTGCATATGCAGTTGTTTGACCTAGACGATCTGCAACAATTGAACCACGATCGCGTGCACGAATTTCTCCGGCCCAAGGTTCCCAACCATCAGATGTGTGGTGGATAACTCCTGAGCCTCTAGTTTCAGTCATGAAGTCTGTCTTAAAACCAATTAGACCTCTAGCTGGAATTATATAATCGAGACGTGACCAACCAGTTCCATGCGTAACAAGATTTTCCATCCGGCCTTTTCTAGAAGCCAGAAGTTGTGTGATCGCACCCACGAATTCATCAGGGGTGTCGATAGTTACACGCTCCGTAGGTTCGTGTGTTTTGCCATCGATCTCTCGAGTTAAAACAATAGGTTTACCAACTGTAAGTTCGAATCCTTCTCTACGCATTTGTTCAACCAGAACTGCCAATTGCAGCTCTCCTCGAGCATGAACTTCCCAAGCATCAGGACGATCAGTATCAAACATTCTTAACGCTACATTTCCAACCAACTCTTGTTCTAAGCGAGCTTTGATTTGGCTTGCTGTAACTTTGTCGCCTTCTTTACCGGCCAAAGGAGATGTATTAATTCCAATAGTCATAGCAAGAGCTGGCTCATCGACAGTGATAAGAGGCATTGCTACTGGATTTTCTGATGCAGCAAGGGTTTCACCGATTGTTACTTTGGCAATTCCAGCAACAGCAACCAGTTCTCCAGCAGAAGCACTTTCTACTTCTGTTCTTTCATTGGATTCTGTTACATAGAGGTTTGTGACCTTGGCTTTTTCTACAGAGCCGTCAGTTTTCATCCATGATATCTGTTGGCCTTTTTTTATCTCGCCGTTTATTATGCGACAGATCGCAAGTCGACCAACAAAACTAGAAGCGCCCAAATTTGTTACGTGAGCTTGAAGGTTATGTCCAGGTTCGTGAAGAGGTGCCGGCATATAGTCGACAAGGAGATCTAAGAGTTCGTTTACATTGTCTGGAATGCCGTGGTGTGAAGAGACTTTCGGATCTTCAGTATGAATATGGGAATTTTTTAGTCCTTCAGGTGCTTCAAGCGTGGCCCAGCCGTTCTTTGCGCTTGCATAAACAATAGGAAAATCAATGTGGTGTTCGTCTGCATCGATGTCGAAAAGCATTTCGTAGACTTCATCGATTACTTCTGCAACTCTGGAATCTGGTCGGTCTACTTTGTTGATGATAACGACTAGAGGTAGGTTAAGTGCGAGTGCTTTTCTTAAAACGAATCTGGTTTGTGGAAGTGGCCCTTCAGCTGAGTCAACCAATAAAACTGCCGAGTCAACCATTTGAAGTGCACGTTCAACTTCTCCACCAAAATCTGCGTGACCAGGTGTGTCGACAATATTTATTTTTGTGTCGCGCCACCGTACAGCAGTATTTTTTGCCAGGATCGTAATTCCTTTTTCGCGTTCAAGGTCGCCAGAGTCCATAATGCGCTCATCGCCTTCATTGGCACGTGTTAAAGAACCAGTTTGGCGAAGCATGGCATCTACAAGAGTTGTTTTCCCATGGTCAACGTGGGCGATGATCGCGATATTTCGAATTCCGTCGACAGGTACTAGGTTGCTATTTGGCTCGGTCATAATTTTCTTTTCGTATACGATTTTTGGACAAGGGATAGATTCTCTCACAAAAAACATGATTTACCATAAATGTAGGTGTGACAAGGACTAAGAAAATAGCGTAAAATAGGATATGAATTTTGATGAAATGTCTAGTGAACAAAGGTCACGTGCTCTTATTGATGCCTTGCCTTATATCAAGGAATTTCACTCTTCGGTGGTTGTCGTGAAATACGGCGGTAATTCTCATAGTATTGGTCCAGCCCTAGATTCTTTTGCTGACGACATCGTATTTTTGCGTTCGGTCGGTATAAACGTTGTAGTTGTTCATGGCGGAGGGCCACAAGTCGATGAGGCAATGAAACTACATGGGATTGAACCGGTTCGAATTGATGGTTTACGAGTTACTGATGAAGAAACTTTAAAAATTGCCCGTATGGTTTTAGTTGGCCAAGTTGGTCGTGAAATCGTCTCAGCAATAAATAGGCATGGAGGTTTTGCGGTAGGTACAACTGGCGAAGATGGCTGTCTGATTAAAGCACACATTAAAGATGAGAGACTTGGATTTGTTGGTGAAGTGGATGAAATAGATTCTTCAATACTGGAAAGTCTCCATGCTCAAGAATTAGTACCAGTTGTTGCACCTATTGGTATCAGCGATGAAGGTCAATCTTTAAATATCAATGCTGATGAAGCTGCTCGTGCTATTGCTGTTGGGCTGAAGGCAAAAAAACTTATATTTATGTCGAACATCCCAGGATTATTGCAAGATGTGAATGACCAAACTTCTGTGATTTCTGAGATCTCGACCGTCCAAGCGAAACGGTTAGTTTCAACTAAAGCAGTTTCAGAAGGGATGATCCCAAAAATTTTGAGTTGTGTTGGGGCAGTTGAAGATGGAGTTGAGAAAGCTCATATCATTGATGGAAGAGTTAGGCATAGCTTACTTGTAGAGTTATTTTCCGATGCCGGCCTCGGCACAATGTTTATGGGGTCTGATCCGACAAAACGTACGACAAAGGTGTCGCACTCTGTCGGGTTGGATCCGCAGTAATGTCCGTTTTGGGGGATCAGACCCCCAGTACAGATTCATACCTACTTGATACTTACCCTGATTCGAAAGTGCATTTTGTTAGAGGGAAAGATAGTTATCTTTACGATGAGGATGGCAAGCAATATTTAGATTTTTTGGGCGGAATAGCAGTTACTGCTTTGGGGCATGCCAACGATGAAATCTCGCAAGTTATTTCTGCTCAAAGCGCCAAACTCACACATGTTTCAAATTATTTCGAAAATGAATACACTCAAAAAGTTGCACAAAAGTTGAATGAGAAAATTGTTGGCTCGAGAAAAGAAAGTGGAAAAGTTTTCTTTGCGAATTCAGGAGCAGAAGCAAACGAATGTGCAATAAAAATAGCTAAACGATACGGGCGAGGTTCTAAATATAAATTTATAACAGCACTAGGTTCTTTCCATGGCAGAACGCTTGCAACTTTGGCGGCTACTGGACAAAGTGCAAAGCACGAAAATTTTTTGCCACTACCCGATTTTTTTAACCATTTTTCATTTGGAAATATTTCTTCATTAAAGGAACAAATCAATACAGAAACTGTAGCTGTAATGATAGAAGTTATCCAAGGAGAAAATGGAGTCAGGACAGCAGACCAAGCCTTTTTTGATGAGCTAAAAGATGTAGTTGAAGAAAATAATTTGTTGTTGATTGTCGACGAAGTTCAAACAGGAATGTGTAGGACCGGTAAATGGTTTGGATTTCAACATTATGGTTTGAATCCTGACATTGTGACAATGGCTAAGGCTCTTGGGAATGGTTTCCCCGTAGGCGCCTGTTGGGTACGAGATAAAATTGCATCTTGCATGGGAAAAGGGGATCATGGTTCAACATTTGGTGGACAACCTTTGGCGTTGTCTGTTGTAGATATGGTCGTCGATATAATGCAAAGAGATGAGCTCGATGAAAAAGCTAGCAAACTAGGTGAATATCTAGTTGACCAGCTTGAAAGTACTGGGTTATTCAGTGAAGTCAGAGGTAAAGGGCTTCTTGTAGGTGCAGATCTAAATCGAGATAAAATTTCAATTAATGCATATGAACTAGTCGAAAAATGTTTGGAAAACGGTTTAGTCATCAATGCAACAAGTGATAATACGATTCGGCTTGCTCCTGCGCTTATTATAAGTGGAGAAGAAATTAATGAAGCAGTTTCTAGAATAGTTGAGTCTGTTTAAAGTGAGTAGGTGGACAGTGGTTGATAAGAAGTTGACAGTCAATATAGTTGGAGCTTCAGGCTACGTTGGTGCTGATCTCTTGCGGATAGTTTTGGGCCACCCAAATTTTGAGCTAAACAATATTTTTGCTTTTTCTAAAGCTAATACAGATATTGGTGAACTTTTCCCTAATCTCGAATTTTTATTGCCCGGAAAAAAACTTCTTTCGCGTGAAGATGCTGATATGCAAGATTGTGATCTTTTGTTTTTGGCATTGCCTCATACGCAAAGCCAAGAAGTGATGTTGCAATTAAAAAATGATGATCTTCGGGTTATAGATCTTTCAGCTGATTTTAGATTTGAAGATACTGATATTTTTGAAACTTGGTATTTAACTCCACATTTAAATAAAGAAAAGCAAGCAGATTTTATTTATGGTCTTCCTGAATATCACCGAGAGCGTATACGTAATGCGCAATATATTGCATCTCCTGGATGTTATCCAACAGCGTCGATTTTAGGAGCTAAACCATTCTTGCAAGAAGGGCTTCTTTCACGAGACTCGATAATTGTTGATGCTGCATCTGGTGTAACTGGAGCGGGGGCAACTCCGACTGGTACGACTATATATTCGGGAGTCGATTCAAATTTTAAAGCTTATGGACTTATCAATCATCGTCATACACCAGAGATGATTAAAGAACTCGGTGTAGACGTATTGTTTACTCCTCATCTTGCTCCTATGGCACGCGGAATTTTGTCGACCATATATATTCCGTGTGAAACAAAATTATCTCATGAAGACCTATTAGGAATTTATGAGAAAAAATATAATGATGAGCCTTTTGTTCAAGTTAGTGATTCACCACCTACAACTAAACAAGTAACTGGAACTAATAACTGTGTTGTAAGTGCTTTTTATGATGAACGTACAAAACATATTGTCGCGCTCAGTGCAATTGATAATCTCGTTAAAGGTTCTGCCGGCCAAGCAATTCAAGCTGCAAATATTTCACTAGATCTTGGGGAAACCACTGGTTTAGAATCCATAGCTCTATATCCATAGGGGAGAAAGCATGACTGTTACAAGCGTCGAAGGTTTTATTGCAAGTGGTGTCTCTGGGGGAATAAAATCTAGCGATCAGTTGGACTTGGCATATATTGGCGTTGATGGAGATAAACCTGCTTTAGCAGTTGGGGTTTTTACTTCTAACAAGCTATGTGCAGCTCCAGTAACTGTTACAAAATCTAATTTACAAGCCAGTGGAGCACGAGTTTATGGCGTTGTTGTAAATAGCGGAAATGCTAATGCCGCAACCGGAGAACTTGGTCTAAAAAATGCGAACTTGATGTGTGAAACTGTTGCGAAAACCCTCGGAAAAAATTCACACGAGTTTGGGGTTTGCTCGACTGGCTGGATCGGATACCAATTGCCTATAGAAGCAATGTGTGAATCTATACCTCTCGCAGTTAAATCTGCCAATAAAGACGGCGGGTCGATTGCAGCAAAAGCAATTATGACCACAGATACTGTTGAGAAAACTTTTTTTAAAACATATATTGATTCCAGGGGCATTAGTTTTTCTGTTGGTGCGATTGCTAAAGGTGCTGCGATGCTTCAACCAAATATGGCAACCATGCTGGCATTCATTACAACTGATGCAACAGTTGATCTTGAAGTGTTGCAAACAAGTCTTTCCAGAGGAGCAGGTTCTAGTTTTAATAAACTCACGGTAGATGGTGCGCAATCTACTAATGACACTGTGCTTTTGATGTCTAGCGAAAAAACTGAAACTATAAATAGTGAGAGTTTTGGATCTGCGATTCTTGAAGCTTGCCAGTCTTTGGCAAAGCAAATGTGTGATGATGCAGAAGGGTCAACTAAGACTGTAAAAATTACAGTTAATGGTGCTGCTACCGATAGCGAAGGAGAACGTGGAGCGCGACGTGTTGCAAACTGTCAACTAGTGAAGTGTTCATGGTTTGGTAAAGATCCATATTGGGGTCGGGTTGCTAGCGAGTTGGGTGCAAGTGATATTGAGTATGACTTTTCGACTCTATCTATTAGTTATGGAGATATAAAAGTTTTGGAAAATGGTGTTTCGCTGTTGGAAGGTTTTTCACAATCTCAAAAATCTGCAATTAGTGAATATATGGATAGGCGAGAGATAGATCTCAACATTGATTTAGGTCAAGGAAACGGTACTGGCTGGATATATACCAATGATTTAACTTATGGTTACGTAGAAGAAAATATGGGAACTTCGTGAACCCTTTACCGTGTTGGGTCGATTAAGGTCGGTAAAATGGGGGTTTATAGCCATACGCAGCATAGATTTATGAAGGATAGGAATGAGCTGTGAATAAATCTAAAACAGATGGAATAATTTTTAGTTTAATAGCATCTTTTTGTGGAGCGACTGTTCCAATTTTTTCAAAACTGATTTTGCAATATTTTCCACCCTCAACGGCGCTGTTCGTGAGAATGGCAGTTGCCTTTATTCTTATTTTTCTGTTTCTTGCGATATTTATAAAACCAAAAATTCAAATAGATAAAAATACGCTATTAATCAGTTTATTTGGTGCTTTAAATTTTGTATTTTTTATGTTTGCTATCAATTTTATGCCTGCTGTTATAGCCCCAATTTTCTTTTCGCTTGTACCAATCGAAGTTACATTATTTTCGTATCTGCTATTTCGAGAAAAAGTTTCATCTGCACAATTGATAGGAATTATTGTTGGATACTTTGGAGCGATTATCGTCTTATCTCCATCGTTTTCAAATGCGCAAGGTTCTGAAGTGAGACCTATTGGTATAGTTCTAGTTTTGCTTGCTAGTTCCTCAATTGCTATGCATTCGCTTTTAATACAGCGATCTAATAATAGATATTCTCCTTACAATTTGAGCTTTCAGTCGATTGGAGTTGCACTTATTTTTTCTATACCAATACTCATAGTTGCGCCAAGAACTGCGGAAATTGCAAAAGATTTTAATTTTAATGTTGTATGGTTCTTTTTAGGGATTGCAGCGATTGGGACTATCTCTCAATACTTAAGTTTCCAGCATGCAATTGGGAAGATTCAAGCATCAGCTAACGTAGTTTTTTTCTATTTCCAACCAGTTTTTACGATAACAATGTCGCTTATCTTTCTTGATGAGTCCATAAGTATTATTTACGTTATTGGCTTAGTATTTGTGCTTATAGGTTCATCGCTAAACTTGGGTATGTATACGAAAATAAAAAACGCTATTTCAAATAAAAAAATTACTGGTTCTTAAGAGTAATTAAAAAATTTGTAATATCATCTTGTTCTGCAGTTTTATTTGTTATTTCTAAATCGCATGATAAACATTTATAAAATATTGTGTATCCACTTTTTTTGGGAGCAATATTGATTGGCTTTAATATTCCACGGCAATTGTTTGCTCTATCGCCAGGATTAATATCAACGTGTTTTGAATATAAACAATTTGGACAATGATCTGTGAACCCGTTACCACTAACCTCTTGTCCGCAATTTAGACACTGGAAATCTTCTACACATTTTTGAAACTTTTCTGACATTTTAATTATCTAGAAGAAAAGAAATAAGTCCACGTATTGAATGCATACGATTTTGGGCTTGCCTGAATATGCGAGATTGTTCCCCGTCTAAAACTTCACTCGTGGCTTCTTGGCCTCGATGGGCAGGTAGGCAGTGCATGAAGATTGCATGTTCTGGTGCCCTATCGAGGAGTTCCTGGTTTACTTGATAAGGTGCAAATGCTGTCTGACGGATTGAGGCTTGCTCTTCTTGGCCCATTGAATACCAAGCGTCTGTATATAGAACATCTGCTTTTAATGCAGCTTCTTTTGGATCTTCAATATATGTAAAATTGATGTTGTTTGCTTGTAGATTTTCGATTTGTTCAGACGAGAATGGAAAATCTTTTGGGTGTGAAATAGTGAAGTTGGCTCCAGACATGATTGCCCCAAAGGCTAAAGAATAGGAGACATTGTTCGCATCACCAAAGTATGCAATATTTTTACCTTCTAGTGAACCGAATTCTTGTTTTATGGTTAGTAAATCGGCAAGTGTTTGTACAGGGTGAGACCTATCGCTAAGTAAATTTATGACAGGTATGCTTGAAACTTTTGACATTCTTTTTAGTATTGAATGATCAAATACTCTTGCTGTAATAAGTGAATGGTATCCATTAAGCGTACATGCAATATCTTCTGCTGATTCTCGTTCATCAATACCAACTTCTTCAGGACGGGTATAGACGGGATGTCCACCTAGTTGAACGATAGCTGCTTCAAGAGAGTGGCGTGTGCGAAGAGAAGGTTTTTGAAAAAGTAATGCTGCAGTTTTTCCATCGAGAACTTTTTTGAGATTTTCCTCCTCGGAACGCTTAAGAATTTCATTAAGATCGCTAGGAGATAGATCTTCGAGATCAAGAAAGTGTTTTGGAGAAGTCATCATATAAGGTTAGTAGCCTTATTGCTTTGGTCCAAAAAACTAACGACATTGTAAAGTTATTCGCACCAAAGTGAAGAGAAAAGAAACGACGGAGAACTGTGCGCCCGGAGGGATTCGAACCCCCGACCCTCTGATCCGAAGTCAGATGCTCTAATCCGCTGAGCTACGAGCGCGTGTGTTTATTTTAGGTTTTAAGGGTCGTGACCCTCTGATCCACTGTGTTCGTTAGTCCAGATGATTTAATCTTCTGAGCTACGAGCGCGTGTCGGTTCGTATATCTTAATACTTAGATCTTTTTTCTCAACAATTGCGGCGGACCTATGTATGGGCGGCGTTTTTGAACTAATCTAATGAGCAACCATTTTATGCGAGAAAGCAGCTTTGAAAATGACTGATGAGTCAATAACTGAAACCACAACGGTAGAAGACGAACAGTATCGTCGGAGAATAGATATCATTCTTGATGGGTCTTATACGACCGGTCTATCTGAAAAACCAGAAGATGAGCTTCGTGAACTACGTGATACAGCACGAGAAGTTGAAACTGAAATTAGTTTTTTACGTCGGCTGGCCCAAAGCAGGCTAGATATATTCAAAGCCGAATTTGATCGCAGAGCAAAAGGCGGATCGCTCGCCGATCTAATTGCTGCACTCCCAAGTATTTTAGCTAGCGGTGAAACTCGTTCTAGTGCCCCAAATTCAAGATTAAGTTCTGTTCTTGCACCTGCTCCTGCGATTGAGTTTAAACGTGGAATGGAAACTTTAGTTACTGATGATTCTCTAGCAAATATAGACTCTTTATCCGAAGAAGAAATTAGCTCAGCAATATCTGACTTGGAGGATTTCGAGGAGGAAACCTCGCAAACTCGAAAAAAACTACATAACGTTATTGATGAACTAGAGAATGAAATTGCTCGCAGGGCAATAAAATAGGGAAGCAGAACAAAATGGTTGATGATAAAAATCTAGAAGATGAATCAACTGCTGATGGCCAAACTTCCATGCGTGACCAAGTACCCGCTGAGGTCCAACAGCGTCTAAAAGATTTGGGTAACTTTATTCGTGATCAAAGAAATAATGCCCAACTTAGTCTCCGCAGGCTTTCGTCGCTTGCAGGAATTTCTAATCCTTATCTTTCTCAAATTGAACGAGGCCTACGAAAACCATCTGCGGAAATCCTGCAAGGGATAGCGAAAGGTTTACGAATCTCATCGGAAACTTTATATATCCGTGCAGGTATCTTGCATCCGCAAGAACGTCAAGGTGTGATGGATTCAATCAGAAATGAAGAAGCGCTTAGTGAAGATGAACGAGATCTTCTTTTGGAAATGTACGCAAAATTGAAAACTGGGAAAGTAACCGTAGAAGAAATGAGGAAGTCCTTAGGGGAAGAATAACCCCAGGCCAACAGCCTATATTGCTTAATCTTGTATTAACTTGCTATTACATGTGGAAAGTGGTAGTGTGTATTTAGCGTATTTAGGTAATACGTGATACGTACGAAAAACCTGTTTTATCATTTGGTCGGGGAAGCCTAGTTAAAACAGGTTTTCCGTTTGCTAGGGTTTTCCTTCATGAATATTTTGATTGTCGGTGGCGGATCAATGGGGCAAGCTTTTACGCGGGGAATACTCAAGCCAGAAAATGGACATACATGTTTTGTTGTTGAACACGATCCAATAAATAAAAGTGTATGTAAAGACGCTGGTGGCCAAGTTTTCCAAAAGCTAGAAGAACTTCATCATAATCATTTGCTCGACGATCTTGAGGCTTGCATACTTGCGGTAAAACCTAACGATATTGAAAATATCAGTAGTGATGTCGTTACGTATATCTCAAAAGATTGTCTAGTGATTTCCATTGCTGCAGGAGTAACAATTAATACGTTACAGTCATATTTTAAAGGCTTTCCAGTAGTTAGAGCGATGCCGAATCTAGCTGCTAGCCAACTCTTAAGCGCAACGGCAATGTGTACATCAGACGGCTTAATAGAAAGTGATCTATTAAAAGCCAATACCATTCTCGAAATGTTTGGAACTGTTGTTCAAGTTAAAGAAGACCAAATGGATTTGGTAACTGCAATTTCTGGAAGCGGACCAGCATATTTTTTCTTATTAGCTGAACTACTAATTGATGCGGCAGAAAAAAGGGGGCTTGATCCACAAATAGCTCACCAATTAGTTAGTCAAACTTTTGTTGGTGCAGCGACTGTGGCAAAAATTGAAGGATCGATTTGTGAACTTCGAGAAAAGGTAACGTCGCCAGGTGGTACTACTCAAGCTGCCTTAGCGGTGTTCGAAGAAAATAAGCTAGAGGAGATAATTAGTAAGGCTGTAGATTCAGCCATATCAAGGAGTGCTGAACTTCGAGGTGGGTAACCTGGAAAAGTTCGGAGAAATACCATATAATAGACAATCTACTCACTATGGAAGAACATCGTTTTGTACCAAGCCAACGGAATTTTCGCGTTAAGAAAAAACGTAAGATTTTTAGAACAATAAAACCCGTCGGGCAGATAATCGATAAACCTGATTTCGAATCGATGACATTCTCACAGAGTCTGAACAAAATGGGAATCTCAGGAAAACGAACATCAATTTCTACACAAGTTTTTAGAGAATCTATTGGACAACTAGCTCGAAGAAACCCCGCATCAACAATGGGGATCTCTGGAAAATTTTTATTACATGCACTTGATTCAGGCTCAATTGAAGAATGTGCCGAAGAAGTATATGGTATCGACTCATCTCTAGCCAGCGTACATATAGATGCAGATTTAACGATGATAGCGCTCGATGAAGCTTTTGATCGGATATCAAAAGCAGCAAGACAAGGTGCAAAAATTATTTTTGCAAGTTCAAGACCAGCCGCTACATTACCTCTACTCATTGAAATTGCTCGATTAAGTGAAAACATAGGAGCAACAATTCTGCAATCGTTCGACGATACGAGTTCATTTATAGCCGACGGAAGAAAAGGTAGGCACTTTTCGTGGAGCGGTGGCGTAGCCGTCATGAGTGATGGCGAATCAATATTGGCAAGTAATGATGCAAAGGCAGCGGATAATTTATTGTTTCACCTCCCTAGACCAGATTTAGTGGTTGCAGATCACATTTTTGCGGGAGCTGCAATAACAGGTGGCTATCCAACGATAGCTTTTGCTGGGCTTGAATCACTAGCAGTTGGCGTTGCTTCTGTTCCTGAAAATCAATGTTTGGCTGTGCCGATTAGCCTGTCCAGAACAGCGAATCGTTACTCGATTATCGCGAATTTTGCGAAACCGTATTTCGAAAATCTCTAAATTCTGTACATAAAGTCAAGTTTTGTGCTGACGATAACTGAGATATCTAATTGTAAAATAAACGGAGTAGTGTGTACTTATGGCTAAATATGAAGTGGTATCGTTTTTATCAGACTTAGGAACAGTCGATGAGTCCGTTGGAGTATGTAAAGCAATAATTTATCGACAAGCTCCAGATGTCAATATTTTCGATATAACACACAACATACCTCAATTCGATGTTCGAGCAGGTGCGTTAGCTTTAACTCGTGCAATTCAATTTTTACCAAATGGTGTTGTAGTCGCTGCGGTAGATCCAGGTTCGCCTAAGAACCAAAGATATATTGCTGTTGAAATGGAAAATGGAGTTTTGGTTGGGCCAGACAATGGGATTCTTGCCCCCGCTGCACAATTAATAGGTGAACCAAAACGAATAGTAGAAATCTCAAACCCAGAATATAGGATCGAAGCTCCGGGTGGAGTTTTTGCTGCGCGCGATATCCTTGCTCCTGCAGCTGGAGTAATTGCTGGAGGAACAGATCTGGCTGAACTCGGAAAAATTATTCCGATGGAAGAACTTGTACCAGGCATGCTTCAACTTTCACGTTATGATCAAGGTGGAGCATTCTTGGGAGAGATTTGGTCGATCGACCGTTTTGGAAATATTCAAATGAATATCACTCCTGAAGAATTGGCTACAAGCAATGTTAATCTGGGTGATAGTGTTGTTGTACGTATTAATGGGAACGACACAATGGCGAAGTATGTCGAAAGATATGCAGATCTTGCTATAGGACAACTTGGATTGTTGGTTGATTCCACAGGAATGATTAGTATCGTTAAAAATTTAGATTTTGCTGCGCGAGATTTAGATGCAAAAGATGGAAAAGAAGTCATTATATTGCCTCAAGGCACAACAGTTACTGGTGTTGATGTTGATGTTGAGACATATACAAAACGTGACGAGCTTTTAGTTAATGCTCAGGAAGCAGCTATGGCAGATTTAAATGACAATATTATGGGTTCTGTGGCACCACAACATACGCAAGCGCCACAAGGTATTGTTCCAGGAGCTCCAATGGATCCTTCTGTCAGTGCTGTTGCACAACCGCTAACTCCAGCTGATCCTTTTGCTAGTTCTCCCGTTATCCCCGTAGCACCTCCGGTAGCTCCTACACCTCCAGTTGCTCCAGCTCAACCGCCGGTTGCTCCAGCTATGCCGCCTGCTCAACCGCCGGTTGCTCCAGCTATGCCGCCTGCTCAACCGCCGGTTGCTCCAGCTATGCCTCCAGCTCAACCGCCGGTTGCTCCAGCTATGCCTCCAGCTCAACCTGGAATGCCTGTTGGTGAACAACGCGATTATGTACCAGCTCCAGGAAATGATCCGTTTGTTCAACCAGCTCAACCACCAACTTCGCAAATTCCTGGAGTGCCTGAACAGCCACTTGGGCAACCAGTATCTTCAGATCCATTTGTTCGACCTGCCCAGCCAGTACAGCCCCCAGCAGATCAAGCACAAGGTGTACCGCCAAAAGGTTTACCAGTGAATGTTTTCGATTTGTTTCAGGGTGATGAAGAAAGCGAAGAAACACAACCCGAATCATAAACTCGCCGTGTAGGAGTGTTTAACGCCTCAACACATATAATAATTGTATGAGATCTTGGGTCACATTATGTCTAGGCGGGTGTATGGCGATAATAATAATTGCTGGCGTCGCAAAATTTTATTTTCATTTAGGTGGATAGTCAAAAACTAAATTTATGCTTCGAGAATGCTTATTCTTTCGATGACTGCACTTAATTCTGGTGAAGCAGTTTTTAATGGTACTGATGCGGCGACTGGAGTTGGCGCAACAGATGCAGCAACTGCAGGGGTATTCTGTTGTGCTGTTTGGGTTTGTGGTGCAGGTGTTGGTGCCGGAGTACTCTCTGGCATGAACTCCATAAATACTTGGGTTACATAGATTGTGTTTCCTTCGCGTATAACTCCTATTCCAACATCGCTAAAACCAGGATCGACAAGATTTTCGTAGTGTCTAGGGGATCTTACAAGTGCATCGTGAATGGCTGGTGAGGCTGGACCCATACCAACGTTTTCTCCGAGGCGATACCAGTTTTGTGTGACTCCATTTGTAAGTGTTGAGTGAAAGATTGTCCCAGAGCTAGCTTGGGTCTGACTCCATGCGCGTGCTTTTGCTAACAGTTCATTGTTAACTCGTAGTGATCCAAGTCCTAGAGATGCTCTAAGCGCATTTGTTCGGTTTAGGAAATCTTGTTCAGATGCAGTGTCTATTGTTCCGGTTTTAAATACCGTTTTTCTTGTAGATTCTTTTGTTGTTGTACCAAAAGCTGTTGTTGAGACGGAGACAGAATATATAGCAATTAAACAGGCTAGAAATATTGTGGTCACACGTAGATTCCTAAACCCTGATTTGAACATGATTACTTTTCGGCGGTTTACGTACCCTACTTGAGGATTCGTCCTATTTATGCATAATGCGGTTATTCTATTCTTATGAGTTTTGCAATATTGCGAATAGGGCTTCGCAACGCGAATGAAATCTCAATAATTCCAATCACAAACAAGCTACGCTGTTGTGTAAATCATGAATCTTGTAAACGAATTATTCTCTGAATCTAAAGCTCCTTGCTTAATTGACGGTAATGAAAAATATTCTCATGTGCAGTTAAAAAACTTCGCGTCTCGTTTAAGTGCAGGTTTAGTCAGGCGTGGGGTGGCTCCAAAGGATCGAGTTGTAATAATTGCACACAATTCTACCGAATTCCTTTTATCATATTTGGCGATAATAAATTGTGGAGCCATAGCTATTCCTCTAGATCCTTTTTCAACTCAAACAGAAAAAGCTAGAGATCTCTCATTAGTCCGACCAAAATTAATTTTAACCGCCACTATTGATTTGGTACCCAAAAATTATGCGGAAGCTATTGACGTTTTAGAATTTAATTCATCTGATTGGAGATCATATTTAAAACTAAAACCGTTCGAGACATATGAATGTGATGAAGAAGATATTGCTTTAATGATGATGACTTCAGGGTCGAGTTTCCAACCACGTCCTGCAATGTTGTCTCACAAATCTTTGATAGCAAATTTAAAACAAGCACGTAGTGTTGATGAACTCATCTTGAGTTCAAAAGATGTTGTGTTAGCCGCTTTGCCGATGTACCACATTTTTGGGTTACATGTGGTTGCAGGATTATCTTTAATAAGTAATTCAAAAATGGTGATTGCACGAACCTTTGATCCAGTCGAACTAGCAAGTATCATTTCTTACTCTAAAGTCACTGTTTTACCAGGTGTCCCAGCACTTTTTGATGCATTTGTTAGAACAAATTCAATAACTCTCGATTCTTTTACAACATTACGACTTCTTATAAGCGGCGGTGCCCCTATGAGAGCCGAACTTCATGAGAAATTTCAACAACGTTTTGGTAAATCAATCATGGAAGGTTACGGGTTGACTGAAGCAGCACCTATGGTTAGCTTTTCAACAAACCCAACAGCTGAAGGTGAAATTGGAACACCTCTTGAAGGAATTGAAATAGATCTACGAGATTCTTCTGGCTCACAAGCACTGCAAGGTGACGTTGGTCAGATCGTGGTAAAAGGGAAAAATGTTTTTTCAGGGTATTTCGGAGATAAAGAGGCAACCTCAAAAGTTTTAGACCCTAACGGTTGGCTGTTCACAGGCGATATTGGGGTCAAAGACATAAACGGAAAAATAACATTGATTGATAGAGGTAGTGACGTTATAGCTGTCCATGGCTTTAGTGTTTATCCTTCCGAAGTAGAGAATGTTTTACTAGATGTTGATTTTGTTGAAGAAGTTTCTGTTGTTGGAGAACTAGACGAGATAAGTGGTGAACGTGTTGTTGCTTATATAAAGGCCTCACCTCTTGTTCATATTCAAGATGATTTGAAAAATAAGCGTGCTAGTGAAAAAGAACTCCGAGAACATTGTTTGAAAAAATTGGCTCGATACAAAGTGCCAGTAAAATTTGAGTTTATTTCTGAGCTAGGCTTGCAAGCTAGTTCTCGGCCGTTGAGAAAATCGCTTAGGGCAGCACTACGCAATATTGATTGATACTTTACGGGTATTGGTCCTAAATTTTATAGCAGTTTTCGAATTCCATAGGTCCTAATCATTAGCCTATTCGATGTGAATACTCCACTAGCAAGACGACCTGATTTACACGGATTTCCACTTGTTTTACTGTTTGAAGACAGAAAAGTCATAGTTGTTGGAGCCGGCAAAGTAGCTTCTCGAAAAATAGATGGATTGATAGCCGGTGGTGCAAAAAATATCACAGTAATTTCTCCATCGGCCACTGATCATATTCATGAATTAGCTGATAAGGGAATAATTAACTATATAGAAAAAAAATTTGAAGATTCTGATTTGGATGGTGCTTTTTTTGCTTTAACAGCAACAGAGATTGAAGAAGTTAATCGTGCAGTTTTCTTGGCTGGTGAAGTGAGAAATATTTTTGTTAATTCAGCTGATGACCCACGAAATTGTTCTTCAATATTGATGTCAACAGTTCGACAAGGTGATGTAACAATAGCTATTTCTACAGCAGGTAAATCTCCTGCTTTTGCAAAGTGGTTAAGGCGCTACTTACAAGGTCGGCTTGGTCCAGAATATGGTATTTTAATCTCACTCGTAAACGAAGAACGCGAAAGAGTCAAGGCTCAAGGTATTTCAAGCGAAGACATAGATTGGGACAGAGCATTTGATTACGATGTTGTACAAATGGTTAAGAATGATGAAATATCAAAAGTTAAAGAATTCATATCGACTCTGGTTGAAAATCAAATAAAAGAAATTCCAATGATTTCTTCGGATGGTTAGAGATTTATATTGGAAAAGATACGAATTGCTTCTAGACATTCCAAACTTGCATTGTGGCAAGCAAACACGGTTGGAAAAATGCTTGGGTGCGACTATGAGATTATCGAAATGGATACTCGTGGCGACATTGATCTGAGCTCACCAATCTCATCCTTAGGTGCAAATGGAGCATTTGCAAAGGAGATCCAAGTTGCTTTGATTGAAGGTAAAGCGGACTTGGCTATACATAGCGCAAAAGATCTACCCTCACAAACTCCTGAAGGTTTAATTTTGTCGAGTGTTCCATTTAGAGGAGATACCAGAGATGTATTGATTGGTTCGACTTTAGAAGATCTCCCTAGTGGTGCTCGCGTCGCAACTGGTTCGTCACGGAGACGTGCGCAGCTGGCTGCTATTAGACCTGATCTAGTGTTTGAAGATTTACGAGGAAATATAGAGACTCGTTTAGAGAAAGCTTCAAATTTTGATGCAATTGTTTTAGCCCATGTTGCATTACAACGATTAGATAAACAAGATTCTGTTACAGAGATCCTTTCTGTAGAGATGATGTTGCCCCAGGTAGGACAAGGTGCGATTGCAATTGAATGTCGAAGTAATGATTCGAAATCTATTGGGTTAGCAAAACAAATTAATGATATCGATGCATTTCGTTGTGTAAGTGCAGAGCGAGCGTTCTTGGCGGAACTTGGTGGTGGCTGTTCTATTCCTTGTGCAGCTCTAGCAATACCTATTGATTCAGAGACGATTTGGTTACGCGCACTTCTTAGCGATCCTAAAGGGAAAAAGGTTATACATGCACAAAGATATGGAAGTGATTTTGATGAAATGGGACGGAGTGCTGCACGTGAGCTTTTGGATGAAAAAGGTGGAAAAGAGATAATGGATTTAGTGATTTAAATGACAGTATATCTAGTTGGTGCTGGTCCAGGAGATCCGGGGTTACTAACAATTCGAGGAGCTGAGCTTATAAAAAAAGCTGATGCAGTAGTTTATGATCGGCTAGCTAATTTTGAATTATTGAATATGACAAAGTCTGGAGCTGTGTTAATAGCTGCGGGAAAAGGCCCTGGAGATGTTGATTTAACTCAAGATGAAACCAATGAAAAACTTGTTGAACTTGGTCAAAAATTTGATTGTGTGGTTCGTCTTAAAGGTGGTGACCCTTTTGTTTTTGGGCGCGGAGGCGAAGAGGCTCAAATTCTGATCGATAACAAAATTGATTTTGAAGTAGTTCCCGGGATAACGTCAGCGATTGCTTCACTTGCCTATGCAGGTGTCCCGATAACACAAAGAGGTATTTCTACTAACTTTACAATTGTTACTGGACATGAAGATCCAAGCAAACCTCGCGAACAAGTTAAATGGACAGAGCTTGCAAAAATTGAAGGAACAATTGCTGTTTTAATGGGTGTAGCTAATCGTGCTTTGATTGCACAATCTTTAATTGAAGGTGGCAAAAGTTCAAGTACACCAGTTGTGATAGTTCGCAATGGGACAACAAATCATCAACAAACTTTACGAACTACTTTGGCAGAACTAGGGGATGTAGAAGCTAAATCTCCAAGCATTATTGCTATAGGTGAAGTTGCTGATATGGAGTTGAATTGGTTTGAAAATCGGCCGCTACTTGGAAAAAAAATTGTTGTAACTAGAGCAAGGGAACAGCAAAGTGAAATCGCAAAAGAGCTTACCCAATTAGGTGCACATGTTATTCAGGCACCTGCAATAAAAATTGATCCTATAGAGTTTGAAATTCCAGATTTGCAAAATGTTTCTTATGTTATATTTACTTCAACTAATGGTGTTCATATAACTATGGACAGATTGAATAAAGCAGATATTGATTCACGTTACTTTGCTAACTCTTGTGTTGCGGCCATTGGTGAATCTACTGCTGCGGCATTGAGAGAATATGGAATTATTGCCGATATTGTTCCTTCTAGATTTGTAGCAGAAGAGCTTGTTGAAATGTTTCCAGATGCAGATAGCGAAACGAGAAATATTGTTTGTTTTAGGGCATCTAAAGTTCGTGATGCACTCGAAGTCGGTTTATCTGAAAAGGGATACCAACTTAGAAATGTCGATGTTTACGATACGTTGATTACAGACGTAAATGCTGAAACACTCGAGGCTCTAAAAGTTGCAGATGCAATTACATTTGCTAGTTCGTCAACGGTAAAAAATGCTATCGAGCTTTTTGGGATAGAAACTGTGAGTTCAATACCAGTTAAAGTTTCAATTGGTCCTGTGACTAGTGCAGCCATGCGCAAGGCAGGCGTCGAACCAACTTGTGAAGCTAATCCACATACAATTTCTGGAATTGTCCAAGCATTACTAGATAAATTTAATTAGGCTGGAAACTGATGCCCCAATATTTTGATGAAGATACAGATGTAGCCTCTGAGCCTAAGACCGTATTTTTTCCTTTTGCGAATAATGATTACGAACTGGTTACAGATCGGGGAGTTTTCTCGTACGAAAAAGTTGATAAAGGTACAAGAATCTTACTTGATGTTTTTGTAGATAAGTTTTCCGGAAAATATCCAGAAATTATTGTTGATGTTGGTTGTGGGTATGGGGTTATTTCTTGTGTGATGGCTGACAAGTTTGAGAAAGCACAAGTTATAGGAGTTGATACGAATAATCGGGCACGAGAATTGGCTGCAAAAAATGCGTTGCGTAATATTGGTCAAGATCGAATCAAAATTTTGGCACCACAAGAGGTTGATGACACCTTGAAAGTAGATTTAATTATTTCAAACCCACCAGTTCGCATCGGCAAGACTCAAATGCACGAATTAATCCGAGGATGGACAACGACACTTAATTCTGACGGCCAGATGTGGCTGGTAATTGCTAAAAATCTTGGTGGTGATTCAACTGCTGGTTATTTAGAGTATGAGCTGGGTATGAGAGTTGAAAGAGTAGCTTCTAAAAAAGGGTTTAGAGTGCTTAAATGTGAGTTCAATGCTGCTTGAGTAGCTGCTTTGCGTAATATGAGCGAAATCTCCTAATCTATTTTAATGGCATTTCCCACTCATCGACCTCGTCGACTTAGAAGTACTCCGGCATTACGCAAACTTGTAGCCGAGACAACCTTAACGCGAGACGACCTTATAGCTCCTCTTTTTGTTAAAGAAGGACTTAACGATTCTGAGCCGATTGTATCGATGCCAGGAATAGAACAACATACATTGTCAACATTGCGTAAAGAAGTTAATGACTTGGTAAATGTAGGAATCAATTCTGTGATTCTATTTGGAATTCCAGCACACAAAGATGGTGTGGGTTCTGGCGGTGATGCGCCCGATGGGATCGTTCAACAAGCAATAGCAGAGTTGAAAAGCGATCATGGAGATAATCTGGTTGTAATAACAGATGACTGCTTAGATGAATATACTGATCATGGTCATTGTGGAATTATTCGCGAAGACGGAAGTGTAGATAACGATGCAACTCTTGAGCGTTACGCTTCGATTGCATTAGCTCAAGCTCGTGCTGGTTCAGACATGATTGCGCCAAGTGGAATGATGGACGGCCAAGTTGGAGCGATTCGTCACGCCCTAGATGAAAATGGTTTCACGCAATTGCCGATTATGGCTTATAGCGCTAAGTATGCATCTGGCGAATATGGTCCGTTTCGTGATGCTGCTGAGTGTGCTCCGAGTTTTGGTGATCGTCGTAGTTATCAAATGGATAAAGCAAATGCGCGCGAAGCTTTGATCGAAACTGAACTCGATATTTCTGAAGGTGCAGATATCGTGATGGTAAAACCTGCGCTAGCTTATTTGGATATTATTAAAGCAATTCATGATCTTTTTCCTGAGCCTGTTGCTGCTTATCATGTCAGCGGAGAATACGCGATGCTTAAAGCTGCAGCGGCAAATGGTTGGATCGATGGTCAAGCTGTTGCCCTAGAACATTTGACTTCGATAAAACGTGCAGGTGCAAGTCTGATTTTGACGTATCTAGCAAAAGAAGTCGCACCACTCTTCTAAAAACTTATCGCGTTTGGCCGGCGCTTCTAGCTGCGTTGGGTCGATAAAGGCCGGAAAATCAGCCGTTTGCAACCATACGCTTTGAAATTTAAGCGAAAATCAGTTGAATAGTTTTTACTAACCATTTACTATTTAGCGATGACAATCAAGATTTCACACCTACCTGACCATTTGAATGTTGACGAACAGATTGAACTAGTTGGAAAATCTTCGGATACATTTGAAGCATTCGTAAAAGTAGCTAAAGAAAATCGCGATTTTCTTTTTGAATGGCTTCCTTGGGCCCAAAATACTCCTGATGAATCTTCGGTCGAGCATTATCGCGCTGCCCCTGAAAAGAAAGCAAACAACGAAAGTGCCGACTGGGATATTTATTTAAATGGTGAAATGGTTGGAGCAATCGGAGTTATGCAACGTGATCCTTCAAGAGAAGTTTTAGAAATAGGGTATTGGCTTGCCGAAAAACACAACGGTAAAGGTATAGTTTCGAAATGCACAAGGCATTTGGTTGAAATGGTATTTGAACAAACACAAACACCACTGGTGGAAATCGGTGCAGATATAAATAACGAAAAATCGAAAGCTGTGCCACTGCGTTGCGGTTTTGTTTTTGATCGTGAGTTTAGCGAACACCCAAAATTAGAACATATAAAGCACGGTGTTTATTATTCGATAACTCGAGAACAATACGAATCCCATGGAGGTTGAACCCTACAAACTGGGCAAAACGGGTATGCCTTAGTCTTGAAAGCGTATGGTTGTAAACGGCCGATTTCCCAACCTTTATCGGCCCAACGCAGCTACTTGATTCGCGGACTTTCACGAGCAACAATACCAGCAAAAGTTTTGTACGAATACTCTGCAAAACCTTTATCTTGAGAGCGCATAAGATTTGCCATGATTCTTAA